>JANOHI010000086.1:0-9078 GCA_031406385.1 Acidimicrobiia bacterium
AGCAAGAATACTGGGACTGAACGGCGCTGAGATCGTGTATAATCCTTCCGCAACAGTTGCCGGCTTATCGCCCACACGACTCGACGCGTTGGTGCGGTAGAAGACCGCCATGTCGCTCCACTTGAACCCGTCGGTCGCGTGGAGTCGCGCCATCTCCCGCACGATCCACCCGGCCTCGTCGCGTTCATCCTCGGCGTGGTAGCGAGTGATCGGGAGACCGGGCCCGGCGGCGGTCCACAACTCCTTCGGCTTGCGGCCCAAGTTGTTCGAGATCACCGAGTTCGCGGCGTCGAGGATGTTCTGCGACGAGCGGTAGTTCTGGTCGAGGATCACGACCGTGGCATCGCCGAAGGCCTCCTCGAACTCGAGGATGTTGCGGATGTCGGCCCCGCGAAAGCGATAGATGGAGTTGTGGACCAGGAATCCATTCGCAACGTATGTGTGCGCTTGATCAACTTCCAGGTCGTGCACCGGCCCCGCGTAGTGGCTGCGCTCGACGGCATCGACGCGCGTTGACACGAACATCCCCGACCCATCGTCGGTCAGCACACTCATCCCCGGATGGACGCTGCCGAGTGGCAGCAACTCGTAGACCTTTCCCTCAACAGCAATGCGCTGGCGAAGGTCCAGTCCTGCTGCGTCCGCTGCGTCCCGTGCGAGTGCGAGAGCTTCTCGATAGTCGGCTCGAGAGGTCTCGAATCTCGAGCTGCCGATGCCTTTGCCCGGCCGCACGTTGAAGCCGGCATCACGCAACCGCAGCGCGACGTCTGTTCGATTCGAGGACCATTGAATCCGGTGGTAGCCACGATTCGACCGGACATCGGAGAACATCGTGAGGTTCAGCGTCTGTCGGCGCAGACCGTTCTGCGGCCTGTAGTGGGGATGGCTTTCGCTGAGCAGCAACGAACCAAGCAGTTCCTTTGCTCTCGTCGCCGTGTCGAGGCTCTCAAAGAGGCGGACAATCGAGGCGTCATCAAACGCAAGTCCGGAGCGGCCCACTGCGTGGAAGCACATCGTCGGCAGACCGAACTCAGCGGCAAACCATGCCTCACAGAATGCCGCTTCGCTCAATGACGGACATGTCTTGAGGATCCACGCACCATCTGCCTGCTCCTGCCCCATTCGGACCTTCAACCCGTTCGTTCGCACTCCTCCGCTGTCCGAGCGCACCGCAGACGTTCGACCGATCCTCCAGCCCCGATCGGCTCGATACATGAGATAGACCACGTGCACATCCACCGGCAGGTCGGTGTCAACCGGAAGCACGTGATGGGGTGTGCCGCACAGTTGTCGCGAGCCGGCGATGACCGATACGAGGGGGCCGGAGTAGTGCGATGCTTTCGCAACTACGACGGTTGCATCGACGCTTGCTCGAACACCGACGCACGATTGAACGTTGTCGGCGACACGGACTGATTCGATGGCCAGGTCCGCTCCATCGGTGCGGACAAGCGTTCCCGGGAGCAGGCATTGGTCCGAGTCGCCGACCACGGTGACGTTGCGGTGCGTAGCCCCGAGGAGGAGGACGAGCTCGTTCTGGGCGCGGTTGGTGTCCTGGTACTCGTCGACGAGGAGATGCTTGAAGCGCCTGCGGTAGTGGTCGAGCACTTCGGGTTCGGTCTGGAGAAGACGGACGGTCTGCACCAGCAGGTCGTCGAAGTCCATCGCACTGGCGGCGAGGAGTCGGCGTTGATACTCGGTGTAGATCTCACCGATCTTGCGCTCATAGATGTTCGAGGCTCTCGCTCGGAACGTCTCGGCGTCGACGAGATCGTTCTTCGCCGCGCTGATCGTGGCGTGAACGGCGCGCGGTGCGAACTTCTTCGGGTCGACGTTGAGGTCGCGCAGCACGTATTGGACGAGACGCACGGCGTCGGACTGGTCGTAGATGGTGAAGGACTGTCCGTAGCCAAGCCGATGGGCATCGCGGCGGAGGATCCGCACGCACGCGGAGTGGAAGGTCGACACCCACATCTTCTCGGCGACGGGGCCGACGAGGGCGCCGACCCGGTGACGCATCTCGTCGGCGGCCTTGTTGGTGAAGGTGATCGCAAGGATCTCGAAGGGGGAAATCCCAGCCTCGCCGATCAGCCACGCGATGCGGCTGGTGAGCACCTTCGTCTTGCCCGAACCGGCTCCGGCCACAACGAGCAACGGACCGCCCGGGTGGACCACGGCGTCGCGCTGGTTGGGGTTGAGCCCGGCCAGAAGCTCCGTCACGTCGATGCGACGGCGCCGACGGTCGGCGGCCTCCTCGCCCATCACCCGCTTGGCGAGACGCTCTGCTCTGGCCAGGAGGTCTTCGACCGGTGGAGGCGACTCGTCGGCGAGGCCGTGGGCATCGTCGTCGGTCAGGGGAGGGCGGTCTTCGTCGAACCCGTCGGCAGAGGTTCGCATGGGAGCCTTCTTCGCCGCATCGGCAGCGGTGGCGAACAGCGAGCGGAACTCCGACATGACCCACCCGAGGCTACCGGCAGGTGTGCGACATCCCGACTGCTAGCCGATCAGACGCCCGGTGGGCTGATGACCGCGCAACGAAGACGCTTCGTGGCGGCGATGCGCTTGTCCACGGTGCCGACCGGTGCAGCGAGCAACTCGGCCAGGGCGACAGAGGACGCGTCGTACGAGGTGAGGTTGGCGCGCAGTTCCCAAACCCGGTCCGCCAAGGGTTCGTAGGGCCACAGCTCGATGTTCAGATCGCGGAGCCAAACGGCGCCAGGCCTTCGCTTGCATTCGTCGCGCCCCACACGTATCCTACAACCATATGGTTGTAGATCAGCGGAAGGTGAGGCGGGCAGATCGCGTGCTCCACGCGTTGGCCGACTCGACACGCCGCGACATCGTGACGCACGTGCTGCAAGGCGAACACTCCGTGTCCTCTCTCGCCCGTCGGTACCCGATGAGCTTCGCCGCTGTGCAGAAGCATGTGGCGATCCTGGAACGCGCCGACCTGGTCAGAAAACGGCGCCAAGGGCGTGAGCAACTCGTCAGCGGGAACATCGCCGCGGTGCGCGACGCGACAGCGCTTCTCTCGCAATTCGAGGAGATCTGGCGTGCCCGGATCGACCGCATGGGCGAGATCCTCGCCGAACCCGACCACCCCGAACCCAACCAAGGAGATCCGACATGACCGTGAAGAGCGTCCTCAAGGATGAACAAGCCCTGGCGATGATCGTCACCGCCGAGTTCGATGCCACCCTCGAAGCGGTCTGGCAGCTCTGGGCCGACCCGCGAAAGCTCGAACGCTGGTGGGGGCCGCCGACCCATCCCGCAACAGTCGTCGAGCACACGCTCGTCGCAGGCGGTCGGGTCACCTATTTCATGACCGGGCCCGAGGGCGACCGGTTCCACGGGTGGTGGCGCGTCGGAGCCGTTGATGCTCCGCGCGCGTTCGACTTCGAAGACGGATTCGCCGACGAAGCCGGCGCGCCGAATCCGGATCTTCCGACCACGCATGCTCAGGTCACTCTCGACCTCGATGCGAACGGCCGGACGGTCATGGTCATCACGACCACGTTCGCGTCGCTCGAAGCGATGCAGGAGCTGGTGAAGATGGGTATGGAAGAGGGCATCACGCTGGCAGTCGGTCAAGCCGATGCGCTCCTCGTGACCTGACGTTCTGCCGTACCATCCGCCGATGTTCATTCAAATCGACGGCCACCGGCTCAACGCCGTGTCGTTCGGAAGCGGTCCGGTCGACTTGGTGGCGCACGGCGGTTGGGTCGGCAGCTGGGAACTCTGGCAAGACCCGTTCATGCTGATGCAGGAACGATGGCGCTGCGTCAGCTACGACCATCGTGGGTCCGGCGCGAGCACGTTTCCGGCCGACACGATCACCCCGGAAGCGCTCGTCGACGATCTCTTCGGGGTGCTCGACCACTTCAGCGTCGAACGGTGCGTCCTTGCCGGCGAGTCACTCGGTGCGCTCACGTGCCTGCAGGCGGTGCTTCGCGAGCCGCAACGCTTCGCCGGTCTGATGCTCGTGGACGGTGTGCCGGCGGCCGACGGAGAACGACAGAGAACGCTTGTGGCCGGGAGCCGGGCGGACTTCCCCGCCACGTCCTCCGGTCGATGTCGTAGCGTTGTCGGCATGTGCGCGAACTGCTTCTCGAAGCTGGAAGTCGTTGTCGGTCAAGTTATCGGCGCTTCGGTGCTGCTCAAGCGCCCCGCCCAGGACTTCCTCGCCGACCTCGGCCTGGTCGCCCCGTATGACGAGCTCGGTGAGCTGGCCCACACCGTCTCATTCCTCCGTTCGCTGGATCTCGACGCTGTCGAGATCCTCGGCCAGGAGGCCGTCGACACGGCCGCCACCTGGACGACCGCGCCGCAACGCAAACCGTTCGCCTTCGGTTGGCTCGTCCCGCGTCCGGCCCGGCGCCGCCGATTCGCCTAGGGAGTTTGCAGTCTGCGTTGCTCTCGGAGCAACGCAACCCCCAACTACGCCGAGTTCCGCGTACGCTCGGCCGCGCCCATGCGGTCCCACAACTTCCCGAGCGTCCAGTAGAGCGTGATCAGCATGGTGATCACCACCGGCATCACGATCATCGGATGCACGTGCGGGAGTGACTTGGCCTGCGTCCACCACGGCCCGGTCCACGAGAGGTCAAACGGGTAGCCGCGCCGCTTCACACCGTTGATCGTCGGCGTGGCAAAGACGTGCGCATACAGATTCCAGCCGACCATGCGGCACACCCCGAAGAAGAACGTGGCGCGATACAGCGCGAGCAATCCACGTTCGGGAATCCAACGGCCGAGCTTCGCCCACAGTCGAGCGTCGGCAGGAACGATCTGGGTGCGCCAGTAGTCGCGGGTGAGGCAACGCCACGATGCGAGCACCACGCCGAGCCAGAACAGATCCATGACGAGACCGAGTGACGAGTAGTAGGCCGCTGCGTCGAAGTACTTCCCGCCCGCTTTGGTGGCCGCGTACGCCCACGTTTCGACCGTCCAGTTCAGCGTGCTGAACGGAAACAGCAGCATCGTGCCAACGCTGTCGTTCACATCCGTGAGCGCATGGGCGGCGTAGCCGAGGACGAACCCGACGGCCCATGCCCGGTTGCGTTTCCAGAACCACAGCACCAGGGTAAGGACGATGCCGAAGCCGAGCGTGTGGGTGAAGCCCATGCCCGGCCAACCGCGGTGCCAACGCTCCGGAATGCTCGCGCCGTAGCGCTTGCCGTTGATCGTGATGCCGTAGACCCAGAACTTGGCGAGGAAATCGGGCATGAAGTCGCCGAGGTACACCGCGAAGTAGCTGACCTTGCCGCGCATCTTCTTGGGCAGGTGCGCCATAACCGCGTAGGTCTCGAACTGGTGCGCCGCCCAACTCATGCGCCACAACCATCAAACGGCGCGTACGTCTCGAACTCGTGCGCCGCCCAACTCATTGGGACACTTCTTCCGCTCGCATACGATTTCGCCCGCGGAGCCGGTCCCAGACGCGGGGACCGAACGTCAGAGTTACGACCAGCCAGGCAGGACCGATGAACCAGGTGAGCAGCACCTTCTGCCAGGTCCCGGCACCGACGTAGGAAATCGCCGCGATCGAATACCAGACGAACGATTCTCGGGCGGAGAGCCGACGCTCGCCACGGTGATCGAACGCTGTACCCGTGGCCGAATCGACCGATTGCTCCACACCGCTCATTGCAGCGAAGTCTTGCAGGCAGTTGCTCCCGTCTCGCCGCGTTGGCATCGTGATCGACGGATGAGGGAGGCTGACCGCATGGACTTCGATCTCGACCAGACCGACGCGCTGCTCTCGACCACCCGGGCGGTCCGCAAGCGCCTCGACTTCGACAAGCTGGTGCCCGACGACGTGCTCCTCGACTGCCTTCGCCTTGCCGTGCAAGCGCCGACCGGATCGAACCGGCAGGGATGGCGATGGATGATCGTCCGCGACGAGGCCAAGAAGACCGCTCTGGCCGATATCTACAATCGCGCCGGCGGCGAGTACCTGAAGACGGCTGCCGCGAACGCGGAAGCCGGCACGCAGACCAGTCGGGTCATGGACTCCGCAACCTTCCTCGCGGAGAACCTCGGACGGGTCCCGGTGATGGTCATTCCGCTCATCATCGGTCGGCCGGCCGATGTGAGCCAGGCAGCCGGCTTCTTCGGGTCCATCATCCCGGCCATGTGGAGCTTCCAGCTCGCGCTCCGAAGCCGAGGTCTCGGAAGCTGCTACACGACGATCCACCTCGGCCTCGAGAAAGAGGCCGCCGAACTGCTCGGCATCCCCGACCACATGAGCCAGGCCGGGCTCCTCCCGGTGGCCTACACGCTGGGCACCGACTTCAAGCCGGCCGCCCGCGGTCCGATCGAGGAGATCACCTACCTCGACACGTACAAGAACCCGATCCGGTAGGGTCCGCCACAAACATGTGCGACCGCGCCGTTGACTCGGCGTACCAGCACACCGGGCGCAGAATGGCCCAGCTATCAGAGCCGGTAGACCCGGGTCGCCGTGTCGTGGAACAACGCGGCCTTGTCCGAGGCGCTGGCATCAGCTGCGATCTTCTTGAACGCGTTCCACAGCGTGACGTAACTGCACGACATCTTGTCGACCGGGAAGTTCGACTCGAACATGCACCGATCGGCTCCGAACTGCTCGATTGCGTAGGTAATCGGTCCACCCCAGGCGTCAACGAGATCCTGACTCGACGGGGCCACCGGTCGGTGCTCGAACCCGAGGCCGAAGATCACCATGCCGATACCACCCACCTTGAGGTTGACGTTCGGGCAACCGGCAAGCTCCGCGATATCCAGTCGCCATTGCGCAAGAACATCTGCGCGCATACCTTCATACGGGCCGACCCCGAGTATCCCACCCAAGTGGTCGAGGACGAATGTTCCTTCGGGCACGGCGCGGGCAAGCGCGGTGTACTCCGGGATCTGGCGGTGGTACAACCACGCGTCGAAGGAGTGGCCTCTCGCGGCGAGCCGCCGCACGCCAGCCCGGAAGGCCGGCTCCGCCATGATCTGCCGAGTGGGCCGCGTGTGCGTCCGTCGGATCGACGGATCGGGATCATGGGCTGTGGCGTGGCGGATGCCGCGGAACAGACCCTGCCCCGCCACCTCATGGGCTTCCAAGACCTCATCGACGGAGTCGCCGAGCATCATGTCGGCGAAGCTCACGATGCCCTTGATGACCGCAGCCGGCTTCCCGTCCGCTCGATGGGCCAGACGGCTCGCCGCCGCGTCGGCGGCCAGCGTTTCGGTTTCGCCGACCGGGCGAAGGTGTTCGGGGCCTTCCGTGCGGTAGCCCCACGCACACTCCATGAAGACCGTGGCCTCCACGTTGTGCCCAGCGCCGGTGTCGGCGTGGAGATCAGCGAGAAGATAGGTAGACATACCTTCTCGTTCCCACAGGTGATGATGGGGGTCGACGATCGGTAGGTCCGGTTCGATCGGTTCCTCGACGAGCGAGGCCAGCCAGTTGTCATCCCATGTGTACATCCGACGCACCCTACGCCCGGAGGCCTAGCGGGGTGCTATTCCCATTCGATCGTGCCTGGTGGCTTCGAGGTGACGTCGAGGACGACTCGGTTCACACCTTTGACCTCGTTGACGATGCGTCGCGAAATCGTGTCGACGAGGTCGTAGGGGAGGCGGGCCCAGTCCGCGGTCATAGCGTCGTCGCTCGTCACGGCGCGCAGCACGATCGGGTAGGCGTAGGTGCGCTCGTCGCCCATTACCCCGACGCTGCGGATCACCGGCAGCACAGCGAACGCTTGCCAGATCTCGCGCTCCAGGCCAGCCGCCGCAACTTCAGCGCGCACGATGGCGTCGGCCGCCCGTACGATGCGGACGCGCTCCTCGGTGATCGTGCCGACAATGCGCACGGCGAGGCCCGGGCCGGGGAAGGGCTGACGCCAGACGATTTCGTCGGGGAGCCCAAGGGCGGTTCCGACGGCTCGCACCTCGTCCTTGAACAGATCGCGGAGTGGTTCGACGAGTTCGAAGTCCATATCGTCGGGAAGTCCACCAACGTTGTGATGGCTCTTGATCGTGGAAGCATGGCCACTGCCCGACTCGATGACATCGGGATACAGCGTTCCCTGGACGAGGAACTTGCATCCGTCGGCCGAGAGCCTGCGGGCCTCCTCCTCGAACACCCGGATGAAGGTTTCGCCGATGATCTTCCGCTTGCGCTCCGGATCGGCGACGTCGTTGAGCAGGGCATAGAAGCGTTGGGCGGCATTTACGTGGACGAGTTCCACGCCGAAGTGACCCACGAAGGTCTCCTCTATCTGCACGCTTTCGCCTTCGCGCATGAGGCCGGTGTCGACGTAGACGCACGTAAGGCGATCGCCGATAGCCCGGTACACGAGCGCCGCGGCAACAGCGGAGTCGACACCGCCGCTGAGGGCACAGAGCACCTTCTCGCCCTTCGTCTGTGCGCGTATCTTCTCCACCTGCTCCTCGATGATGTTGGCGTTCGTCCAGGTGGGTTCAAGCCCAGCGACTTCGTAGAGAAAGGCCTTGAGGATCTTCTGCCCGTGCTCGGAGTGCACGACCTCAGGATGGAACTGCACGCCGACGATTCGGCGTTCGAGGCATTCCATTGCGGCGATCGGGATCTCGCCCGTTGAGGCGGTCGCAACGAAACCGTCAGGCAGGGTCTGAATGGAGTCGAAGTGACTCATCCAGGTGGTCTGCTCCTTCGGAATCGCGCGTAGTAACACTCCGCCATCGCCGATCGTGGTGACGATCGTGCGGCCGTACTCGCCCCTCCCGGTGTTGGCCACCGAGCCTCCCGGGAGCTGCTGAGCGATGAGCTGGGCGCCGTAGCAAATCCCGAGGATCGGAATGCCGAGGTCGTAGATCGCCGGGTCGAGCGACGGCGCCCCGTCGACATGGACCGATGCCGGGCCGCCTGACAGCACAATCGCCACCGGCTGGCGATCGGCCATCTCGGATGCAGAAATGGTGTGCGGCACGATCTCGGAGAAGACGTTCGCCTCGCGGATACGGCGGGCGATCAGCTGGGCGTATTGCGCGCCGAAGTCGACAACGAGAACCGTGGCGTGGGGAGCGGAAGACAAGTCCCCGAGGATACCGGTCCGCGCTCGGGCCTTC
>JANOHI010000088.1:0-4150 GCA_031406385.1 Acidimicrobiia bacterium
CGAACACGCGCTCGCCACGGTGGTACAACTCGGGGAGTTCGACCTGCCGTTCCTCGACGGCACCCAGGTACGGGCGCTCGCTCACCTCGCGCTCGGCGACACCGAAACCGCCATGACGTTCGTGCGACGCTTCGCTGTGCGGGCGGCCACGGGCGTCTGGCCCGCCGAATCCAACGACGCCATGATCGTGCTGGCAACGCTCGCCCACCATCAACACGACGACGACACCGCTCGACGTCTGCTGCTGTCCGCCGGGCCCGGTCGGCTCCCGGCCTCGCTGGGCGGCGCATACCACCTCGCCGCACAACTGGGCATCACGCAGGAGTACGCGGCAGACCTCGCCACGCTCTACCAACCAGAGAACCCTCACGGCGGCATGGGCGCCACCCGCTCACTGATCGCCCTCCGCTCCGAGCTCGCCCGCCGCGGCTGGACATAGCCACGGTCTGATCTAGCCGCCAAAGCCACGGCACCCGACCAGCGAGGAACCTGAGCCTTCTGATCATCGACAGTCGGAGCGTCTCATGTCCTCGTGCACGTTGGGTTGGCCGCCCAACACAGCCGTGCCGTTCAACAGTCGCTGCACCCCATCCGGGCTCGGCACCCGCCCACCAGACGGGACAGACGTCGGCGGTGAGGCATTCGCCGCCGCGAACCACCGCTCCAACAGATCCGACATCGACGAACGCGCCTCCACCGTCGGAGCGACATTGGCCACCGCGGCAACTCTACCAATTCGCCCTGCGCCGCCGCCCGGCTGCCACGCATCGTGCGGGTGGCGTAGCGCTTTCTCTGTGAGCGGGTCCGTCCCCAGGAAGACCCGCATCTCCCAACAGTTGAGCCCCGTTCACGAATCGATCCGGTCATGAGCGAGGCCTCGACCGCCCTTCCGGCCTGCCTGGGCCCTGTTCGGGGAGTGGCAGATCGGCAGGAGATGGGCGGCGATGGGCAAACCTGAAACCCGCTTCACCACCCCAAAAGGAAGAACCCCCTGCTCAGCAGGGGGTTCTCTCGGAGCGGAAGACGGGATTCGAACCCGCGACCCTCACCTTGGCAAGGCTATGACATCGGTAGGTTTGCGTCCTTTGGTTCCGCTGAGCAGGGTCTTTCCCGTCGGCTTTTCCGCTGATTCCGCAGAGTCAGTCCGTTTCCTGGAACGATGGTTTAACGCGTTAAACGAAGCAGGTTTCGCAGAGTCATCCCGCGATGTGGTCGACTCACCGAGCAACCGAGTGCGACGTCCTGCTCGCACGACCGATACTTCGAGCCGACCACCAAGCGCGCTTACATACGCGTCGAGCACTTCGATCGTCACGTTTCTGGACTTCTCGATTGCAACGATCCGTGGTTGCGACACGCCCATGTGATCGGCAAGCTCCCGTTGCGTTACACCGGCACGTTCACGCAACGCCGTGAGACCTGCAGCAAGACGAAGTTCATCCTCGATCTCGGTAACACGCTTTGCTGCGCCATCGACACTGAGGACCCTTTCTTCCCAATTTTTCAAACTCATGATCGCTTTCCCTTTCTTGTCGACTTCTCGGTAGCGGCTTTGATTGCATGTTGGTGTTCGTCGAACAAGTCATCGGCGATCGGAATATTGGCCCGGTACCAGCCACGCCAATCACGGCTCTTATCTCCACCAAGCAGCAGGATTGCTTTTCGTTGACGATCGAACGCGAACAACACTCGTATTTCGGTGCGTCCGGTCGATCCGGTCGCAATTCCTTCATGTTCGGATGACGACTCGACGTGACCGTGTCGACCAGCGGTCGACCCAACATCGGACCTTCGGACCGGAGGACCCGGACGGCAGCGAGCAGTGCCTCGGCATCGAGCTGATCGAGCAAGTCCGCCCACACATGACAGGACGGATGGAACTCAACCGACCATTCCCGAGGAGGCACGACAATAACAGTAGCATTATCGAGCGGTTGCGGCAAGGCGTGAGGATTCCGACGGCGCGCCGCCGGAATTCAATCACCGCGACTTCACAACGCGTCCCACCCGTCAATAGCCGGCAGCGAGGCCGAGATTCCCCCCCGCTCCCAAGCCCAGTCACAACGCAAACCCCGGACGCACTTGAGCCCCAACCCATGGGCACGGCATGGGCACGGCATGGGCAAACGGGCAAACTGCCATGACGAACAACCGATCGCCGGCTTGCGCCACCAGAAAAGCAAAAACCCCCTGCTCAGCAGGGGGTTTCGTTGGAGCGGAAGACGGGATTCGAACCCGCGACCCTCACCTTGGCAACGTGAGGATGACTGTCCAGCCAGTCCACGACCTGCGGTTACGTGCTCCTGTATCCACGTTTTGTCCACCAAATACACCCCAGTCCAGGCAGTTCGTAGAGCGGTCTACGTACGCGCGCTTACTATTCGCGTTCGCCACGACCTTGCTGTGTTGGCGAGAGAGGCTCGCAGTCGCGCCGAATGCGCGTTCCGTCGACGCCCCCACTTGGACCATCGTTCGCTTAGATACTTCAGTGGCACAGTGAGGTATAGTCTTCGGTTGAGGTATTCATGTCGACCGTTCGAACAATTCCGGACTCTGGCGCGGGCCGTGCCGAGACAGCGCTTCGTACCGCGCTACCCGCATCGATTCATCTCGTCGTCCTTCGGTCGCTCGGCCCGACTCTGTCAGTCAAGGTGGCGGGTCGACGACTCCGTCTGGTGTGGGGTGGCGAGGGGTGGCGGCGTGACATCGAAGGCGTCATTGGCGACTCCAGAGAAAAGCCCGACATCGTCGCGGCGCGACGCATGTCTCCCGGGGCGCGCCTCGCGCTTGACGCGGCCGGGATTGGCTGGGTCGACGAACTCGGCAACGCCGAAATCGCAATCGGATCGATTCTGGTGTCACGCTCCGGGTCTGTGAACTCGCCATCGCCTCGTGATCCACGTTGGACACCGTCCGTCGTCGCTGTGACCGAAGCACTCCTGCTCAAAACGCCGGCCACCGTCTCCGAAATGCAACAGGCAACCCACCTTTCAACGGGCAGCTGCACGAACGCACTACGAACGTTGACCGATCTTGGTCTCCTCCGCTCCGACGCGTCGCGTGGGCGTGGTTCTGCGCGACGCGTCGCCGATCCCGACGCGCTCCTCAACGCGTACGCTGCTGCCGCACCAAAATTGAACCCGCCCGAATGGATCGCTGTTGGTGTGACATGGCGAGACTCGATCAGCTGCACACGCGACCTCGGTCGACAATTCGACGATCTCGGCATCGATTGGGCAACTACTGGAGCTGTTGCTGCAGCGCTCATCGCACCACTGGTTACCAACGTCACCACGGCCACCATCTACGTCAACGAGACAACTATCCCCGCGCTGGCAGCGACTGCAGCGCGTGTCGGTCTGAAGCCAATCGATGGAGGGCGCCTCACCTTGCGACCCTTCCCGACAACGTCCGTGCACCACCTATCCACGATCGTCGAAGACATTCGAGTTGCGCCGTGGCCACGGGTTTATGTCGACGTCCGCGGTGCCGGCGTCCGCGGAGAAGAAGCTGCCGAACATCTCCGAGAGGTCTCCCATGCCCGATGAACCCAGCCGATCACGTGCCGCCCGCGCGGCAGCGGAAGCGGCCCTCGTACGGGTCGTGCATCACTACGGCGCACGTCCCGAATTCGTCGTTATCGGAGGACTTGTTCCCGAACTCCTCTGCGCCGAAAGCGGATACAGCCACGCAGGCACAACAGACGTCGATGTCCAGGTCAACCTCGAAATCGCATGCGGCGCGGTCAATACTCGCAAACTTGAAAACGCCCTTCGAAACGCCGAGTTTCAACCCGACGCTGACCGGGTCTGGAGATGGGTTGCCGACACAACCCAAACCAAGACGGTCGTAAAGTTCGAACTCCTCGCCGATCTCGACGACCAACCCGCGCCGTCAACGATCGTGTTCAACGAGTGCGACAACCTCGGTGCAGCGAACCTTCGTGGAACTGGATTTGCGACACGAGACATCGAGATCCACGAACTCCGTGCACGCATCGGCGACACCCAACACCTCGTCGAAGTCAACATCACCGGGCTCGCAGGGTTTCTGCTTGCGAAGGCCGCCGCTGCTCATTCGCGGCGCAAGCCGAAGGACTGGTACGACATCGCGTTCGTGCTCCTCCACAATGACGAAGGCGGAGTAAAGG
>JANOHI010000091.1:0-9571 GCA_031406385.1 Acidimicrobiia bacterium
GATCGACGCTTATGCCGCCGACGACAACGACTGCACCTTCCGCCACGACCACCACAACGGTCCCCGCCACGACCACCACGACGATCGCGCCGATCACGACCACCACGACAACGAGCACCACCACGACGACCACCACACTCCCGCCCGCGGGTTCGACGATACGCACGCTCTACGCCGATGCCTTCGTCGACGCCAACAACTGGTCGTGGGCACCGAACAACCCGGCCTCCACTAATCCCGTGAAGGTCGGCATACGGGCACTGGCCGTCACCACGTCACCGTGGACCGCAGTCGTCTTCAACCTCCGGACTCCCCTTGCCTTGAGCGCACCGACGAAGCTGGAGTTCTGGATCCACGGAGGCACCACCGGGAATCAGTCGCTGACGATCCAGTTCTTCGACGGATCGACGGCGCGCGGTTCGTTGCCGATCAGCACGTTGCTCGGGGGTCAGGTCCCGGCCAACGCATGGTCGAAGGTCACCATCGATCTCGCCGCCCTCGGGATCACCGGTGGACAGATCACCGACGTCGATTTCTGGTACGGCGTTGGAGATGCGGGGACCCCGTACTCCCTCGACGACGTCCGCATCGTCCGAGCGTGAGCCGCCCACCCCAACCGCTTCGGATGCCATGCACGCGCCAGCCGAATGGCGCTAGAACAGACGCCGAGCAGTCACGCTGCACCGAACCACCCAAGTCTGAGCCAGCGTCCGAGGGGGACACCACCATCGTGAGTGACACGAAAGCGATCCTGCAGCTAGCGGGGATCAACAAGAGCTTCGGAGCGGTGCATGTGCTCCACGACGTCGACTTCGCCGTCTACCCCGGTCAGGTCACCGCCCTCGTCGGCGACAACGGTGCCGGCAAGTCAACCCTTGTGAAGTGCGTGACCGGGATCTACGGAGCCGACGCCGGATCGTTCGCCTTCGAGGGCCGGCCCGTCACGATCCACGGGCCGAAGGACGCTGCCGCCCTTGGCATCGAGGTCGTGTACCAGGACCTAGCGCTGTGCGACAACCTCGACATCGTGCAGAACCTCTTCCTCGGCCGTGAGCGCAAGAAGGGTTTCCTCCTCGACGAACCTACGATGGAGCAACTCGCCCGCGACACGCTTGCGTCGCTTTCGGTCCGCACGGTGAAGAGCGTGCGGCAGGCCGTGTCGTCGCTCTCCGGTGGCCAGCGGCAAACGGTGGCGATCGCCAAAGCCGTGCTGTGGAACTCCAAGGTCGTGCTCCTCGACGAGCCGACGGCGGCTCTCGGTGTCGCTCAGACCAAAGAGGTGCTGAGCCTGGTGCGCAACCTCGCCGACAAGGGTCTTGGCGTCGTGATCATCAGCCACAACATGAACGAGGTGCTTGAGGTCTCCGACCGTGTTGCGGTCATGTACCTGGGCCGCATGGCGGCGGAGGTCATGGCGAAGGACACCAACAGAGAGCAACTCGTCCAGCTGATCACCTCGGGTCGTTCGGGCTCCATCGGCCTCCAGCCTGCGACCGCTCGCGAGGCAGGAGCATGAGCATGAGCACCGATTCGGGAACGCCGTCGACCGCAGCATCGGACTTCTCGCTCGATTCCGAGCGCCACACCCTCGCCACGACGTGGCGGAACTACATCTCCAAGCTCCGTTCCGGTGATCTTGGACCGATTCCAGCCATGCTCGGGATCGGCGTGCTCACCCTGGTCTTCGGTCTCGCCCGTAGCGACACCTTCCTGAGCGTCCGCAACTTCGGCAACCTCCTGCAACAGGCTGCCCCGATCATCGTCATTTCGATGGCCGTCTCCTTCGTGCTGCTCCTCGGTGAGATCGACCTCGGCGCAGGGTTCACCGCAGGGGTCGTTGCCGCAGTGTTGGCAACGCGACTGCAGGCGAACTGGTCTCTGCCGGCAACGATCGCCTTCACCGCCGTGGTCGGCGCCGCGATGGGGCTGTGGACCGGCTTTTTCGTGGCGAAAGTCGGTGTGCCCTCCTTCGTCGTGACCCTCGCCAACTTCTTATCCTTTCAAGGCATCGTGCTGCTGATCACCACGGAAGGCGGGTCGGTCGGCATCGAGAACAAGTCCGTCATCGCCATCGAGAACTCGAACATGAGCGTCGGCCTTTCGTGGGCGTTCGCTGTTGTTGCTGTCGCCTTCTTCGCCTGGTCGGTATTGCGCAAGTCCCTGCGTTCACCCGAAACCAATCCCGTCAATGTCGCCGCGCTCAAGATTGCTGCCGTGGCCGTCGGGTCATTCGCATTCGTCGGCCTCCTGTCACGCAACCGGGCGTTCTCGACCTCACCGAAGAAGATCATCGGCGTGCCCCTACGCGGCGCCGCTGGTCCTGATCATTCTGCTCGGCACCACGTTCGCGCTCACCCGAACGGCGTGGGGCCGACACCTCTACGCCGTGGGCGGAAATCAGGAAGCCGCGCGGCGCGCCGGTATCAATGTCACCCGCATCCGGATGTCCGCCTTCATCGTGTGCGCACTGTTGGCCGGCGCAGGCGGCTACTTCCTGGCGTCGCAGCTCGGTTCGGCCAACCCGCAGATCGGTGGCGGTGACACGCTGCTGCTCGCCGTCGGTGCCGCGGTCATCGGCGGTACCTCGCTCTTCGGCGGCAAAGGCCGTCTACTCAACGCGCTGCTCGGCGGGTTCGTGCTGGCAATCATCAACAACGGACTCCCGCTCGTCGGCAAGGCCACACCGTTCGGGATCACCGAGATCGACTTCTCCAAGTCCGGCGTGAAGTTCATCGTGAACGGACTGGTGCTGCTCCTCGCCGGATCCGTCGACGCCCTCAGCCGCAAGCGCAGCGCTGCGTAAGGCGCGCGGCGCAAATCGCTGCCGGCTATTCGCCTCTGCCTAGTGTCCCGAATCGTAAGTTCCTTTCGCGTCGATCCTTCTGACAGTGCACGAAGCAAAAGGAATCAGAGCATTTCGACGTGAGAGGAACCTTTGCGAAGATGCACTATCAATCAGCGTCGGCCCGTGCTCTTGCTCATCGAACGCTTCTGGTCGATGAAGTCGACCAGCACATAGTCGCCCAGGGTTTCGGGCGTGGTGAAAAACGCCCGGCCCTTGTTCATCTCGGTGATGCGTTCGACGAACGCCTTCAGGTAGCTCGTGGCGTCGAGCATGAAGGTGTTGATCGTGATGCGCTCGCGGGTGCAGCGCATCACTTCGGTGAGCGTGGCCTCCACCGTTTCGCGTACCGGCGGGTACGAGAAGAACGGTTCGCCGTTCGGCAGGATGTGGGCCGTGGGCTCGCCGTCGGTGACCATGATGATCTGCTTGGTCCCGCTCTGGCGGGCCAACAAACGCCGGCTGATGGCGAAGGCATGCTGCATGTTGGTGCCGTAGACGAAGTCCCATGACACTTCGGGAAGCTTCTCCGGCTTGATCTCATACGCCGTCTCTGAGAAGCCGACGATGCCGAGGTAGTCGCTCGGGAACTGCGACGAGATGAGCGAGTAGAGCGCCATCGCCACCTTCTTCGCCGACAGGAAGTTGTCGCGCATCGGCATCGAGAGCGAAAGGTCGAGCATCAGCACGGTGGATGACCGCACGAGCGTTTCCGACTGCTCGATCTCGAAGTCGTCCGGGGTGAGACGCACCGGGGTGCCACCTCCGCTCCGACGGATGGCATTGCGGACGGTCTTCTCGATCGAAAGGTTGAACGGGTCGCCGAACTCGTACTGCTTCGTCTCGTAGGTCCGCTCCTGGCCCATGCCCGTGCGGCGAAGTTCGTGACGGCCGAGCTTGTCGCGGGCCATCTTCGAGAAGAGCTCGCCGAGCGCGTTCGCGCCAACTCGCCGGATGCCCTTCGGCGTCAGCTCGAGGCGGCCTTCCTTGTTCTCGACCAGCCCGGCTTCCGAGAGCATCTTGGTGAGCTGGGCGAGACGGTCGAGGGACCTGGCCGCGTCGTCGCCGAGGAGATCCTTCGCGGCTTTGATGTCGACGTCGGCCAGCGCGCCGGGCTGCGTGGCGTTGCGAAGCAGGTTCTCGAGCGAGTCGATGTTGCCGAGCTCGTCCATGAGGCCCATGGCGTCGCCCATGCCGACACCTTCGTCGCCCGAGAAGCCGTAGCCCTGCCCCCAGCCCATCTGCGGGAACGCCTGCTGGAGGTTCTGGCCGAGCTGCTCGATCTGCCAGCGCAGGTCCATGTCCTCGAGGAGCTGATCGCTGAGGGCCTTGAGCTGGGCCCGCTGCTCGGGCGTCATCGAGTTCAGCATCTTCTGCGCTGCGGCCATCTGCTGGGCCATCTGCTCGAGGAGCTCGTCGAGGGTCTGCGGATTGTCGGGGAAGTAGTCACCGAACTTGTCCATGAACTCCGAGAACATCTGCTCGGTGTCCTCGCCGTTGTTCTTGGCTTCGAGCATCTTGTTGAGCTCGGAGTACATGTCCTTCATGCGGGCCATGTCCTCGGGCGTCATCTCGCTGACGCTCTTCTGCATCCGGCTGAGCTGCTGCTCCATCAACTGGTTCTTCAGCTGCTCCATCAGCTGCTCGAACTCCTGACGCGCCTCCTCGGAGACGAAGTCGTAGTTCTGGAGCTGCTGCACGCGTCCGGCGAGATCGGGAGGCAGGAAGTCGAGCTGCATGTTGCGGTCGGACGACATGGCCTCGGCGGTCTCCTGCCGACGTTCGTCGCCGGACGACTTCGCCTTGTCGACGATGTCCTCGATCGCCCGGCGCTCCTGCTCCACGACCTGTTCGAGCGCCTGGTTGATCTCGTCGTAGACACCGCCGAGGTCGTAGCGCTCGAGGGTCTGCTCGCGGCGCTCGCGGAGCTTCTCGAGCATCTCGCGCAGACCCTGCACGCGGTCGCCGTTGCGGTCCTCGAACCCCTGCTGCAGCATCTTGCGGAGCGCGGCGTTGAGGTCGCCGTGGTAGAGCAGGTCGTCGTTGAGCTGGGCCATGACCTCGTCGGCATCGAGGTCGAAGCCGACTTGGGTTCCATCCCAGCGGGAGTAGGTGAGTCGGCGGGCCATGGCGGTCTCGTTTCGTCAGCGATCGAGAAAGTACGTGTGCTTATCGAGCACGGTAGGTGGACTTCGAACCGGCAGCGTCTTTGTTGAGACGCTTCGAAAGATGGAGTCCTTCAAGGATGAACTCCAGCGCCGATGCTTGCAGCGGAGCGGAGGGTGCCTTGCCAACGAGCGAACGGACGGCGTCACGGACGGCCTCGGCCTCGGCCACGTTGAGGGCCGCGGCATAGTCCTTGGCGGTCTGATCGTCGCCGGCGTGTATGACGAGACCGCCGTCGAACGCCGCAATCACATCGCGCAATGTCTCCATCCGGCAACGCTCCTTGAACACCATCAGCGTGGCGGCCTTGAAGAGCTTCTCGACTATTGAGCCCTCGCGCTCGTCGAGCGACTCGATCTCGACCTTTCCCTGCGTTGATGCCATCAGGCTCTCGAGGTCGCTGATCCGAGGGACGGCGTTGGACTCCTTGGCCCGCAGGGCACGCCGCAGCGACGCCGCCACGAGGGTTTCGTGGTTGGCCACCGTGAGCCGCACGGACACACCGGATCGCTGGTTGACGCTGCCGCTTTGGCGCGCCAACTGGCTGAACGTGGCCACAATCTGGGACATGTACTCGGGAACGGTCACGGTGATCCCCTCGACCGGAGCGGGAGGCATCGCCTCCTGCTTCACCACTTCGAGCTCGATGTTGGTGTCGAGCGGATAGTGGGTTCGGATCTGGGCGCCGAAGCGATCCTTCAGCGGGGTGATGATCCGGCCGCGATTGGTGTAGTCCTCAGGGTTGGCCGATGCGACGAGCACGAGGTCGAGTGGCAGGGAGATCTTGTAGCCGCGGATCTGCACATCGCGCTCCTCGAGCACGTTGAGGAGACCGACCTGGATCCGCTCGGAGAGGTCGGGCAGCTCGTTGATGGCGAAGATGCCGCGGTTGGTCCGGGGCACGAGTCCGTAGTGCAGCGTGAGCTCGTCGGACAGGTAGCGGCCCTCGGCGACCTTGATCGGATCGACCTCACCGATGAGGTCGGCGATCGAGGTGTCGGGGGTGGCCAGCTTCTCGCCGAACCTGGTGCTGCGATGCACCCAGCTGATCGGCGTGTCATCCCCGTGGTCCAGAATCAGATCCTTCGCGTGCTTACTGATCGGGTGATATGGGTCGTCGAGCACTTCGGATCCGGCCACGATCGGCAGCCACTCATCGAGGAGCTCGACCATCGAGCGGATCATGCGGGTCTTGCCCTGTCCTCGTTCGCCGAGGAAGATCACGTCGTGTCCGGCCAAGATCGCGTTCTCCAACTGGGGTAGAACGGTTTCGTCGTAGCCGAGCATGCCGGGGAACAGGGATTGGCCAGACGCGATGCGGGCGATCGCGTTGCGCCGGAGTTCCTCTTTGACCGGAATGGATGCCCAACCGGATGCTTTGAGCTGTCCGAGGGTCGCCGCTGAAGGGTGGTGAGCCATACGAGCACCGTAGTCTTGTGGGCGGGCAATGCGACCAGTTCGCCCGATGAGAAGCAGGCGGGCAGCATGCCAGTCGTTCCGGGCGGACGATGCAGCCAACCCGATGATGCCCATCGTTCCGGGCTGAAGGATGCAAAGCCGCTGGTCTCCCGGCGCGGTCTGCACGACGGTCGTGCGCTCGGTGCTAGAACGCACCAGTGGTTTCCGCCGATCTCCTCCAGACCCTGCGTTCGACCGGTTCGGTCCGCGGGTTCACCGATGCCGCGGTCGGCGACGACACCGTCCACGCGATTCTCGACACCGCCCGCTTCGCTCCATCCGGCGGAAACGCCCAGGGTTGGGGGGTCATCCAGGTCAAGGACCCGCAGGTCCGTCGGGATGTGGGTCGTCTGTCGCAGAAGACGTGGAACGAATACGCGGCGCAGATGGCCGCGGGTCGCCGGCCGTTCGCGGCGGACGACACCGGTCGCTGGCCGGGCGCCGGCGAGATCGATCTCGACGACGCCCCGCATGCCCCGAACCCGCTCATCGATGCGCTCGCGACCGTGCCGGTCGTGCTGGTCGTGACCGCCGATCTTGGAACACTCGCCGCCATGGACACCGACCTCGACCGGGTGCAGTTCTGTGCTGGCGCATCCGTGTACCCGTTCTGCTGGAGCATCCTGCTTGCCGCCCGGGCACATGGTCTGGGCGGTGTGATGACCACGTTCCTCGTTCGTCAGGAAACCGAGACGAAACGGCTTCTCGGCCTCGGACCAACTGAGGCGGTGGCGGCGATGATCTGTCTGGGCGAACCGTCGCACCAGAACACCAAGCTCACCCGCAAGCCCGTGGAGTCGTTCCTCCGAGTGATCTGAGCCGACCGTCGACTTACCTGACGGCGATCCAGTCGAGCTGCAACGAGAACCGCTCGACCCGGCTGTTGCCGATCAGAATGCCGAGCCGACGCGGTGTAGCCCCGGCCCGAAGTGGAGCGTCGTCGCTCGGCTCACCGAACCTGGTGACCGGCTGAAATCGGTCGAACGGCGCGGTGATCGTCGTCCATTTCCCCTTTGGCGGGGTGAACGCGAACCAATACCACGACAAACCCGTATCCACGGTGAACTGATATAGGCGGCCGTCGCCGAGCACGCGAAGGTCGAACGACGTCGCGTCGGCGGGAAGGGCGGGAAGAGCAGACGTGGATCGGACGCTGGCGAATCCGCCGTTGTTTTCGAGCCGAACCGTTCCGCTGAAGGTGGCGACGCCCTTGCGCTGCACGAAGGTGCTCCCGGAAACGCCTCCCATCACACCGTCGTTCACGGTCACCCAGGCCGGTTCCGAGGATGCGAACCCGGCGACGCGTGTCGCCGCCGCATCCGCCGCCGTCGGCACCGACAAAGCCATGATTGCCACACCAAACACGGCCCACCAACGCATCAGTCAATCGTAGGCGGGGCGTCGCGCAATGCCACACTGCGCGGTGCGCCCAGCGGGTCACCACGTTCGCGGTCGATCCAGGCCAACATGGGACCATAGATCCTGTGCTCCTCTCCCGGCTCGGCGCAATCTGCCTGGCCCTTCCCGACGCCTTCGAAGAGGACGCGTGGACGGGAGTTCGCTGGTGTGTCGGAACCCGGAACTTCGCCCACATGGTCACCATCGAGGACGGAGCACCACCGGCATACGCGGCCGCCGCGAAGACCGACGGACCGGCTGTCGTGGTGACGTTTCGCACACCCGAACCGCTCCGCTACTCCAGCGGCGGCGACACGGGACCGTACTTTTTGCCGGGCTGGTTTCCAAACCTCGTCGGTGTCGTCATCGACGACTCCACCGACTGGGTCGAGCTCGGTGAGCTCATCGAGCAGAGCTACCGGCTGCTCGCTCCGAAGCGCAGCGTTGCGGCCCTCGACGCCCGCTGAAGACCGAGAACGCGTCGCCTCAGCCAAGGCGGCGATGCCCGCCGAACCAACGAACAGCGATTCTCGGTTCGACGGATCACCGGTCGACGCGCTGGAATGAGTTCATGCCCGAAGACGCACTGATCGACGAACTGCAGGACTGGCTCAGCGAGAACTGGGACGCCGAACTGACGGTGGCCGAGTGGTGGGAACGTCTCGGGATGTCGGGATGGGCTGCTCCGAGCCTCCCGAAGAACGCCTACGGCAAGGAGGTGTCCCGTTCGGACTCGGTGCGCATCGCCCGCGCCATCGGCGCGTTCGGCGCGCTCCCGGCACCCGGCGGCCTCGGGATGCTCCTCGCCGCACCCACGATCGCGACGCATGGATCGCAGGAACAGATCGAGCTCCTCGTCCGACCGATCGTGACCGGGCAGCGCGCCTGGTGCCAGCTGTTCAGTGAGCCGGGGGCGGGTTCGGACCTCGCCGGTCTCACCGCCAAAGCGGTGCTCGACGGCGAGGAATGGATCGTCAACGGTCAGAAAGTGTGGACGTCGGGGGGGCACTACGCCGACATGGGAATGCTCATCGCGCGTACGAATCCCGACGCGCCAAAACACCAGGGCATCTCGTATTTCGCCATGGACATGAACCAGCCCGGCGTCGACATCCGTCCGCTCAAGGAGATGACCGGTCACGCTCTGTTCAACGAGGTGTTCATGACCGACGGTCGGGTTCCGGCATCGGCGCTCATCGGCGGGTTGCACAACGGCTGGGCCGTGGCCAACACCACGCTCGCCTTCGAGCGCTCCGGGCTCGGCGCCGGTGGCTCCGGCGCAATCAGTGCGGCTCTCCCCGGAACCGTCGCCGGGCATCTTGACAAGCGTGCGGGTGAGTTCGCGAGTCCTCCCAGAGGTGGTGCGAAGAGCTCCGGCACTGCAGCAGCCAATGCGGCCGCAGTCCGATCGGGTGGACTCCAGATGTTCCTTCACCACGCCCGCAAGAACGGCACCATCAACGACCCAACCATTCGTCAGGGTCTCGCCATGCTCTACACCCTGGGGGAGATCGGCCGGATCAACAACGAGCGGGTGAAGGCGGCGCGTGCGAAGGCAAAGCAGTAAACAGCACTGATGACATGGTAAAAATGATTAAGGAGAGCAAAGAAAAAATTTCCGTAATGGTAAAATTACAGAGGGCAGGTAAAACACAAAATATAGAAGTGAAAATGCCCCGCAAAATAAAAACAGCCGACCTGTAATAA
>JANOHI010000132.1:0-18603 GCA_031406385.1 Acidimicrobiia bacterium
CGACTTCTTCACACTCGTAGAACACGTAGGTCAGGTCAACCGTCGGGGCAGAGACGGTCTCGGCGAGATGGAGGAACACTGCGAGGCCACTTTTCATGTCCGCCGATCCGAGGCCGTGAAGCACGTCACCATCGAGGCGCGCAACCTCGTTTCCGTTCACCGGAACGGTGTCGGTATGGCCGGCCAGGACCAGGCGAAAGCGATGACCGAAGTTCGTTCTTGCCACGAGATTGTGATCGATACGGGTCACCTCGAGCCACGGCACGGCCCGGAGCCGACCCTCGATGTGGTCGGTGATCGCGGCTTCGTCGTGGCTGACGGACGGGATGGCAACGAGCGCTGCCGTGGCCGCCAGAAGATTGACGCTCGCGGCGTTCACGGACGTGCTCCGGTCCACGTGAGGCCCGACGACGCCAACCGTTGCGCCACCAGGCCGAGACGATCGTCGGGCTCCACCAGGGCGATGCGGATGTGATCGGTGGCGGCACCATAGAACTCCCCGGGCGACACGACCATGCCACCGTGCTCGGCGAGCCACTCGGTGCAACCCCACGCGTCGCCCCCCGGCACCCGGATCCAGAGATAGAACGCTCCTTCGGGAAGAGCCACGGGTAGGCCGACCGAGGCCATCACGCCAGCCAAGGAAACGAGGCGCTGCCGATAGCGGGCGCGCTGCGCGTCAACGTGCTCCTCGTCGTCGTAGGCGACCGACGCCGCCCACTGGACGGGGCCGGGCACCATCAGGCCGGCATGCTTGCGGACTTCACTCAGGTACTTCACGAGGTCGGTGTCGCCGGCGTAGAACCCGGCGCGAACACCGGCCAAGTTGGACCGCTTCGAGAGCGAGTGCACCGCCACGACCCCATCGGTGCCGTGCTGCAGTATCGAGCGGGGAGCGCCGTCCCAGGTGAATGACACGTAACACTCGTCGGAAAGCACCGTCACGTCGTTCGATCGGCCCCACGCCGCGACGGCGCCGAGGTCGTCGAGACCGCCTGCCGGGTTCCCCGGTGTGTTCACCCACAGGCACAGCGCACGAGCCGCGTCGGCCGGATCAATCGCATCGAGACGAATCCGCCAGTGGTCGTCGACGGGGACGGCCACGGCGCGGCACCCAGCGAGCAGGGCGCCCATTTCATAGGTTGGGTATGCAACCGCTGGATAGAGCACCGTGTCCCGATCCGGGCGCCGCAGCTTGAGCCATTGCGGCGTCGTCGCCACGAACTCCTTCGTGCCGATGCACGCGCCAACCTGGTTTGTCGGATCCACTGTCGCTCCGAGGTAACGGTCAACCCATGCTGCCGCCGACGCTCTCATCCGGGGCGAACCGAGCGAAGTCGGATACCCCCGTTCGGCGCCCGAAGAGCCGAGTGCCTCGACGACGGCCGGCGGAGGTGGGTCGCAGGGAGTGCCGATCGACAGGTCGACAGAGCCACCGGTGTGGGCGGCGGCGAGCGTGCGGGCGCGGCTCAACCGATCCTGGGGATACGGCGGCGGAACGAATCCAGTTCGGGTAGCAGCGGTAGTTGCGGACATCGTGCATCGACGCTACCCGGCCAGGTCACAATCGTCCGTCGGACTTCAGGGTGCGAGGCGGTGAGCCCTGGACGAGGTGTCAGACGCGTTCGGGGTAACGGTGGCGGACGACCACGGGTACTCCGGCGTCAACGGCGATCTGCGCCAGTCGTTCCGCAACCCGGCCGCGGTCGTGGATTCGAACCTCGTCGGGCGCGCATCCGACAAAGCGGGAAACGCCAACGAGGATCCCGTCGTCGTCGAGCGGGATCACCGATCGCCACCCGTCGACGGATGCTTCGACCAGCGGGCCGACCCCGTCGGGATCGACGGTGATGCGAACCCGGTCGTCGACACCCTCGACCGGCTGGCGACGGAGCCAGCTCGCTTCCAGCACGTATCCCGCTGACCGCGCACGTGAAGACACCAGGCGAGCCAAGGCACGACCCAGCGACGGTGCCAGACGGTCGGCGTCGACCCACGCCTGGAGCTCGGCGCGGTAGCCGGGGTGGCGTTGATCGATGATGTCCTCGTTCACGTGGACGGTCTTCTCACCCGGCTCCAGGAGCCCGGCGTCAACAGTGGTCGCAGAACCCATATGGAACACGAACACCCCAAGGGCCAACACGTTTCGGAAACCGGCCTCGACGGCGCGTCGACAGAGGTCGACCTCCTCGCAGTACCCGCGACCGAACACCGGATCGAAGACCCCGACGGCCTCGATGAGCGACCGCGAGATCATCAGGCAGAATCCGACACCAACGGGAAGATCGAGCACGTCGTCGCCGAACTCGTCAGCCAGTTCCGTCGACACGGCGTCAACGACGGACGGATCGGTGAAGACATCGTTGGCCGCGTCGTTCGGAAGGGAGAAGATCGAAGCCGAGTTCGACCAGGCCGTGACGGTGCCAATGTCGGGGGCACTCTGCGCTGCGGCCACCATCTGGTCGATCATGTTGCCGGGCACGATCACGTCGGAGTTCAGGATCACCACGTGGTCGTGACCCTGATCTTCGGCGAGCAACAGCCCGAGATTCATGTTGCGTGGGATGCCGAGGTTGCGGGGCGAGCCGTAGTAACCAAGGCCAAGATCGCGCGACAGCGTTTCGAGTTCCTCGCTCCAGCCGGGTTCGGGCGACGCATCGTCAAGCACGACGACATCGACGTCGTGGAGCGTCGTTGCGGCCTTGAGTGCGGCGAGCGAGCGGAGGGTTCGGGGCACGAACTCGCGGCCGTTATACACGAGCACGGCGACGAGCACCCGCCGGCGCGGAGCCTCCGCCCCCGGGGGTTGCGGAGCACCCGACATGTCAGTTCCGCAGGAAGCGAAGAAGTCGCCGGACAGAGCCGAGCTTCTGTGCCGCCTTGTACGTGGTGGAGTCTTCAACGTCAGCGATCCGGCGCTGCAACTCCGCAATGTCGGCACGCGCGCCGTCGAGCGCCTGACGAGCCGAGTCGGCTTCGGCCTGGAGTTTGAGAACCCGCTTGTTCGAGTCGACGACGCGGGACGTGAGGTCCAGCACGCGGGCGTTTGCGATCTCGAAATCAAGCAGCGCCTGGGTGAGGTTCAGACGATCGAGTCGCCGAGTCAGCTCCTCCGCTCCCATCGACAGAGCAGCGCCGGCAACGAGTTCGGTCGGGTCAGCAACGTTGGAGGACTCCACCGCGTCAGTTGTCTCGGGCATCGTCGTGTCCACTCTCTCTAGCGCTCCTAGCGTCTCGGGCGAGACAGGATCTGTCGGAAGAGACGCACCAGCGCGTCACCACTTGCCGCCCAACTGTACCGATCACCGGCCGCCACGAGCGCCTCCACGTGTCTTCGAGCGAGACCCGGGTCGTCGAGCAACCGGCACGCCACCGCCGACAACGCCTTGGCCGACCAGTCCGCGGCGAGGACCGGCACCCCGTCTCCGTGTGAGGAAGGCCGACCGCCGTGGGCGAGTTCGCGCACCGGCCCAAAGTCGACGGCAACGGTCGGCGTGCCGAACGACGCGGCTTCGAAGGGGACGAGCCCGAACCCTTCTGCCGATGTTGGGTACCAGACAAACGCAGCATGGCGCAGCAGCCAGTTTCGTTCCGGCTCGGAAAGCTCTGGCAGAACGAACACGTGCTCCCGCGGTCCGCGTCGGGCTTCGAGCACACGCGTCGTGCCGTGAGGAACCGAGGGACCGGCGAAGATCAGCGCAAGTTCGTGGCCCGCCTCCCGGACGAGAGCGTGAGCGTCGAGGGCGAGTTCGCGGTTCTTGTGGCTGTAGTTCACGCCCAGGCAGAGAGCGAATGCGCCCCCGACGAACCCGCGCGCCGCCAGCTCGTCGGGCAGATGACCTCGTTGATCACCCCGGAGGTGTTCCGTCCCGAGTGGTACCGAAGTGACGCGTGTACGCTCGATCGGCAGTTGGTGCAGGACCATCTGCTCGACGACGTCATCGCTGATCGTCACGACGGCATCAGCGGCCCGAACCGTCTCCTCGAGAAATGCCCGGTACGCCATCCACTCGCCGGTCGTTGCGAAGTAGCCGCCGTTGTGGAACGCAATCGTGTCGAGCACGCTGACGACGAAGCGAACGCCGGCTCCCTTCCACCGGGACAGGTCCCAGCCTGGCACCGGCTGATATGGCCGAAAGGCAACGTCGATTGCGCCGAAGGCACGCAGATCGTCTTCCCGACGCGACACGACCTTCGGCGCTGATAGGACGTCGGCCGCATACGGCGGGATCGGTCCCGGCAGGGCGACACAGACCTCGGCAACCTCAGGATGCAACGCTAGGGCGCGAATCGTGTGCGCCGTGGCGACCTGTGTTCCGACCTGGTTCGGTCCGAAGCACGAACCATCGATGAGGATGCGCAGCCCCTGCACCTTGACTCGGGCGACCTGGTGGGCAAGGGCAAACGCGGAGTCACCGCTCACCCGCTCGGCGTCGAGGAACGCGACCATCGACCGATGACGATGGAGCAGCCAGCCACGATCATCGGGGGTGAGTGTCGTATCGATCGGCTCGATTGCGAGATCGCTCGGACGGAGAACATATGTGGACGTATCGATCAGGTCAACGAATCCCTTGGCCCGCGCCCGCACGCAGAAGTCGGCCACCGCAATGTCGAAACGCGCCGACGCAGGAGCCGCGATCTCACCGACTGCGGCAAGGGCAGGGGCTCCGAGCACAACGATCGGCCCCGTGGCGAAAGTGGCCGTCGTCGGCCCGGCAGCCGGGGTGAGGGATCGGAGACGACGGGTGATGGTGACCTCGTCGTGCCCGTCCGGGGCCCGGTCCTGAGGCAGGTTGCGAACGGGGAACGACAAGAAGTCGGCGGCGTTGGAAAGAAACGAGATCGATGCGAAGCGAAGGTCGTCGGACAACCAGGCGATCGCCGTGGCGAAGGGATCGGGCGGCAGAAGACATGGCTCGTTCACAACCGCAAGGTGCGTCCGGCGCTCGCCGTACACGACGTTGGCGAGCTCGGCGACCGAACCGACCATGCGCGACTGCACACGAGGTCCAAGCCCGGCGAAGTTCGAGAGGAACTGGGTGTAGAGGCAGCCGACGACGACATCCAGGTCGGTCCTGTCGAGTAGGGAACGCACCGCAACGAGGTAACGCTCCGGATGGGTGCCGACGAAAACGACGGCGGTGATCTCCCGGGGCGTGACTTGGGGCGTGACTTGGGGCGTGACTCGGGAAACCGGCGCCACCTCATCCGTTGCGGTGTGCTCGTGGCGAGTCATCGTCCGACGACGGTAGCGCCCGGTACCCTCGAACCGATGCGCAGATGGTTCCCACGCCGACGGAGCGAGCCTCAGCCGAGCTCCGCGCCCAGCGGGTCAGATGGGGTTACACCGTCGATGGACCAGGGTGCCGACGTGCGCCAATCCCGTGAAGCCGAAGCACTGGCTGGGCGTCCGCCTCTGCGACCGAGCACCGACGGAGCCCCCACCGCCGACCAACTCATGGAATGGCTGCGATGTTGGCCGGACGCTCCGAACGATCCCACCGAGTTCGCTCGATGGGTGAACGAGCCTGCCAGCGAGGGTCCCCACTCGATGTCGAAGTTCGTGTTCGCCGTGTGGCGAAGCCGCGCTGATCTTCGTCAGGCTTTCCCCGGCGTTCCAATCAACCAGGACGCACAACAGCGATTCCTTTTGTGGGCCCACCTGTTCCTTGCCGATGAGACACACGCGCCAGCCGACCTTGTTCCCGACGCACCGGCCGGTGTGACCAGTCTTGACCCCCCGGACCTGTCGCACTCACCATTCCCAGATCTACAGCGCGGCGTCGTGGTGGTCGGAATGCTGCGGTCGATCCTCGGTCTCGGTGAGGCGGGTCGACGCCTCGTCCGCCTGTGCGAGCGGGCGGGAGAGGTCACCCGGTCCGTGTCGTTCGACTACTCCGACGCCCCTCTCGGTGTCCCCTGGACACACCCGGCCCCGGTTGACTCCGATGCACTCGATATCGTCGTGATTGCCGCGAACGGGACTGAAGCACCGATGCTGCGGGGCGCGTTGGGCGGACCGGCGTTGCACGGGCGCTACGTGATCGGGCTGTGGTTCTGGGAACTCGAGGACCTCTCCCCGGCCATGGCCGTCGGCTTCGACTCCGTCGACGAGGTGTGGGTCACGAGTGAGTACACCGCCGACGCGATTCGCCGAGCCGGTCCGGTCGGGTTCCCGGTCCACCGAATCCCGCTCGGCGCCGACCTCCCCGCCGCGCCGGAGCGGACGGCCGCAAGCAGGTCCCGGTTCGGGCTCCCCCCGACCGGGGTCGTCGTCGGCAACGTGTTCGACTACGCCAGCCGCGTCGAGCGAAAGAATCCGATCGGCCTGATCGAGGCGTGGAAGCGCGCGTTCCCGGTGGCAAATCCCGCGAGGCGTGTGTTGTTCTTCAAGACTCTCAATGCCGCAGGCGATCCGGCGAGCGAGTCGATGGTGATCGCCGCGTGCGACGGTCGGCCGGACATCGAGGTGCGTGATGAGCGGTTGTCGGCCGAGGACCGCGATCTGCTGGTCGCCCAGTTCGACGCGGTTGCCTCGCTGCACCGAGCCGAGGGCTACGGCCTCACGCTCCTCGAAGCGATGCACCACGGTCTTCCGGTGATCGCCTCGGGCTACTCCGGCAACCTGGCATTCATGACCCCGGACAACTCCTGGCTCGTGCCGTGCCGACCTGCGGTCGTCGAAGTCGACTCCCTGGTTTCCTACCCGAAGGGCGGGCGTTGGGCCGATCCCGACATCGACGCGGCCGCCGAGATGCTCCGCGATGTCGTCGAGCACATCGGCTCGTCTCAAGTGCGGAGCCGCGCCGAACGCGGACAAGCTGACGTACGCGCGCTTATTGATGGAAGTGCCGGTGGCGATTGGATTGCATCGCGACTCGCCGAGATCCGACGCCGGAGTGTGGCGACGCCGTGACCGAAGGGCCCAGGGTGCCCAGCAGGCTCAGCGGTGACCGAACTTGCCGATCGTCTCGGGAGCGGAGTCCATGTCGAGCACCAGTACCGCCTTCGAGTCGATTCGACGGCTGAGGGTCGGCACCACCAGAGTCTCCAGTGCGTCGGGCTCGAACGAGCGCATCTTGTTGGCCAGGGACAGCACTTCAGTGAAGCCGAGCGACTTGTCGAATGCGATCGCCGAGCGAAGGTCGGCGAGCACCGCGTTGAGCGTGGTCGGATTGCGCATGCCCCGCTTGATCGCCGCGGCCATGCCATTGCGGATGAAGGTCTGCTGACGGGCGATGCGTCCGAGGTCGCCGCGCGGATCGGCTCGCCAGGTGCCGTCCTTCTGCTGGTCCTCGTATCGCCGGCTGCGCACGTAGGCGGTCGCCTGCGTCGGGTTCAGACGGAAGCACCCGGCTGTCGGTTGATTGAGCCGGGTGACCTTGTCCCTCGCCGGCTTCGGAAAACAGATGTTCACTCCACCTACGGCGGCAACGACCCGCTGGAAGCCGATGAAGTTCACCTTCATCATGTGCTGAATCGGTATACCCAGGTTCTCCTGGATGGTCCGCACGAGGAGCGCGTCGCTGCGTGCTGACGCCGCGTTGATCCGGTCGAATTCGTTCGTGCCGGGCATGCGGACGTAGAGGTCACGCGGGATCGACAGCACCCAGGCTTTCTTGGCGTCCGGATCGACACGCAGCACCATGATCGTGTCCGAGCGCGACCCGCTCACCTTGCCCTTGCCGAACCCGACCGCCTGATTGGCCGGAACGTCTGACCGGTCGTCGGTGCCGATCATCAAGATGTTGAAGCTGCTCCTCCCGCCAACAGCGGTCACTGCGCTGGTGTCGAGAAGGGGCCGGTTCGTCACCTGATCCTCGGGGATCGTGACGAGTGGCGGGGGCAGCGTATCGGGCGTGGTGTCGTCGAGGCCGTCGACACTCAGGCCGGGAAGTGGAGCTGCTGGTTGCGTGGTCTCCGGTTCTACCGGGGTGTTGGGCCCGGGGAGTCCGGCAATGGTCGCCGGAGTTCCCGGCGGTGGGATAGGCGAGCTCTCCGGCGTGGTGTCGGTCGTGGTGTCGTCCGCGGCCGCGTCGGTGCTGTCCGCGATCGTCGTCACGGGGATCGTCTCGCCGACTGGAGTCATCAGCGTGACGACCGTGCCGCCTGGTCCGGTCGTCCGTTTCGGATCGAGCTGGGCCGAGCCGACCCCGCTGATGCGCGGGATCGAGCTGAAGCGCCAATAGAGGTAGGCGACGCTCGAAACCACGATGACCAGTGCCGCCACGAGCGAAAAGAGCGCGATGCGTCGGAGGCGGGGGCGGCTGATCCTCACGCCGAGGCCGTGGCCGACAGGATACGGGCGCCGAGGGTCTCCAGCTTGGGAAGGAACCCCTCGTAGCCCCGGTCGACGATGCGAAGGTTGCGGATCGTGGTGTTTCCCTCAGCGACGAGCGCAGCTATGACGTAGCTGAATCCGGCTCGGAGGTCGGGCACTTCGATGTCCGCTCCGTGGAGCGGCGTTACCCCTTCGAAGGAGGCGAGGTGGGGGTGGCCGAGGCCGCCGTAGCGGCACGCCCGGCCCTTGGGGCATCCCGTGCCGACCGTGATGCGGGCGCCCATCTCGTTCAGGGCCTTGGTGTAGCCGAACCGGTTCTCGTACACGGTCTCGTGGATCGTCGACGTCCCAGCGCACTGGGTGAGGGTCACGCCGATGGGCGCCTGCCAATCGGTCATCAGACCGGGATGGACGGCGGTCTCCAGATCGACGCAGCGCAGTCCTCCGACGGCCCGCTTGAAATGGAGACCGTCGGCGGAGTCGGTGAAGTGGCCGCCGAGAAGACGGTAGGCCCCGAGGAACGAGACCATGTCCTCCACCCGGGCATTGCGCACCACGACCTCACCACCGGTGGCGATCGCCGCACAGGCCCAGCTGGCCACCTCGAGCCGATCGGGAATGGCCTGGTGTTCGTAGCCGTGGAGACTGTCCTGGCCGTGGATCACAATGGTGCGATCGGAGCCGAAGATGATCGCCGCGCCCATCTTCTGGAGCACGGTGATGAGGTCCAGGATCTCGGGCTCGACGGCGGCGCCATGGAGCGTGGTCACTCCCTCGGCGACGCAGGCGGAGAGCAGCACCTGCTCGGTCGCCCCGACCGACGGGAACGGGAGACGGATCTCGCAGCCGGTGAGCCGCTTCGCCCGGAGATGCCAGCCGTCGTTGCGGTGCTCGATCTCCGCGCCGAGCTGTTCGAGCGCCATGAGGTGCCAGTTGACCTGCCGCCCGCCGATGTCGTCGCCGCCCAGCGACGGGATCAGCGCCTCGCCGGTGCGGTACAGGAGCGGGCCGCACAGCAGGATCGGGATCCGACTGCGACCGGTGAACTCACTGAGGTGCTCGGGTGAGAGGGGGTTCACCGTCGAGGCCTCGACGGTGACGGATCCGGCGCCGTCGTGCGCCGCGTCGACGCTCACGCCCATTGCCCGGAGCATGTCCGACACGATGTAGGTGTCGGAGATCGCCGGAACGTTGTGGAGCGTGCACGAGTCTTCCGTCAGCAGAGCCGCCACGAGCTGCTTGGAGATCGAGTTCTTCGCCCCCCGTACGGCGACCTCACCGCGGATAGCGTGTCCGCCTTCGAGGACGATCGTGTCGATGGGTTGATGCGGAACCGGCACGAGAACAGGCTACTTCCCGGCCTTCCGTCGCCAGGTTTTCCCCCGTTTCGCGGGCCGACTCGGGCCGACCGGGCCGACTCGGCGGACTTTGGCGGACTCGGCGGACTTTGGCCAACGAAGGCCGATGAACTTCCGCCCAGTGGATCGGCGAAGACCCCCAACCGTCCGCGTCAGCGGAAGAGATCCTCCGACGGCGCCCGCACCACTTCGTCCTTGACCGAGCCCTCGCGCAGCCACTGGGGGTCGACACCGCGAACGATTGCCGCCGCAATGCCCGACGCCTTGCCCATGACCAACTCGGCCGCGCCCGCCAGCTCGTCCACGAGGCACACCTCGGTCACGTGCAGCTCGCGCCCCTTCGCGTCCTCCGTGCCACGGAGGTCGACGACGGCGGCGATGCCGGCGCAGCCGATCGCCACGTCGGTCAGACCCTTGCGCCATGCCCGACCGAACGTGTCGGAGATGATCACGGCGACATCGATGCCGAGGCGCCCCTTGATGCCGTCGCGGATCCGCCGCGCCGAGCGGTCGGAGTCGATCGGGAGCAGTGCCGCCCAGCCCTTGTCGATGTTGGACAGGTCGATCCCGGCGTTGGCACACACGAATCCGTGGGTCGTCTCGCTGATGATCAACTCGCCGCGCGGGGTCATGCGGCGGCGCAGGATGCGGACGGACTCGTCGAGCACGTAGCGCTTATGGTCGTTCTCGATGTCGGGGTCGACCGGAACGAGCCGTCCCTCGGCTTTCGACACGACCTTCTGGGTGACCACGATCACGTCGCCGTTGCGCAGTCCCGGCTCAGGGTCGGCGGCGGCGATGATCTGCTCGGCGAGAACGTCGCCCGGACGGACCTCGGGGATTCCGGCGATGGGAAGGAGTTCAATCCGGCTCGGCGTCACGCTCCCAGTCTTGCCACACGAACCCGCCATGACCTGCATCGAGCGCGGCCATCACATGTCCAGCCTTTTCGACCAGCGCCGTTGGGTAGGTCGAAGCAAGCAGACTGCTGAGAACGTGACACCCTCGGGCGAGGCTCAGAACTGCGGCGCTCGGGCCCGCCCTGTTCCTGCGTAGAGCTTCAAGCGCACCGCCGCTTCCACCCCTTCGCCGATGGCGATGTGGCCCGCCTCGTTGGGGTGCAAGCCTCCATTGATGTTTTCCTGCTTGTCGACCGACTCTGGGCCGGTGACTATCCAACGTGCTTCGTCGCAGTACCCGCGGCTGCCGAACGAGGGCGCCGATACCGGGTTCCATGACAGCGCCGTGGCGGTGTCGCCAACCGCACGGTTCAGAGGGACCCTCGCCTCGTCGTTGATGAACATGAGGTCTTCGCGTTTCAGATCGACTGCTCCCACAACCCGAAGCTGTACCTCCTGGCACGGGCCCCAAATGTCGGGGTACTCCGTGATGAACACGCGTTCGCCCGGGAAGCGGTTGTTCGGGAAGCTAGCGCCGAACGCGTTCGACAGCCCGTCGTCGAGTTTCTTGTAACTTCCGGGAAGCGTGGCGAGCCGCGCTTGGATGAACGCCCGCAATGTCTCGTGGCGGACGCCCGCCTTCTCGGTGTAGGCGACATCCCCGCAGCCACGCCCGACAAGGGCCGTCCCGCGCACGGTCTTCGCGCATTCGTAAGCGACGTTCCCGAACTCAAGGTCGTTGACACCACCGCTGAGCAGAACCACGTCGACCTCGCGGCCACCCGAAAGGCTCTGCCCGACCTCCACCTGCGGACGCAGCATCGATACCTCGTCGATGCCGTAGTAGGGATCCAACACACCGCCGTCGGCCACACCGTTGTTCGGCGAATGATCGATGAGCTTGGCACCCGAGCAAGCCAAATGGATGAACGTCACCGACGTACGCCGATCTAGGTCTTCCAGCCTCTTCGCAACGAGCGCCTGATAGGAACTCCTCGACCGGTCGCACTGCAGACTCTGCCATCTGGTGTTCGGGGCACGAATTTCCGGACTTCCCTCGCCGGATGCGAGCGAATCGCCGATGCCTAACACGAGCAGGTCCTGCACGGCGACCCGCTCCTTGCCCTCGTACTTCTCGCCGTTCGCAACCGCTTTCACGGTAACGTCGAACTCGCCTTCGCCGCTGGACTTCTGCTTCCCCGGGCCAGGAAACTCGGCCCGGAAGACACACCCCTTCACGGGCTTCACGGTGAGCCTCTTCGCCGCGCCGCCGGCGGCGGGCGAATAGGTCCAGGAATACTTCACCCCGGCCTTGCGCGGATCGGGACAGTCGGTCACGGTGATGTCGACGAACCAGTCCTGGGGCTTCACCAGGTACAACTTCTTGTCGGGATACTCGACAAACATGTCGCCATCGCGATCCACCAGCCGATCCGGCATCGTGTAGTCGAAACGTAGCTTGCGCGTCTCGGGCTCCTCCCAGCGCAACAGGACCAGTTCCGACTCCGCGACCACTTCCCCGTTGAAGAAGCGCACTGCCTTGACCTCGAAAGCCCCCGCGAGCCGATTCGCGAACTCGACGACGCACGAGGGCAGGGGACAACGGCGGTTCTCTGCGCCGAAAGTCGGCTGACCTACACGCCGCGTCTGAATCTGCAGGGTCTCTCCGGGAAAGGTCGGCTCAGTTGCGCGAGCCCTCACCTTCACGATCGCACCCGGGCGCACGATAGCCCGCCGCGAGTTTGACGGGGGGTCGATGACCTCCAAGGCCACCTCGCAGGTCCCGAGATCGACCGCCTGGGTTCGTAGTCCGAAGCGGACGACCGGTTCGATCGAGCGGAACACGATGTCGGCATCGCCACCGGGAACCACACGGATGCTTCCCTCGCCCGATCCACCCGATCCACCCGAGATAGCGGCCCGACCACAGCGGGGGGACGGGGTCGTCGTCGGTGCCGTCGTGGTCGCCGCGGCCGCTGCCTTGTAGCGGAACTCCACCGAGAAGCCGGTGAAGCACCCGACCCGGATGGTGGCAGTCGCTCCTGGAGCGACGGAGTTGGGCTTCATGATGATGGAGACGGTCTTCGTGTCGGTCTTTCCCGGCCCGGGGCTGAATGCAGCCACGTGGAGCGCTGGATTGGCCGTCGCGGTAAAGCCGGGTGTTCGAACGTCGCATTCGGTCGCAAGGTTGCCCACAGTGGCGGTGGCCACCAGGGTCCAAGTCATCGAAACACCGGCGGCCGGCACCGACGCGGGCGCAGCAAAGTTGCTCTCCTGACGGCCGAAGTCGCCATCGCGACTCGCCGATCGCCCGTCAGCCGAGACCGTCCAGGGCGTGTTCGGCTCGATCTGCACCGAATCGAGCACCAGCACCGACGCGGTCTGCGCTTGGGCAGGAGCAATTCCGATCGGCACGGCGACGGCGACGGCCAGCGCCAACAAAGCCGAAACGAGCACGCGCGAGCATCGACGAAAGGAGTTCCGCGTTCGCATGCACGAGAAGTGAACACCTTCCCGCATCGGGGCGCAAGCGGTGCTGTCAGGTGAGGGGTTCGTAACGGGCGGATGAGCCGAGGGCGGCGAGCGCAGTGCGCGAGAGCGAGGCGGCGATGTCGGGGGTGCGCATGATCGTGTCGGTGACCACGGCGCGGACGCCGCAGGCTTCGACCTCGGCGATGCGGTTCGCGTCGGCGTGATCGATGACGAGTACTGAGCAGAACGGGGCGTAGAGGCGGGCGACGCCGACCACTGATGCCTCGTGCCCCAGCTCGGTGAGCATCCGGTCAGCAGGGCCCTTCAACGCCGCGCCGGCAACGATCGGGGACACGGCGACGACCCGGTCGCGTCGGCGCTCCAGCAGCGACCGGACGCCATCCACGGCGAGGACCGGGCCGATGGAGACGATCGGGTTCGACGGACACACGAGGATCGCTTCGGCGTCCTCGAGCGTGGACAGGACAGATGGGCCGGGACGCGCCGACTCGATACCGACGAAGCGCACACCGGTGATCGCGACCGAGTGCTTGTGCCGGACGAAGTACTCCTGGAACGCCAGCGGACCGTCGGCCGTGTCGACGACGGTAGAGATCGGATCGTCGCTCATCGGCAGGAGCCGGTAGCCGAGCCCCCAGGCCTTCGCAAGATCGGCGGTGACGTCCGTGAGGGACGTCCCGGTGGACAGTCGCCCCGTTCGCCAGAGGTGGGTGGCGAGGTCACGATCGCCCAGGTTGAACCAGTCGACGGCCCCGAAAGGCGAGTAGCGGGCCAGCGCACCCATTGCCGTCCACGATTCGCCGGCAAGGCCCCAGCCCCGTTCGGGGTCGATCGACCCTGAGGTCGTATACACCACGGTGTCGACGTCGGGCGAGACGTGCAACCCGTGGAACATCGTGTCATCGCCGGTGTTGACGATGACGGTCAGCGATGACTGCTCGACCACCTGGACGAGTCCCCGGAGCATCCGCGCCGCGCCGACCCCACCGGCGATGGCCGCGATCACGCGTGCATGATCGACGAGACGCCCATGTCAGGACGCGATCTTGGCGCCGACGTGTTGGTGACCAGAGCGCACGACGGCGCCGTCGCCGACGACGCTGTGTCCCCGCAGCACCGCCCCGGCATCGACCCGGGCACCCTCTCCCAGCATGGAGTCTTCGACGATCGCTCCCTTCCCGACGTAGACGTTGTCGAGGAGCACGCTGCGGCGCACGACGGCGTCATCGCCGATCTCGCATCCGGCACCGATCACGCTGCGTTCGACCATCGCGCTAGGTGACAGGCATGCGGATGCGTGCACAATGCCGGCGGCCGACGACTCGTTCGACCCTTCGATAGCGTTCAGGTTCGCCTGAAGATACGTGGACGGGATGCCGGCATCGATCCAGGGATCGTCGGCGTGCACGGCGTAGAGCGAGCCTTCGGCGACGAGCTCAGGGAACACGATCCGCTCGATCGAGATGCGGGTGTCCGCCGGGATCGCCGTGATGACCGATGGATCGAGCACGTAGGTGCCAGCGTTGATCCAGTCGGTCGGTGCGTCTTCGCGCCTGGGCTTCTCGACGAACGCGATGACTCGTCCATCGGGATGACAAGGAACCACGCCGAACGCACTCGGATCCTCGACCCGGGTGAGCGCGATGGTGGCGCGGGCGCCGACGGAACGGTGGAACGCGACCTGCGCGGTGAGGTCGAGCGTGGTCAGCACGTCGCCGTTCACGGCGATGATCGGCTCATCGCCTCCGGTGAGGAAACCCGCAAAGGCAGCGGCGAATCGAATGGCTCCGGCGGTGTCGAGCGGGGAGGGCTCGACGGCATAGTGCAGCCGAACTCCGCCGGCTTCGCCGCTCGGGAACGCCGCCTTGAAGGCATCAGGCCGGTAACCGAGCGAGAGGACCGCTTCTGCTACGCCGTGTTCAGCTAGGTGGGCCAGCTTGCGGGCGATCATCGGGATACCCCCCACCGGAAGCATCGGCTTCGGTCGGGTCAGCGTGAGCGGACGGAGTCGCGTGCCCTCTCCGCCCACGAGCACTACCGCCCGCATCGACTCAGCCCTGGATGGTCGTTGGCGCTGCTGTAGAAGCAGGTGCCACGGTCGACGCAGGTGCTGCTGTCGAAGCCGGTGCCACAGTCGAAGCCGGTGCCACGGTCGAAGCCGGTGCCGGCGTTGACGCCGTGCGGCCGGCCGGAATCGTGGTCGGGACCGCCTGCGGAAGGTCGGCCGGGGCGGCAAGGGCTTTCTCCGACGGTGGGACCGGAGGGGTCTTCGATCCGGGTGCCGTGACGGCGAACGCGTACGCACCGTTCTTCACCAGCGGGATCCGTCCGAAGTCGCTGGTGTACCGCTCGACCCGTCCCGGCTTCTTGACGTCACGCCAGAGGTAGACGCTGATCTCGGGCTTCTGCTTGTCCTTGCCACAGGTCAGCTTGTCGACGTCGAAGGTCTCGGTCTTTCCGCCAACCGCCGGATACGAGATCCGCTTCGAGGAGATGTTGGCGTCGACGGCATCGAGGAAGAGGCCGAGCTGAGCCTTCTTGCCCGATGCCCGCTTGAGGAACGGGTGGATGTGGATCAGTCCATCGTCGTGGGCGTGGATGCCGGCGGGGTCGGGGAGCAGCGTGCCGTCGAGCTCGGCAACGTATTTCCCGTTGACGGTCTTGCCGAGGTAGGAGTCGCATTTGTAGAAGCCGTAGGCGGAATGCCAGTGGGTGTCGGCCAAGAGGTCGTCGCGCTTCTCGGTCGCCGCCGCGAGTTTCTTGGCGTCAGGTGTCTTCTGGTCGAGCAGGCGCTGGACCTCTTTGTTCGCACTTGCGACTTTGTCGGAGTTTGACGCAGCGAACGGTGCGGTTTCGGCGATCGACTTCCCGATGACCGACCCGATGACCAGCGCGGCACCGACGACGACGATGCCGGCGACCGATCCCCAGTAGCTCCAGGAGACGTTGACACGCGACCGAGCGCGAGAGCCGCCAACCTTGGCAGCCTTTGCGATCTTCTTGTTGGTCGGCGTCTGGATGTTCGACGGCTTGCTCACGGGGAGTAGAGGTTAGTGGCACCAGCCGTCCATCGAGAGCGAACCCTGTCAGCGGGCAGCCGGGGCTCGTCCCGTCCGGGCATGCTGGAGGGCGACGAGTCCGGCCCTCACCGCGAGACCGACCGCCACGAGCGGGAGGGCGAAGCGCTGGAGGGGCGACGCACTTCGCCGAGCGAAGCGCCAGAGGGACCGATGGTGGGCCGCGATCATGCGGTACGGCGCCCGGTCGCTCGACCCGCCCACGCCGTGACGCACGACGGCCCTCGGCTCCACGGCAACCGACCAACCCGCCTTCGCCAGCCGCCAGCAGAGATCGACATCCTCCACATACATGAAATAGGACTCATCGAACCCGCCGACGGACTCAAACGCGTTGCGCCGGACGAGCATGGCGGTGCCGGAGATCCACTCGGCCTTGTCCGGGTGCAGATAGCGCCGTGACCACGGGTTAGATGGCCAGAACAGGCCGGCGATGCCATGGCCGGCGGCGTCGACGAGGTTCGGGAACGACCGGGCGGACGGGTACGGGGTGGCGTCGAGGTTCGTCACGGTCGGCCCGACGATGGCGAGGTGGGCCGACCGATCGAGCGTGGAGCGGAGCCTCATCAGCGCGTCGGGCTCGGCGATCAGATCGGGGTTGACGATGAGCACGGCGGCCGATTCCGTTGCCGCGATCCCCCGGTTCGCGGCGGAGCCAAACCCTCGATTGGCGCCGAGAGCGAGCCAACAGACGTCTCGTTCGGCGAATCGACGAACCACGGCGGACGTCGCGTCCGTCGATGCGTTGTCGACCACGACGATCCGACCGACGCCGGGCTGGTCGACCAACGACGCAAGACACCCGTCGATCCAGCGTTCGGACTCGAACGTGACGACGACGACGTCGGTCGAGACCGTCGGCTCGCCAGCAACGCTCACCGGAGCGCGTCGACGGTGGCCCGGAGCGACGGCCGCCAGTCCGGCATCGCCGCAATACCGGACCCGCGTAGCGCAGCATTGTCGAGCACCGACACGGCAGGTCTCGGTGCCGGACGAACCGGGACAAGTTCGGACGTGGGGATGGCCACGACTCGGCGCGGATCGAAACCACCCGTCGAGAAGATGGATTGAGCAAACTCGAACCAGCTGACCGGTCCGGCGTTGCTCACATGGAAGATCCCCGGAAATCGGCCGACGGCGAGGCGTCGGAGCATGGGGGCGAGGTCCGCGGTGAAGGTCGGACATCCGCGTTGGTCCTCGACCACCGTGACGCGCTCGTTGGCGGGGTCAGCGCCGAGTCGGAGCATGGTCTTGACGAAGTTGTTGCCGAACCGGCCGACGACCCAGCTTGCTCGGACGATGGTGGCGTCCGCGCCGAGAATGCCCTGCACCTCGCGTTCGCCGCCCAGCTTGGACCGTCCATAGTGGCTGACCGGATTCGGTTGATCCCATTCCGTGTAGGCACCGCCCCCCTCAGGGCCGGTTCCGTGGCCGTCGAACACGTAGTCCGAGGAGAGGTAGACGACGTGGGCAGAAATGCGCGACGCCGCTTCGGCCACGTGGCGGCTTCCGAGCGCGTTCACTTCATATGCGCGCTGAGGATCAAGCTCACAGCCATCGACGTTGGTCCACGCTCCGCCGTGGATCACGACATCGGGCCGGACCGCACCGAGCACCTGATGGACGAGGTCACGATCCGTCACGTCAAGCTCCGCACTGGACGCGATCAACGCATCGTCGCCTGCCGCGCCCAGCACGAAACCGAGTTCGGTTCCGAGTTGGCCGGAACCGCCGGTCACCAGGATCTTCATATGCGTGCCCGACCTATCGCTGGGCTTCGGCGGCGATCCGGCGGAGGTAGGCGCCGTAGTTCGACTTCCCGTGTTCGGACGCGCTCACCTTGAGCTGTTCGAGGTCGATCCATCCCTGCTCGAAGGCGATCTCCTCGAGGCAGGCGATCTGCACGCCTTGGCGGCGTTCGAGGACGGACACGAACTTGGCCGCCTCGAGGAGCGAATCGTTGGTGCCGGTGTCGAGCCACGCCATGCCGCGTCCGAGCTTTTGCAGGTGGGCGGTGCCGGCGTCGACGTAGTGACGGTTCACGTCGGTGATCTCGAGTTCGCCGCGCGATGACGGCTGCAGGTCGGCGGCGATGGCGACCACGTCGGCATCGTAGAAGTAGAGCCCGGTGACGGCGAGATCGCTCTTCGGGACGACCGGTTTCTCCTCGATGGTCACAATTCGTGAATCGGCGTCGACCTCGGCAACCCCATATCGCTCCGGATCGGTCACCCGGTAGCCGAACAACGCACAGCCCCCCGACATCTCGATCTGGGTGCGGGCGGCCACGAGAAGCTCGGGAAGGCGGTCCCCATAGAAAATGTTGTCGCCGAGCACGAGGCACGAGGGCCCGCCGTCGATGAACTGGGCCCCGATGCGAAAGGCCTCGGCCAGACCGTTCGGTTGGGCCTGTTCGGCGTAGACGAACGACATGCCGATTGCCGACCCGTCTCCGAGCAGCCGCTCGAAACTGGGCAGGTCATGAGGGGTCG
>JANOHI010000204.1:0-14405 GCA_031406385.1 Acidimicrobiia bacterium
TCCGTAACGTGCGCCTCGTGCGGCCGAACGTGGTCGATTCTCCCATCGTCGATGTTGCGGTTTCGAACGGGCGCTTCGCCGCCATCGCCGCCGGCATTGATGTCACGCAGGCTGCCACGGTGGTCGACGGTACAGGCAAGCTTGCGTTCCCGGGGCTGGTCGACCCGCACTACCACGTGGGGATCTACAACCCGCTGGAGGAGGACGCCGAGTCGGAGTCGAAGGCGGCAGTGCAAGGCGGCGTCACGACCACGCTGACGTACTTCCGCACCGGTGAGTACTACCTCAACAAGACGGGTTCCTACCCCGAGTTCTACCGAGAGGTGCTGGACCGCAGCGCGTCACACTACTGGTCCGACTACGCCTATCACCTGGCCCCGATAAACCAGCATCACATTGACGAGATGCCGGCGCTTCTCGACGACATGGGTGTTTCGAGCTTCAAGATCTTCATGTTCTACGGCGGCCACGGACTGCACGGTCGGAGCTCAACACAGTCGAACTTCCTGATGCTCGGCGACGACGAACGCTACGACGTGGCCCACTTCGAATTCATCATGCGTCAGCTCACCACGATGATCGAGCAACGCCCCGAGCACGCGAGCCAGATCAGCCTCGGGCTGCACTGCGAGTTCGCCGACATCTTGAACGCGTATACCGCGATGGTGGAGCGCGAGGGCAAGCTCACCGGACTCAAGGCCTACTCGGCGGCGCGCCCGCCGCACTCGGAAGGCCTCGCCGTGTTCATTGCGTCCTATCTTGCTCATGAGACGAACTGCCCGAACATCAACCTCCTGCACCTCTCGTCACGCAAGGCCGTTGAAGCGGCACTGATGATGCGAGACCTCTTCCCCCATGTCGACTTCCGACGCGAAGTGACGATCGGTCATCTGGTGCTCGACACCGACTCGCCGAACGGGGTGATGGCGAAGGTCAACCCGCCCATCCGCGACCGCTCCGATGTCGAGTTCCTGTGGGAAAAGCTGCTCGAAGGAGAGCTGAGCTGGGTCTCGTCGGACCACGCGTGCTGTCGCACCGAGGCAAAGTACAAGGCCGACCATCCCGACGACATCTGGATGGCCAAGTCCGGCTTCGGCGGCAGCGAGTATCTGCTTGCTGCTCTTCACACCGAAGGTGTTCGGCGTGGCCTCCCGCTCAACAAGATGGCCGAGCTCACCTCCTGGAACGCGGCGCAGCGGTTCGGCCTCAACACCAAGGGTGACATCGCGGTCGGGTACGACGCCGATCTTGCGCTGTTCGACCCGTCGGTCACATGGACGATCCGAGCGGCGGAGTCGAACTCGAGCCAGGGCTACACGCCGTTCGAAGGTATCGAGGTGAATGGGAAGGTCGCGGCGACGTACGTACGCGGGCACCTCGTCTTCGACGGTTCCAGGGTCGTTGGGCCGCCGATCGGTGAGTATCAGCACCGACCGACGAAGTGGGTCTGATCCGTGACACTCGCCGGCCCGGGATCGGAAGCTGCTGGCGGATCACGCGCCACGTTGGCCGTAGGTGGTGTCCACGAGCTCGTGATCGGTGTCCGATCGATCGACGACGCAACAGCATTCTGGGGTCGGTTCGGATTTCAGAGCGGAGCTTCGATCGAGATGACCGCGGCGGAGTCGGGCGCGGTCTACGGCGTGTCCTCGGCAGTGCGGGTTCGCCGGTTGAACCACGGCATGTCCGACCATGGGCTGCTCCGCCTCCTGGAATGGGAGAGACCATCGGGCCCGGGGCTCGGGATCCATGCCCTCCGAGCGCTCGGATCCCGGTGGGGGGCGATGCTTACCCGGTCGGTGCTCGCCGTCCAGGGCCATGCCGAATCGGCGGAGGAGCAGGGAGCGCCGATCTCTTGGGTCTCATCGTCGCGCCAGGACCCGGCCGGGCCGGTGCAGCGTCCGTTCCTCGACGACCTTGTCCACGTCCGCGAGATGATCCTGTGCCGTCCCGAGTCGCGTCAGGTGCTCTTCGAACGATTCGGTTACAGCAATCCCACATACGGCGCAATCGTGGAGTCGGCGTTTCCGTCATCACAGGTGACCCATGTCGGCGCGGTGACCTCGGGTGATCCTGACCAGGTGTACTTCCACCAACGGACGATAGGCGCGCGTATGACCCGTGAGTCATCGGTCAGCACCTCGGCGGACATGGCGTCGCGTCGCATCTTCGATCTGAAGCAAGGCGAGCAGTACCGGTGCTGGGACTTCGATGACCCGGAGTCGTCTCCGCTCCCGTCGCAGTGGCGCTCGGGACGGCTGAAGTACATCCACTTCGACGCCGAGCCGGTGGCCGATCTACGCGAAGCCTCGCATCTCGGGGCGCTCGGGCACACCGCCTATACCTGGCGGGTCAACGATCTCCCGGCCGCTCACCGCCACGCCGTGGCGAACGGTGCCTTCAGCGTGACTGATCCCGCTGATGACGGTCTTGGCCGGCGCTCGTTCTCGTTCGTCGATCCTTCCGGATACGACTGGCTTTATCTCGGAGACTGATCTGCGTCGCCGTGTCTGTGGCTATTGGCCCTGGGCCCGATACTTCGCTTCGACGGCGTCTTTGAGCGGACGCCACCACGCCTCGTTCTCGCGGTACCAGCCGATGGTCTGGGCAAGGCCGTCTTCAAAGTCGGTGTACGCCGGCTTCCAATCAAGCTCAGCGGCAATCTTTGACGCGTCGATCGCGTAGCGCTTGTCGTGACCGGGTCGATCGTTGACGTGGTCGAACGCGTCAGCAGACTCGCCCATCATCGTGAGGATCAATCGCATCACGGCGAGGTTGTCGCGCTCGCCGTTCGCCCCGATGAGGTAGGTCTCGCCGCTCCGACCCTTGGCGATGATGTCGACAACGGCTGCGTTGTGATCGTCGACGTGTATCCAGTCGCGGACGTTCTCTCCGGTCCCGTAGAGCTTTGGCGTGATCCCTGACAAGACGTTGGTGATTTGGCGCGGGATGAACTTCTCGATGTGCTGACGCGGTCCGTAATTGTTCGAGCAGTTCGAGATTGTTGCCTCGACGCCGAACGATCGAACCCATGCGCGCACGAGGAGATCGGAGCTTGCTTTGGTGGCGGAGTATGGGCTCGAAGGGTTGTACGGGGTCGACTCGCGGAACTTCGCCGGATCGTCGAGTTCGAGGTCGCCGTAGACCTCATCGGTAGACACATGATGAAACCGCTTCGCGTGGGTGCGAACGGCTTCGAGCAGACGGAAGGTTCCAATCACGTTGGTCTCGACGAACGGCCAGGGGTCGAGCAGGGAGTTGTCGTTGTGGCTCTCGGCGGCGAAGTGCACGATGACGTCGTGATCGGCGACGAGCCGGTCGACGAGCGTGTCGTCGGCGATGTCGCCGACGACCAATTCAATGGAGTCGAGCACACCGTCGAGGTTTGTCGCGTTGCCTGCGTAGGTCAGCTTGTCGAGCACCGTGATCCGATCTGCCCCACCAGTGCGGCGGACCAGATGCACGAAGTTCGAACCGATGAATCCGGCTCCACCGGTGACCAGCAGGTTGTGCGACATGCATCCAGACTAGGAGTGCGTTGATGGCTCGAGGTGCCCCACAGGCGCTGGATGGACGAGTCTCATGTCACCGCTTGCGGTTGGGCTGGGTGGTTGCGGCGATCGCTGCTCCGACGATACCGGCGTCGTTCCCCAACTCGGCGACGACCACCGGGGTGCGGGTCTTGAGGTAGGGCACCCACCTCTGGGCGTCGTTGACAACGCCGCCGCCGAGCACGATCACCTCCGGCCAGATCATCGCCTCGACGCGTGCCAGATAGGCGTTGACCCGCTCGGTCCACTTCTTGAAGCTGAGGTTCTCCCGATCGCGGGCACTCGCCGCAGCGAAGCGTTCGGCATCGTTGCCTTCCATGCGGAGATGACCGAATTCGATACCGGGAACAGCCACGCCGCGATAGGCGAGTCCCGAGCCGATGCCGGTGCCGAACGTGAGCATGAGCACCAGCCCTTCGGCGCCACGTGCCGCGCCATGGCGAATCTCAGCGAGGACAGCCGCCTGAGCATCGTTGATGACCGTGAACGGCCGCTTGCATGCTTCTTCGAAGAAGGCGTCGGCGTCTCGCTCAAGCCAGCCCTGGTCCATGTTCGCAGCGGTGTGGGTGATGCCGTCCCACACCACTCCTGGGTAAGTGCAACCAACGGGGCCGTTCGCCGCGGTCATGGTCGAGAAATGCCGCACGATGTCGTTCACCACCACACCGCATGCTTCGGGTGTCGAGGGCTGGGGTGTGTCGATGCGGATGCGGTCGTTGGCGAGCCGTCCTTCGTGAAGGTCGACCGGGGCGCCTTTGATGCCACTGCCGCCGATGTCGATGCCGAGCACCAGATGGTTCGCCGCAGCGCGGATGTTCGATATCCGTGTCGAAGTTGTCCGCTTCGATTCTGCCTTGACGGGAGCGACCTGCTCCGCCTCAACGCGGCCCCGCTTCGGCTTTGTCGCCGACGGGACAGTCTTCTTCGGCTTGGTCGGCACAGCCTTCTTCGCCTTCGTCGCCGACGGGACAGTCTTCTTCGGCTTGGTCGACGCAGCCTTTTTCGCCTTCTTCGTCTTGGTCGGCACCGCCTTCTTCGGTGTGGATGTCGCGGGTCCGGCTTTTCGGGCTGCCATGGGCTGATCCTATGCGTCGCGGTGGCAAGGGGTGTCGGCGACGGCCTACCGTCGGGGCATGTTCCTTGATCCGTCGTCGGCCGAAGCCAACATCCGAACCTTTGTGAAGATCCGCGCATCCCTCGACCCGGTCGACGTGGTCACGTGGTTCCGCGGCCCGGTCTACGCCTACCTCCCGGGCGTTGGCAGCAAGCATCTGTTCACCCTCGACGGATTCAACATCGGGCGCGCCGTCGAGGCCGACGGCGGCTATGACTTCCTCTCTCGCGAAGCGGTGTTCTACCGGGACCCGACGACGGACAAGATCCTCACGTCGTGGACGAACCCGATCACGTCCGAAGCGAACGATGTGCTCCACATCTGGAACGATCCCGTGAATGGTGGTTTCAAGCTCAACGGACCGCGCGGCCCATGGACGCTCAAGCCGGAAATCTGGGAGGACGATGTGCACTTCTCGACCGACGTGTTCCTCCTTTATCCCAACCCGCTGCAACCAGAGGCCTGGCCCCGTGAGTCCGGCGGACCGATGTACCAGGGCGCCGAGCTCTTCCGCTTCATCGCTTCGCGTGCTGCGCTAGAAGATGATTCGCCGATGGCTCCCTGCCACATCTCGTGGGTACGCCTCGGACCGTGGTTGCCCTGGATGCTGATGGGTGCAGAACAAACCGGCCACCTCGTCTACCACACGGGAGGCCGAAAGCTGATGGGCGGCTACGCCGAACTTCCGGCCGACGTCCGCTCTATGGTCGAGGCCGAACGTCCGGAGTACATGTTCGCTCCAACATCGGTGAACGCACCGAACGAGACGAGTTGGACCTTCTACGCGAAGGAGCGCCGTCCGGCGCCGCCGAAGTAGCTACTCCTCAAGGAAGCTGATCAGGCACCGCGAACACGTCGGCAGCAGCTACTCCTGAAGGAAGCTGGTCAGTGCGGCCACGAACAGGTCGGCGTCAGCAGCGCCGCATAGCTCTCGAGCGGAATGCATCGAAAGCATGGCGCAGCCCACGTCGATGGTCTCGATGCCGAGGCGTGTCGCCGTGATCGGTCCGATGGTCGAACCGCACGGCTGGGAGTTCTTCGAGACGAAGACCTGCATTGGTACCTCGGCGCGTTCGCAAGCGGCCCGGAAACGAGCGCCACCGACGGCCGAGGTGGCATAGCGCTGATTCGCGTTGACCTTCAGCACGGGACCGCCGTTGGGAATGGGGCGATGGCCCGGCTCATGTCGGTCGACGTAGTTGGGATGCACTGCGTGGGCCATGTCGGACGAGATGCAGGTCGAGTGGGCAAGCGCTCGCGCTCGCTCGTCGATGGTGAGCCCGGATGCGGCGGTGATCCGGTCGATGACCGTTTCGAGGAGCGGACCGGCCGCGCCCGTGGTGGAGGAGGATCCGACCTCCTCGTGATCGAAGAGGGCGACCATCGGAAGCGAAGCCCGAGGTGTGCTTTGGTCGGTCACGAGCGCCTCGATCGCCGCCCAACAGGAGAACTGGTTGTCGATCCGAGCGCTCACAACGAACTCGTCGTCGAGCCCGAGCAGCGCTGGTGGGGCGACGTCGTGGAACATCAGGTCGTGACCCAGAACATCGTCATACAGCACGCCCGCCTGACCCGCGATCCACGCCACGAAGGCGTCGCCGGAGAGCTCTCCCAGCCCGACCAGCGGCAGCACGTGGAGCTGCTTGTCGAGCACGAGTCCTTTCTCGTTCACCTCGCGATCGAGGTGGATGGCCAGCTGCGCAACTCGCCCGATCGCCTTGTCGACCCGAACCAGCGTGGTCTCGCCGCTCCGGAGGATGAGCCGCCCGGAGATGCCGAGGTCGCGGTCGAGCCACGAGTTGAGGAGCGCTCCTCCGTAGATCTCCACCGGAACCTGCCGGTAGCCCACGCTTGCGGACGACGCGTTGGGCTTCACCCGGAGGTTCGGCGAATCTGTATGTGCACCTATTATCTGGAATCCGCTAGCGGCGATGTTCGGTTGCTGTGAATCCCAGGCAACCAACGCCCCGCCGCGCTCGACGAAGCGGCGGCCGGACACATCGCTCCATGCCTCACTTTCCGACAACGCCCGAAAACCCGCGTTCTCGAGTCGGCGTCGGGCCTCGGCTACTGCATGGTACGGAGAGGGTGATGCATGGAGGTAGCCGAGAAGTGATGGGAGCCTGGACGTATCGGTCATAGGGATACCGCACAGTCTGTCAAGCTCTTCTTCGTGATGGAGCACGCGACCATGGAATGGCTCGGTGCCGCGACGCCGTGGTGACGAGCGCCGGTGGTGTCCGCGACGACTACGCCGCGCACCCCGAAGGGGCCGAGGGCTGGTACCGCGAGTCAGGTTCGTCGTACCGCAATCCGCACGAAGACGCGATCGTCGAAGTGCTCGGCCTCGCGGTGTCGTGGTGGCCATCGGTGTTCGCGAACCAGGTGCTTGACCTCTCGTGCGGGAGCGGTGAGGTCACGCTCGGACTCATGGCTGCAGGTATGCCGATCGAGCGGATCCGTGCGTGCGACCCGTACACGGGCGAGGCCTACCTGGCGCGCGTCGGGAGAGCCTGCGAGGCCCACTCGTTCGCCGACGTTGCCAACGGCGCACTCGAGGGACGATCTTTCTCCGGCGTCGTGTGCTCCTATGCACTGCACCTCTGCGAGCCGTCCTGGTTGCCCCTCGTGTGTCACGCCCTTGCGTCGGTCTCCCCGGCGTTGGTGATCGTCACACCGCACAAGCGTCCGGAGATCCCGCCGTCGTTCGGTTGGGAGCTGGTCGACGATCACCGCGATGTCGCCCTCCGGATCCGTCTGCGCCTCTACGAAAGGATCATCTGACCGTTTCGACGGACCGGTCCGTTGGCCTTTCGTGGGGCGTGCATCGAGGTCACGAGAAGTAGCGTTCGAGCCATGTCGCTGACCGATGACGATGTGCTGGCGCTTTTCGCTGAATCGGGAGCGCTGCTGCATGGCCACTTCGTGCTCACCAGTGGTCGCCATGCCGATACCTACTTCGAGAAGTTCGATGTGCTCCGGTTTCCGCAACATGTCGAGGCGCTCTGTTCGCTCATCGCGCAGAAGGTCCGCGACGCAGGCATACAGGTCGACGTTGTTCTCGGGCCGACGACACTCGGGATCGTGATGGCCTACGAGGTCGCGAAGCAGCTCGGAGCAACAGCCGCCTACGGAGAGAAAGGGCCGAACGGTGATCGGTTCCTTCGACGTCCCCATCACCTCCGGGCGGGCGATCGGGTTCTCGTGGTTGACGATGTGCTCACGACCGGTGGATCCATCCGCGAGTGCACGCAACTCGTTGACTCCATGAAGGCAACGCTCGTGGGCGTCGGGGTCCTCGTGGACCGAACGGGACGCACCGCAGACTTCGGCGTCCCGCTGCTCAGTTCGCTGTCTCTCGACGTACGGAGCTGGGAACCCGACGACGTTCCAGGCTGGCTTTCGTCGATTGCGATCAGTCGACCGGGGTCGACAGGCAAGAAGTAGCCCTGCGGCGCGGCGGGCGCTAGTTGACGCGACGTTCCTTGATCAAGGTCCGGCGGACCAGCTCGCCGCCTTCGAACCAGTGCCAAGTGCGCGCGCGGTTCTGCTTGGTGGCGTCGATCTGGATCATCTCGTAGAGGTAGTTGCCGGGATCGTTCTTGTAGACCCACGTGAGGATCACCGTCTTGTCGTCAATTTCCCACGCCCGCCCGTCGATCCGATCGGTGTCGAACCAGATCGTCTTGTCGTGGAAGGAAGCGGGGAACTTGATGATCTCCTGGCGGCCGTCGTCCCATGTGTAGGTGTTGGTCTGGAAGTACGGCCACTCGCCTTCGGTGGGGAAGGTGCAGCGGAGATCGGCACGATGGCGATCGACGACGGTTCCCGCCGGATCCACGTGCACGTATTCACCCGTCCAGTTCCCCTCGTGACTGGCGAGCACCGGCATGTCTTCACGGATTCCCATGGCTGACATTGTGCCTCGCGGGTGTTTGTCGCGTCGAGCGTCTCGGCTACAGGTCTTCGAACAACTCAGCCGGGTACCACCACGGGTCGCGCATCGCAGGTTTCGTCTTGACGAGGATTGCCTGACTGCGCAGAAAGCGGAACAGCGAGGCCGGGCCCATGCGAGAACCACCGAGCCCGCTGGATTTGAACGAGTGCTTCTCGCCCTCCCACACCAGCGCCGTGAGGGTCGAGTCATTGACGCTCACCGCCCCGGCGTCGAGTCGCCGGGCAATTGCCTCAGCCTGTTCCGTCGTTGCGGCGAACACCGCCGCCGAGAGTCCGAACGGCGAGTCATTGGCGAGCCTTGTGGCTTCGTCGGCGTCGGCGACCGCCATCACCGGAAGGAAGGGTCCGAAGGTCTCCTCGCGCATGATGGCCATGGTGTGATCCACGTTGCTGAGCACGGTGACGCGAACCCATGATCCGCCACCGTGGTTCTCCACGGCCGATGATCCGGCGCGGATCACGGCACCCTTGGCGAGGGCGTCGGCGAGATGGGCTTCGATGATCGGTACTTGGCGCGCGGCGATGATCGGTCCCAGGCCCGGTGTGTCGAAGGTCGGGAAGCAGAGGCCGATGCGTGACGCCTTCTTGGCGAGGATGTCCACGAACTCGTCGTGGACCGAAGCCTCCACGTAGATCCGTTCGATCGACTGACACGCCTGGCCCGCATTCGACGTCGCTCCCCACAGCAGGGCAGTGCTCGCCTGGTCAAGTTCCGCTCCCGCCAGCACGATCGCCGGGTCCTTGCCGCCGAGCTCGAGGAAGGCTGGGATGAACTGTGCCGCTGCCATTGCGCCGACCTTGCGGCCCGTCGGGACGCTCCCGGTGAAGCACACGAGGTCAACGAGTTCGATCATCTGTGCGCCGACGGCGCCGTCGCCGACCACGACCCCGAACACCGACTCGAGTTCCGGCACATCGGCCAGGGAGTGTCGGAGCGCCACGCCGAATCGGGGGGTGACCTCGCTCGGCTTCAGAAGCACGGCCGTGCCGGCCATGACCGCCGGCAGCATGTCGATGGTCGAGAGCACGAGCGGAAAGTTCCACGGGCTGATGATCCCGGCAAGTTGATACGGGCGAAGGTTCCTGTCGATGTCGATGAAGCCCAGGGTGCTCGTGAAGCGACTGGGTTCGTTGAGCAGCTTCGGTGCGAGCGTCGCCCAGCGCTCGATCGTTGCGAGGAAGGCGTCGAACTCCTGGACGCTTTCGCGCCACCGTCCGGTATCGGCGGCGAGTGCTGCGGTGATCTCGCTGCGCCGCGCCGCGCACGCATCCTTCCAGCGACGCAGCACCGCCGCTCGCGCATCAACCCCGCTCGCCTCCCACGTGGGTTGGGCGGACCTCAGATGCTTCGCCATCACCCGCAGTTCTTCGGGTGAAGTGACCGCCATTTCGCCGTCGGACTCTCCGGTACGGGGATCGCGGAGGACGATCACCGTGCTCACGCAATGACCCCGGCTTCGGTCAGTTGCTCGATGACGGAGAGATGCGTCCGCATGAAGTGTGAACGCTCTGGTATCGAAACTGGATCGATGTTGGATGCCGGGTGGCCGAGTTGCTGCGTGACAGCCCGCGCATATTCACCCGCCCAGAGCTCGAAGCGATTGCGGGCGAGGAGGTTGGGCATGCCGGGCCGTCTCCGAGCCCGCCGCAGCGCCTCGATGTCGATCTCGGCATTGGCCACCATCGACTCACCGCAACCCGCTTCGACGAGCACCCGGCCGTTGAAGTCGACGATCTGGCTCTTCCCGTCTGTCGATGCCGCAGGAATGTCCGTCCCGGTGATCGACGCAGAGTTGGCCGACACGACGTACACCACGTTCTCGATCGCTCGGGCGAGCTTGGCGACATCCTTCGGTGTCTGCCGCGGGGATCCGACCTCTGACGTGGAATGCAGGAGTACCTCGGCACCGCGCATCGTAAGTGCGCGTGCGAGTTCAGGAAAGAGGATTTCCTCACTGGCCACACATGCCAGGCGCCCGAGGGGCGTGTCGACGACAGGGAAGAGCGCGTCGACGCCGTATGCGGCAACGTAGGCGCCCCAGAGATCGTGGGGGGTCGGAGCGAAGAGCGAGTGAAGCCGCCGGTAGCGAAGCACGACGTCTCCGTTCGGCGCCCAGATCAACGAGGCCTGCAGGTACAGACCGGGAAAGGCGGCGTCGGTCTCGTACAGATTCCCGGACAGGTACACACCGTGGCGTTGCGCGATGGCCCCGAGCCGCTCCTCTTCCGCTCCGTCGGGGTCGCACGCCGCCCGCTGAGTCCAGACGCCGAGCGGTTCTCCCATCGGGAAACCCGTCAGGAAGTATTCCGGTAGCACGACCAGCTTCACGTCGGAACCGGCGAACCCCTTCGACGCAGCGATCTGGCGGTCGAGTCGATCGATGGTTGACCCCATGGTGGACCGCGCTTCGGCGTCAGATGCCGCGGCGTTCACCGCCGGGCAGGCCACTTGCATGCACAGGGCTCGATACGCGTCGACGGTCACGGCGTGCACGCTACGCGCCAACCGCGCCCGTCGAAGCTCGGCCCGGCGCAGGTTCGGACCACAGGTGGCCAGCCCGGTAGATTCGTCGACGATGAGCGACACTCCCAAACCACACGTCAAGCCCGGTTGGACCGGGCGTTGCTTCGAAGACTTCGAAGTCGGCGACGTGTACCGCCATGCCCTCGGCCGAACGGTCTGCGAGGCCGACAACATCTGGTTCACCAACCTCACCCTCAACACCAACCAGCTGCACTTCAACAACCACTATTCGGAGGGCGGCATCTTCGGCAAGCCCCTCGTCAACTCCGCCTTCACCGTTGCGCTGGTTACCGGTATGAGCGTGAGCGATCTCACCCAGAACGCCCAGGCCAATTTGGCGTGGAACGACATTCGCCTTCCCAACCCCGTGTTTGTCGGCGACACGCTCTACGCCGAGTCGCTCGTCACCGACAAACGGGAATCGTCGTCGCGGCCGAACGCCGGCATCGTGAGCGTGAAGACGCGCGGGCTCAATCAGAATGGCATCATCGTGTGTGCGTTCGATCGCACCTTCCTCGTGGCCAAGCGAGGCCACACTCCTGATCGGTTCCCGGTCACGGATCAACCGTGGTGATGCGTCCCCAGGTGAGCCGTCCCATCACGCGCTCCACGCTCTACGCTCCGGGGGACCAGCCGGAGAAGCTGGCGAAGGCGCTCTCCCGAGGAGCCGACGGAATCATCTGCGACCTCGAAGATGCCGTGGCGCCCATGGCCAAGAACGCGGCCCGCTCGATCGTTACCGAGTTCATCAGCGCCCAGGTGAGTGCCGGTCCAGCGATCCTGGTGCGCATCAACTGGGGTGACCTCGGGATCGAGGATCTTCGCATGCTCATTCCCGGCTGCGGGTCGAACATCGCGGCGATCTGCGTGCCGAAGGTGTCGACCGTCGGCGAACTCGTTCGTGTCGACGCCGAACTGCACACTCTGGAGCGAGAGGCCGGCATCGAGCGCGGCTCGATCCCCGTCATTGCGCTGCTGGAGACCGCACGGGGCATCCTCGATGCCTGTCACATCGCGGAAGCGCCGCGAGTTCGGCGGCTGGCGATCGGCGAGGCGGATCTCTCCGCCGAGCTCGGCATCGAACTCACCCCCGGAGATGAGCGCGAGATGCTCAGTGTGCGCTCCGCTGTCGTCCTTGCGTCTGCCGCGGCAGGGATCGAACCTCCGGTCGGACCGGTGTCGACCGACTTTCGCGATCTTGACGCCCTGCGGGTATCGACAGAACGCCTCCGGCGGATGGGCTTTCGCGGCCGGTCGTGTATCCACCCCGCCCAGATCGACATCGTCAACAACGTCTTCACGCCAACGGCGGAACAGGTCGAGAAGGCTGAACGATTGGTGCTGCTCTACGACGAGGCCCTGGCGGCAGGCACCGGCGTGATCGCCGACGACGGCGGCAAGATGATCGACGAGGCCGTTGTCCGAACGGCAAGGCGCATCGTCGCCCAGCACCAGCATCTCTCGGGCCTGTCGGGCTCCGGTCATCACGCAGTGGGAACGCCATGAGCCGCGCCGGATCCGGAACTGCGTCTTCGTTGAGACAACGCAAAGGAGTCGAATGAGTGTTCTCAACCTCGGCTGCGAACATGACTGGCTGACGATCCCCATCCCCCTCGCCGAGCCGGCCGTTGAGATGATCCGCCTGCACGTCGATCCGACGGTCAACTCCTCAGCTGCCCTCGTCCGCTTCCCGCCCGGCTGGCATCGGGCCACCCCATGCCGGTACTCCGTCGACGAGGAGGTGCTCATGCTCGATGGGGAGCTCCGGATAAGCGGCTGCGTGATCCCGCGCGGCTCCTATGCGTTCATTCCGGCCGGCGTCCTGCGATTCGAGACTCTGACGCCGGTCACGTCGCTCGCGCTCGCCTGGTTCAGCGGACCGACCGGGGCAACCGACGATGCCGTTGACCTCCCCATCGTCGTCCTCGACCTCGCCTCGGCTGAGCTCCTCGGTCGGTCTCCCCTGGGAGGTCCGGGACGGTTGCTGCGGACTTCTGCGAACGGCACCTGCTGGTTGGTTCACGGGGTCGAGGCGGCAGTGCGCGCCCCGCGGGATGCCGCGGTCGAACTGTGCGAGCTGTCGACGCAGACCTGGTCGCGAGCTGAGCCCGGTGAGGCCGTGACCGCTGCAGCGGGGCGAAGCGTCGTGCGCGTGTTCCCAACCGCAACGTGACCCCGCGGGCCCGGTAGGGTCAATCCGATGAATGGGCATGAGATGGTCAGCACGCATACGGATCCGCTGGACTTGACTCCGGCGCTGATGTCGCCGTTGCAGCCCCACGTGATTGTGTTGTTTGGCGGAGCCGGTGATCTCGCCCGCCGGAAGCTGTTGCCCGGCCTGATGCACCTCTGGCAGGCGGGTCTGCTGCCCGAGTGCCGCATCGTGGGAACGTCGCTCGAGTCCTTCGACGACGACGGATTTCGCGCGTTTGCGCGCGCTGCGTGCGACGAGTTCAGCGCCCACGGCTTCACCGACGAAGAGTGGTCGGCGTTCGGTCGACGGATTTCCTACGTCACCCAAGACGGCGGTCCCGACGGGCTCGCTGCGGCAGTTGCTGCTGCAGAGGCGGAACTCGGCGGAGAGCCCCGCCGTCTCCACTACCTCAGCGTGCCCCCGAACGCCGCCCGCGCCGTGATCGCCACCCTCGACAAGGCCGGCCTCGTCTCCCGGTCCCGCATCATCATGGAGAAGCCGTTCGGCATGAACCTGGCCACGTCGAAGACGCTCAACGCGCTTCTCCATGCCACCTTCGACGAGGAGCAGATCTTCCGGATCGATCACTTCCTCGGCAAGGAGGCGGCCCAGAACATCCTGGCGTTCCGCTTCGCCAACGGTTTGTTCGAGCCCATCTGGAACCGCAACCACATCGATCACGTGCAGATTGACGTGCCCGAGACCCTTGCGCTGGAGAAGCGGGTCGGCTTTTATGAGTCGACCGGTGCCTATCGCGACATGGTCGTCACTCACCTTTTCCAGGTCCTTGCGTTCATGGCTATGGAGCCGCCGACCGCGCTCGATCCCCGCGCCATCACCGAGGAGAAGAACAAGGTGTTCCGATCGATGAAGCCGATCGAGCCGGCCCATGTGGTGCGCGGCCAGTACCTCGGGTACCGCGACGAGCCCGGCGTGGCGCCGGACTCCGAGACCGAGACCTTCATCGCGTTGCGCTGCGAGATCGACACGTGGCGATGGGCGGGAGTGCCGTTCTTCCTGGCATCTCGACGTGCCCGGAAATCGGAAAATCCTTGCGGAACGGAT
>JANOHI010000158.1:0-5963 GCA_031406385.1 Acidimicrobiia bacterium
CTCGAGGCCTCTCGGTGCGGTTCCATGGCTCCGTCAGTTGGACGCTGAGCCGGTCGGTCGGTTTCGGGGCTATGAGGTGTCTCCGTAACACATTGACTGGTAGTGGCTTATCAAATGAGGTGCGACTGAGGCACATGTGCGCTCCGGGTGAGCCATTTCGCGAACCTCTGCGCGTGTCCGTTGGCGTCGAAGTCGCGAACGAGGAGACACCGATGATGACCTACGACACCAACGCCGGAGACTGGCTCGAAGACTGGAACGAGCATCAGGTGCTGGATGGCCTGAGACGAGGGCAGGACTGGGCCTTCGAGCTGGTACTCCGGCGCTATGGCTCCAGGATGCTGGCCACGGCACGCAGGCTCCTGCGCAACGACGAAGACGCCAGAGACGCCGTGCAGGAAGCCATGCTCTCGGCGTTCCGGGCCGTCGGCCAGTTCGCGGGGAACGCGCAGATCGGCAGTTGGCTGCACCGCATCGTCGTGAATGCGGCGCTGATGCGCCTGCGCTCGCGCAAGCGAAAGCCGGAGGCTTCAATTGAAGAACTGCTGCCCAGCTATCTGAGCGACGGGCACCGCGCGGCATCGGCTCACGACGAGCTGTTCCCGGACGAAGTGCTGGAGCAGGCGCAGCTGCTGTGCCTGCTCCGCGAATGCGCTGGTGAGCTGCCAGAGGTCTATCGCCAAGTCTACCTGCTGCGTGACGTGGAGGAGATGTCCTCCGAGGACGTCGCGGCTCTTATGGGCATCACCCCGAACGCTGTGAAGATCCGGCTGCATCGCGGGCGCCAGGCGCTCATGACATTGGTGCAACGACGCTACGGTGGCTACACCGAACCCTTGCGGCCGGGCTCGCAGCGGTTCGACACGGCGGCGGTCGGCGGGCATCCAACCCGTGGTGACCGGCGCCCCCCGCACCACGTTGGAGACACGATGAGAGCCATTGCGGTACGACCCGGCACGCCAGACAGCGTTCACCTTGCCACTCTGCCGATGCCGTCACTGACAGACGTCCCGAGCGGCCGGGGCGTCCTGGTGAAGGTGTTGCGGGTCGGCGTCGACGGCACCGACCGCGAGATCAACGCCGCCGAATACGGAACGGCGCCAGACGGCTACGACTTTCTGGTGGTTGGCCATGAGGGGTTCGGTCAGGTCGAGGCGGTGGGACCGAACGTCTCGTTCCTGCGCCCCGGCGACTTCGTGGTCGCGACGGTGCGTCGTCCAGGCACGAGTCTCTTCGACGCGATCGGCTTGCAGGACATGACCACCGACAGCGAGTACCTCGAACGCGGCATCAACCTCCTCCATGGCTATCTGACCGAGTACTACGTCGACGACGAGGCGTTCATCGTCAAGGTTCCGCAGGCGCTGCAGGATATCGGTGTGTTGCTCGAGCCAATGACCATCGCACAGAAGGGCATCACGCAGGCCTATGAGATCCAGCGCCGGATGAAGGTGTGGCGTCCGCGCACGGCGGCGGTCATGGGCGCGGGCACGCTAGGGCTGTTGGCCACGCTGGTGCTGCGCCTTCGCGGGCTCGCGGTGACCACCTTTGGCCGCACGCCGCGGCCGTACCTGAACGCCGACCTCGTCGGCTCGGTGGGCGCGACGTATGTGGATACAGCCCGACAGAGCATCACCGAGACGGCCGGCGCGGGTGGCGCGTTTGATCTGATTTTCGAAGGCACAGGGTCGTCCGCGGTCGTGTTCGAAAGCATGCAAGTCCTGGCCAAGAACGGCGTGCTCGTGCTGACGAGCATCACGGGTGGTCAACGCATGCTGGAGGTGCCGGCCGACCGCATCAACCTCGAATTCGTGCTTGGCAACAAGGTGATGGTCGGCAGCGTGAACGCCAGCCGGGACAACTTCGAAACGGGCGTGCGGGACCTGGCGCAAGCGCAGGCTGAGTACCCGGGCTGGCTGCCTCAGTTGCTGACGCACCGGGTCGACGGTCTCGACCGGTATCGCGAGCTGTTCGACCGGTTGCAGCACCCAGACGGTGCCATCAAGATCTACTGCGAGCTGTAGCCCCATGACCATCACTGGCAGTCGTCTGCAGGGCCGTAAGGCGCTCGTCACTGGAAGCAGCAAAGGCATTGGCCGCGGCATCGCCATCCGGCTCGCCCAGGAGGGCGCCGACGTCGTCATCAACTACCACAGCGACCCGCGAGGCGCCGAAGAGGCACTCGCCGAAGTCCACGCGCTTGGGCGGCGCGGGGCCGTGATTCGGGCCAATCTCGGCTCCGTCAGCGAGGTCCGGGATCTGGTGGCGCAGAGCGAGGCGGCACTCGGCGGTCTCGACGTGTTGGTGAACAATGCCGGAATCGAGAAACACGCGGCGTTCTGGGATGTAACCGAGAGCGATTTCGACGCCGTGGTCGCCGTCAATCTGAAGGGGGTGTTCTTTGCCGCGCAGGCCTTCGTCCAGCAGTGCAGGGCCGCGGGCCGTCCTGGCAAGATCGTCAACATCAGCTCGGTCCACGAAGAACTCGCGTTCCCGAACTTCGCCGCCTATTGCGCGAGCAAAGGCGGCGTCCGCATGTTGACGCGCACCCTCGCCGTGGAGCTCGGCCCGCTCGGCATCACGATCAACAACATCGCGCCCGGCGCCATCGAGACACCCATCAACCGGGCGTTGTTGAACGATCCGGCGAAGCTGGCCTCGCTAGTCAACCAGATTCCGCTCAGCCGTCTCGGCACACCGAACGACGTGGCTGGCCTGGCGGTATTTCTGGCCTCGCCCGACAGCGACTACGTGACGGGGACGACCTACGTGATCGACGGTGGCCTGACGGTGTTCTACCAGGAACAATAGGCCCATCTCGGTTCGCGCGACAGGCCGGCGGCGCAGCGGCGAAGGCTCAACCTCGCTCGACTGTGGATGCGGGCTCAATCGTCGCATCCTGGGCCCCACATCCGGCGCAGGCGTGGACCGCAGCCATCGCCATGCCATCGTCGCCCGCGTGGATCGCCACTTCCTTGTCGGCATGATGGGTCATGGCCGTTCCGCAGCAGGGACACGGCACCAGGTTCGCCATCGCGGGAGCTGCCTGGTCAACGGCCACGTATTCCCTGCCATACCGCAGCACCGTGGACATCCAGATCAGCTCTGTGATGAAGCGATCTGACCGCCGAACGACGGCGTCGTCCAGCACGCGTCCGTCGTCTGCGAACACCTTGCCGACCTGACCGATGTTGATGTCCCAGAAGATGGTCACGAGCCCCAGCTCGCGCATGACCGGCAGCAAGCCCTGAACCACGCGAGTGCCGGCGAAGGGACCCGACGACACCCCGACGAGCCCTACGGCTTTGTGGATGTACTCCGTCAGGCAGCTGTCGAGAGCGTGCTTCAGCAGGCCCGGGAAGCTGTGGTTGTATTCGGGCGCGACGATGACCAGGCCGTCGGCCGCGGCGATGGTGGCGGCAAACGCCGGGTTCTTGATCGCTTCGCCGGCATCGTCGATGGGGAGATCCAGCGATGCGATGTCGACGACCTCGCTCGACACGCCGACGCGACGATTCAGCAGCGCCGCGAGCAGAGCCGCGGCGTGCGCGCTCGCTCGGCCTTTGCGGCTGGTGCCAAGGATGACCGGGATGCTCAATCGACGTAGGTCAGTCATGTCTGCTCTCCGCGCTCGGGGTGCTCAGTGCGACTGTCTGGGCTGCAGGAGCTTGGCCACCAGGCCGGTCCATCCCGTTTGGTGGGACGCGCCGACGCCGTGGCCGGAGTCGCCATGGAAGTACTCGTGGAACAGGACGTGGTCCCGGAAGTGCGGGTCGTCCTGCAGGCGTCGATCGGTCCCGAACACCGGGCGCTCGCCACGATCGTTGCGCAGGAAGATGCCGGTCAACCGCTTCGCGAGCTCTGCAGCCACACCGTCGATGGTGAGATAGCGCCCCGATCCCGTCGGGCACTCGATGGTGAAGTCGTCGCCGTAGTAGTGGTGGAACTTCTGCAGCGACTCGATGATCAGGTAGTTGACGGGCATCCAAATGGGGCCCCGCCAGTTGGAGTTGCCGCCAAACAGCCCCGACGCCGATTCCCCTGGCTGGTACTCGACCGAGAATCGCTCGTCGCCCCATTCGAGCACATACGGATTCGCGCCGTGGGCCTTCGAGAGCGCGCGCACGCCGTAGTCCGACAGGAATTCCGATTCGTCGAGCATGCGGCGCAGCAACTGCTTCATGCGACTGCCCCGCAACAGCGACAACAGCCGCCGCTCTCCCTTTCCCGGATCGCACCACCGGGACACCAACGCGGCCAGATCGGGCCGGGCGTTCAGGAACCAGTCAAGACGGGCGCTGAAGGCAGGCACCTTGGCCAGCAAATCAGGCTCCAGCGTCTCGACCGCAAAGAGCGGGATCAGACCTACCATCGACCGCACCTTGAGTGGCAGTTTCTGGCCGTCGGGCAGGTTGAGCACATCGTAGAAGAATCCGTCCTCGTCGTCCCAGAGCCCGACACCGTCGCCCATCGTCGTCATCGCTTCAGCGATATGCAGGAAGTGCTCGAAGAACTTGGTCGCGATGTCTTCGTAAACGTGATTGTGCTGGGCCAGTTCGAGCGCGATGCGCATCAGGTTGAGGCAATACATCGCCATCCAGCTCGTGCCATCGGATTGGTTGATGTATCCGCCGGTCGGCAACGGGGCGCTGCGATCGAACACGCCGATGTTGTCGAGGCCGAGGAACCCGCCCTGAAAGACGTTGCGCCCCTCGGCGTCCTTGCGATTCACCCACCACGTGAAGTTGAGCATCAACTTGTGGAAGACGCGCTCGAGAAACGCCAGATCACCGGGGTCGTCGTTCAGGGCCAATCGCCGCTGCTTCCGGTCCATCTGGAACACGCGCCAGGTCGCCCAGGCATGCACGGGTGGATTGACATCGCCAAACGCCCACTCGTAGGCCGGCAGCTGGCCATTCGGATGCATGTACCACTCGCGGGTGAGCAATACGAGCTGCTGTTTGGCGAAGTCCGGATCGACCAGGGCAAGTGAGATGGTGTGGAACGCGAGATCCCACGCGGCGTACCACGGGTACTCCCACTTGTCGGGCATCGAGATGATGTCGGCGTTGTTCAAATGCCGCCATTCGTGGTTGCGGCCGCCGAGTCGCGCGGCAGGTGGCGCGGGCTGGCCGGGGTCGCCCTCCAACCACTGCGGCACGTCGTAGTAAAAAAACTGCTTGCTCCAGATCATCCCGGCGAACGCCTGACGCTGCACCAGTCGCTGGTCGGTCGAGAGCCCCTGCTGCAGGCGGTCGTAGAATCCGTCGGCCTCGGCCTGCCGCAGGTCGACCAGGGCATCGAAGTCGTCGAAGGGGTCGGCGTGCTGGGCGGCTGACAGGCGCAGGCGCACCACCGCCTGCGATCCGGACGGGATGCGGAGCCGGTAGTGGGCCGTGGCCTTGGTTCCGTGGCGTTGGGGATTCACCGCCCGTTCGTCGCCATGGACGACGAACTCATGAAAAGCGTCTTTGACATGGCCGGCCTGGTCCGCCTGCCCAAACAGCCGGCGGTTATTGGTGTCGTTGTCCGTGAACAGCCACGGCGCATCGGACTCGCGGTAGAGCCGGTAGGTGCCGAGCCGCGCATCCCTGGCGACAAGGGCGTCATCCTCCGCGACGAGCTCCGGCTTGTCGGCCGGATAGCCCCAAGACCACGTGTTGCGGAACCACAACTGCGGCAACACGTGCAGGTCAGCCGCTTCCGGACCACGATTGTGAATCGTGAGGCGCAGGCACATGTCAGTCGGCGCGTGTTTCGCGTACTCGGCGACGACATCGAAATACCGATCGCCGTCGAAGACGCCCGTGTCGGCGAGTTCGAACTCGGGGTCGTGCTTGCCGCGACGGCCGTTCTCCTCGACGAGCTCAGCATAGGGGAACCTGGTCTGCGGATACTTGTAGAGCGCCTTCAGATACGAGTGCGTGGGCGTCGCGTCGAGGTAGTAGTACGACTCCTTGACG
>JANOHI010000164.1:0-18447 GCA_031406385.1 Acidimicrobiia bacterium
GAGACCCCGGCCGCGCCGGTCGAAGCGGCGATTGTTGACGCACCCGTCGCAGCAGTCATCGCCGAGGTGGTGGACGCCCCCGTCGAAGCCCCGGCCGCCGGGGAGTAGTTCGCCGCCGACTGGTCAGTCGCTCGCGCCACGCCATAACGTGGCCGAATGGTCGACTACGAAGTACAGGGCCACGTCGCCCTCATCACCCTGAATCGTCCCGAGGCGCGCAACGCCGTCAACGGCACCGTCGCGACCGAGATGGAGGCCGCCATCGACGCCATGGAAGCCGACGCCGACGTGTGGGTCGGCGTGCTGCGCGCCGTGACGACGCCGGAGCGGCCGGTGTTCTGCGCGGGAGCCGACCTCAAGGAGATCAACTCAGGGAACGGCGGCTCCCTCAACACCCGAAAGGGTGGCTTCGGTGGCTTCGCCTACCGCGAACGCATCAAGCCGATCATCGTGGCCGTCGACGGCCTGGCCACCGCCGGCGGCTGTGAGATCGTTCTCGCCGCCGACCTCGTCGTGGCGACGACCCGCTCGTCATTCGGGCTCGCCGAGGTCAAGCGCAACCTCGTCGCCGGCGCCGGTGGGCTCTACCGCCTGCCCCAGCGCATCGGCACCTCGGCAGCCATGGAAGTCATCCTCACAGGCGAGCCGATCACCGCGGAGCGGGCCCACCAACTCGGTCTCGTCAACCGACTGGTGGCGCCGGGCGAAGCGGAGAACGAGGCGATGCGCCTTGCCGGGCAGATCACTGCGGCCGCGCCCATGGCCGTATGGGAGAGCCGCAGGGTCGTGCTCGCCAGCCAGTACGAGACCGAGGCCGAACTGCGGCGCCTCACCAACGAGGCGATCGGCCGAGTCATGGTCTCCGAGGACTTGAAGGAGGGTCTCACCGCCTTCATCGAGAAGCGCCAGCCCAGCTGGAAGGGCCGCTAAGGCGCACGACGACCGCCCCTTTTGCTGGGTCAGCTCCACGCGTTGGGTCAGCTCCACGCGTTGGGTCGGCGACAACGGTGTTAATGCGCAAATCCCGACCCAACGCGCTCAGCTGACCCAGTGACGCGTTGTTGGGGGCTTCAGGGCGGGCCGACAGGAGACGTGTGGAAGGCTCGTCGGCCGTGAACGCCACGCGCGAACCAGGCGCCGGATCACACCGCTCGGTCCTCGTCCCGTCGTTGATGGCCCTCGGCGCCGGCGTGGTGTGGAGCCTCGGGGCCCTGTTCGCCAGGCTGGCGGACCGAGCCGACGCATGGCAGTACCTGCTGTGGCGTTCGCTCGGAATTCTGATCGTGATCGAGCTCCTGGTCCGACGGCGCCAGGGACGCCTCGGCAACACCGTGCGTTCGGGAATCCGAGACGCCTACACGTCGGGGTGGACCATGATCACCGCTTCGGCGTGCCTTGCTGTGGCGTCCATTGGATTCATCTATGCCCTGAAGCACACCACCGCAGCGAACGCCGCCTTTCTCGCGTCGCTTGCGCCGTTGATCGTCGCCGTGCTGGCACGCGTCGTGCTCGGCGAACGAATCAATGCCGTGACGGTCGTGGCCCTCGCCCTGGGTTTCTGCGGGCTCGCATTCATGGTGAACGGCGATCTCGGCGTCGGGAACATGACGGGCAACCTCGCCGCGGTCGTGACAGCATTCGGCTTCGCCGGGTATGCGGTGTGTGTCCGAAGCGCGCCAACGCTCGATTGGTCGCCCGCGCTACCCGGCTCCTCGTCCATGGCGATCCCGATCGTCGCCGCCGTGTGTCTTGCGCAGGGCAACTCCTTCCTGCCGCCGGCCACCGATATTGCCCTCGCCCTGGTCCACGGAGGCGGAATCATCGTCGTCGGGATGCTCACGTTCAATGCCGCGACCCGCCATCTTCCGGCTGTTGCGTCGATCGTGTTCGCGCAGACCGAGACGGTCTTCGTGCCCGTGTGGATCTACCTGTGGTTCGCCGAACGACCCAAGAACACCACCCTGATCGGCGGCGCCATCATCCTCGGCGCCGTTGTCGGCAAGGCACTCATCGACGCCCAACTGGCGAAGACACGCCGTGCGGCGCCAGCCCTCGCGCTTCGAGGGCGTCAGGACGCGTGACCACCGGCGAGAGGGCAACGCCGACACCGCCACGATGCGGCGGCCGACGGCATCGACGGCCCAGCCGGGTGATCTTCGGCCACGTCGCCTCAGGCGTCGATCACGCCATGCTCGTGCAGGAACGCCACCAGACGGTCCGAGGCAAGTAGGGAGACCGTCCGAGCCAACGGGAGATGGAGGTCAGCGGAGGATCGGGTTCTCCGCCGCCAGCGCTTCGAACTTCTTGGTGGAGTCGTAGCCGGCGTGGATGGGACCTAGCCATCGATCGACGACTCCATGCCGACTAGATGAACCAACGACGACAGATCCGAATCTGGTCGGCGCCCGCAGTTACGTCCAGGACCGGAGTTGGCGCAAAAGCGGACGCTTCTTGTCCTGATGGCTCTCCATTCGACGGAGGATATCGTCAAGGACCGACACCGCGTCGAGGATGAACGGGCCCTTGTTCAGCATCACGCACTCCGCCCGCTCCGACGCTCCTGCATCGGTCACTTCCGATCGCGACGGCGTTCCGGTCCGCGCCAGTGTGTCCAATACCTGCGTGGCCCAGATCACCGGAAGGTGCGCCGCCTCACAAAGCCAAAGAATTTCTTCCTGCAACTCGGCCAACCGCTCATAGCCAGCTTCTACTGCAAGGTCACCACGCGCAATCATGACGCCGGTCGCCGGACGACGCATCGCCACCCGAAGAAGCGCCGGAAGGTTACGAAACCCGTCACCGGTTTCAATCTTCAGCACCACGCCAAGATGATCCCCACCGATCGCGTCGAGAGCCTGATGCAACGCCTCGACTTCATCTGCAGTACGCACGAACGACATCGACACAGCATCAGCAAACGATGAAAGCTCGGCAAGATCGGCGACGTCCTTATCGGTAAGCGCGCTTACAGGCACGACAGTATCAGGGAGGTTGATACCCTTCTCCGCTCGAAGTCGCCCACCATCGGCGGGCGCGTCAGTGATTCGCAACGTCGCTCGAGGTCCACCGACGTGAAGAACCTCGGCGGCGAACTTTCCATCATCAAAAAACACCCAATGTCCTGGCGCGAGCGCACCGATGGCTTCAGGCAAGGTGCACCCAAGATGCACCGGACCTTCGAGGCTCGTCGGCTCCTCCTCGTTCCCGAGGGTAATCACATCGCCTACGTGCAGCGTCACGAAACCCGGCTGGGGCGGGAGCCCTTCCACGTTTCCGACCTGATGTTTCCCGACGCGGAGTTCGACACCGTTCGTGAAGTACGTGGTCTGCATCACGAGAGCGTGAACTTCCGATCCGCTGGTTGACTCAACGACAAGATGCCGGTGCGCTTCGCGTGCGTCATGGAGTTCAATCAGGTCATCGACATTCAGCCGGGCAAGAAACGACCGATCGAGGGGAACGCAATCCTCTCCCACTGCCCCGCCCGAAGGCACCAACGTGACGCGGCCCGCTGCCACCACCCGACCAAGCGAGTTTCGCACGGGCCTCGCCCGTACAACCGGCGGGAGCGATGCAATCGGTCCCGTCCGTAGCTTCGGGCCGGCCAGGTCGACGAGAACCCGCACCACACGGTCCGATCGAAACGCGGCCTCGCGTACATGCCGTGCGATGGACATCCACGTTTCAGCGTCGTCATGCGCGCAGTTGATCCGGGCCACATCCATCCCACGATCGACCAACGATGCAACGAACGCCGGGGTGTCGGCCGCCTCCGTCGGCATCGTGACCATGATGCGGGTCCGGCGCGTGGAGGGTCGAGGACCAAGCAACGCTGCGGTATTCAACTCCAACAGTTCGGTGCCCTCACCGTCCCACTCGGCGTCGCGCTCACTCTGTACGGACGCCGCTGGTTCGGACGCCGCGAGTTCGGACACCGCGAGTGGCGTGTCTACAGCAACCTGTTTGCGATCATGAACGGCTGACAGAGCCCTCACCGCTCGAAGCACCGCATCGAGGGTCGACAGAACCCTCGACTCGCTCCGACCAAGCGACGATAAGCCAAACGAGGAGAGAACCGTTTGCAGCGGACGAAGATCCGACGACCGCAACGCAAGGTAGTGGTCGAGATTGGTCGCTCCCGAAATGTTCGCAGGATCAGTCAACGGATCACACGAGCGCGTCGACGCCACGACATCAGCCCGAAGCGCCTCAAGGTCAACAAGAAGTTGGTCCAGCTCATCCTCGCCCTCCCCGCTGCCCGGCCTCGGCCACGGTCGTCGATACCGACCCGTGACGGTCGTTCTCATCCGAAGCGCCCTTTGATGTAGTTCTCCGTCCGAGGATCAGCGGGCTTGGTGAAGACGGTCAAGGTGGTGTCGTACTCGACGAGCATCCCGGTGCGGCGGTCGCTCTTCTCGTCCACTTCCGTGGTGAAGAAGGCCGTTCGATCGCTCACCCGAGCGGCCTGCTGCATGTTGTGGGTGACGATCACGATGGTGTACTGCGCTTTGAACTCCTGCATGAGTTCCTCGATGCGCGCCGTGGCGATGGGGTCGAGTGATGAGCAGGGCTCGTCCATCAGCAACACATCGGGCTCGACGGCAATCGAACGGGCGATGCACAGACGTTGCTGCTGCCCGCCGGAGAGCCCGAGCGCCGAGGTCTTCAGCCTGTCCTTCACCTCGTCCCACAGCGCGGCCGCTTCGAGCGCCTTCTGAACCACGTCGTCGAGTCCGTTGCGAACGCCTCCCAACCGCGGTCCGTACGCGACGTTGTCGTAGATCGACTTCGGGAATGGGTTGGGCTTCTGGAACACCATGCCGATCCGCCGGCGCACGTCGACGGGGTGCACGTCCGCCCCGTAAAGGTCGATGCCTTCATACAAGAGCTGGCCCTCGACCCGGGCCGATGGGATCAGGTCGTTCATCCTGTTGAAGCAGCGCAGCACGGTCGATTTGCCGCACCCCGAAGGACCGATGAACGCTGTGATCTCGTGTCGCCGGATCGCCAAGTTGACTCCTCGAACCGCGCGAAACGAGCCGTAGAAGACCGAGAGGTCGGCGAGGTCGAACACGATTTCCTCTTCGCCGCCGGGTGACGCCGGTTGCGAGCGTGCGACGGGCACCGCCGTCGGGACCTCGACCCTTGTGGCCCCGTCGAGCGTCGTGTTGGTCATGATGTCTCCTCGATCGTGAAGCGTTTGATGAAGACTCTCGCGAGAACCGTGAGGGTGAAGACCATCACGACGAGTGTGAATGCAGCTCCCCAGGCGCGGTCTATCGAGCCAGCGAAGGGTTGCGATGCGTTCCGGAAGATCTGGGCCGAGAGGGCGGTGTTCGGGCCGAACACGTCCCACGAACTCCGGTAGACGATGCCTATCGTGAACAGCAGTGGTGCGGTCTCGCCGGCCGCCCGAGCAACCGCCAGCATCGCACCGCTCGTGATCCCGGGGAGCGCAGCCGGAAGGACGACACGCACGATCGTCTGCCATTGGTACGCGCCGAGTGCGGCGCTTCCCTCACGCAGGTCGTTGGGAACAAGGCGAAGCATCTCCTCCGACGAGCGGATCACGATCGGGAGCATCAGGGCGCCGAGGGCGAGTGCGCCGGCGAACGTCGTCTGCGATTCAAACCGGAGCACCCAGATTGTGTAGATGAACAGGCCCATCACGATCGACGGCACGCCGGTCATCACGTCGGCGAGCAGGCGAAGAGCAGCCGCCGGGCGGCTCGTCTTGCCGTATTCGTTGAGATAGACGGCGCCCATCACCCCGAGGGGAATCGCGAGGAGGGAGGCCATCCCGGTGGTCAGCAGCGTACCAACGATGGCGGGACCCATGCCGGGTCCCACCTTTCTGTATTGCCGCGGGATGCCCTCCGTCAGGAACGACCAACTCAGCTGCCCCACGCCCTTGCCGGTCACATACGCCACGACGAGAAACAGCGGGACAACCGCGATCGCAAAAGACAGCCAAACAACACTCGTGCTGAGGAACTCGGCAACCCGACGCCGTCCGGTCACCGTGCGGGTCAACGGTCCGGCCGTCGAACCACTCGGGATTCCCGCCCTCCCGCTCGGGAATAGCACCGTCTCGCTCATATGATCACCCCCCGAAGGCGAACTCGGGCCCGGCTGACGATCACCCTCGCCAATCCGTTCACCACGATGGTGATGCCGAACAACACGACGCCAAGTCCAATCAATGCCGATCGGTGCACACCCGATGACTCGCCGAACTCGTTCACGATCCGTGCGGGTAGCGCGTCACCCGACGCAAAGAGGTTGCCGACGATCTGGTTCGCCGATCCAATCGTCAGCGCGACGGCGATCGTTTCGCCCATGGCCCGGCCGAGACCGAGCATCACGGCACCGACGATTCCGCCGAAGCTGTGGGGGAACACCGCACCGGTGATCATCTCCCAGCGCGTTGCGCCCAAGGCCAGCGCTCCGTCCTTCTCCGATTGCGGGACGGTGGCGAAGACCTCCCGCGTCAGCGAAGTGATAATCGGCATCACCATGATGGCGAGAATGATCCCGGCGGTCATGAAACTGCGACCACGGACCGATTCCCCGAACACGACGTTCAGAATCGGGACGCCTCCCACCAGGCGACCGACCGAGGCGTAGGTCCCGGTGATCGCGGGCGCGACCACGACGATTCCCCACAGGCCGTACACGACCGACGGGATTGCGGCCAACAGGTCGATCACCGTAGTGACCGCCGACCGGAGTCTTCTCGGCGCGTACTCGGTCGCGAACAGCGCGATCCCCACGCTGACGGGGACACTCAGGACCAGCGCCACGGTCGAGACCACGACCGTGCCGTACAGGAACGCCTGGGCGCCGAACTCCGGTTGGCGGGGTCCGACGCCATCCGGGTCGTTTGGTATCCAATGACCCGAGGTGATGAACTTGATCCCGCTCTGGCGGAAGGCCGGCCACGCCTGGTTGACGGTGGTCACGACGATCAGGGCCAACATGACAAACACGAGCCCGGCCGCGCCGAGCGCGACGGTCCGAAAGGCAGCATCGGCCGGAGCGCGATACCGCCTTTCGGACGGCGATCTGGCCAGGCCCGGGCCCGGCGCACTTCGGCGGTCGTTCATCGACCCGGGCTATCCGACCGTCAGCGTGTCAAGCTGCGTCAGCGACTTCTGGCGCAGGTTGTCAGGGAGCTTGCCGAAATCGACAGCCTCGGCCAAGTCCTGGCCGTCGGTCAGCAAGTAGGTCAGGAATCCCTTGACGGCGTCCAGTGTCTCCTGGCTCGGGTACGTCGTCCGCACGAGCACGAACGTCGGTGCCGTGATCGGGTAAGCATCGGCGCCGTCGGCATTGAGCGGGCTGTAGCTCAGATCGTCGCCGACCGTCGCGCCAGCGAGAGCGGCAGAGGTGCCGGCGAGCGAGGCGGAGACGTAGTTCCCGGCCTTGTTTTGAATCGATGCAAACGTGAGCCCGGTGGCCTTCGCGTCGGACAGGTCGACGTAGCCGATCGCGCCGTCGCGATTCTTCACGATCTGTGCAACACCGGTGTTCTTCTGCCCCGCCTGGGTGGCAGCCGGCCACGCGACCGTGTCGCCGGCCCCAAGCTTCCAGGTGTCGGGCGCAGCGGCAACAAGGTACTTCGTGAAGTTGCTCGTCGTCCCGGAACCATCGGCGCGATGCGCGACGACGATGTCGATGCTCGGCAACTCAACGCCGGGGTTGTCAGCGACGATCGCCGCGTCGTTCCAGGTCGTGATGTCACGTTGGAAGATCTTGGCCAGCGTCTCCGCGGACAACTGCAATCCCGTTACGCCCGAGAGGTTGTACGAGATCGTGATCGGCGCCGCCGTGGTGGGCACGTACAGGAACTCCCCGGCCTTGGGTCCGTCGCCATCCTTCACCAGGCTGTCGCTGCCAGCGAACTCGGTCAGATTGGCCCCGAACTCCTGCTTACCGGTGCCGGATCCGACCGAGTTGTACGTGACGTTCATGTTGGGTGCGACCTCGAGGAACGACGTGATCACCTCTTGGTAGTAGGCGTCGGGAAAGCTCGCTCCGGAGCCCATGATCGTGCCCGACAGCGATCCGTAGTCGATCGCCGTTTCCGTGCCAGGGTCCGCCGCCAACGCGGTCGACTCGGAGCCGACGGATGTTTCGCCCGCGGTGGCCGTGTCGCTCGCCGATGTGCCGCCGCTTGAGCAAGCCGCGAACAGCGGCACGACGAGCAGTATTGGTACGAGCAACGCGAAAGATTTCCTATAGGTCATGTCCGCTCCTTACAGCGTGGTGAGCCAGGCACCTACCCTCAAGGAATGGGAACGAATCTGAACAACGCCTGAACACTGAAGGAACAAAACATTCGAGCAAAGCGGAGCTACTCCAGGCTCTGGTCGCATGATTCTCGATCGAAGCGTTATCCAGCTAGCACCGGTTGCGAGCGGTGGGCCAGTGATGAATGACCGTTTCGTGCGGCTGTTCATCCCTTGTTTCGTGCCTGGCTGCAACGTGTACACGATGCCATGGTCCACTAGATGTACCGGCAGTTGCCGGGCCCCCTGCGATGTCTTGTATGCCTCTATTCACTCATGACTACAGCTTCGACCCATCGTACGGCCACGATCTCGACTCGCTCCTGCTGATACCACCTCCGCAGGAGCCCGAAGATTTTTCGGCCTTCTGGAGCGCTCGATTCGAACACGCCTCCACTGTCTCGGTGGAACCGGTGATCGCACCAGCGGCGACGCACCACGATGCCTGGAACATTTTCGATCTTCGGTACCGAACGACCGACGATCTCGAAATCGGAGGGTGGCTAGCGGTTCCCACAGACGGTCACGTCAGGCGTGGGATCGTTGTCGGTCATGGCTATGGCGGAAGGGACGCACCGGATCTGGATTGGCCCAACTCTGAGGCGGCGCTGCTGTTTCTATGCGCGCGTGGTATTTCTCGCAGCCGCTGCGCTTCGATACCGGGCGATCCGGCAGGCCATGTTGTGCACCACATCAACAATCCCGATCGATACGTTCTGGGTGGATGCGTCGACGACACGTGGTTGGCTGTCTCGGCGCTATCGGAACTCGTGCCCGACGTCTCCGGGGATATCGGCTACATCGGCACCAGCTTTGGTGGGGGAATCGGCGCGTTGGCCATTCCGTGGGACAACCGCATCAGCATCGCCCATCTTGGTGTGCCAGCGTTCGGAAACCAGCCTCTGCGGTTGACGCTACCAACGACGGGCAGCGGGGCCGCAGTCGCTGCCTACGAAGCGAAACACGGCGGCGTGTCCGGTACCCTGCGCTACTACGACGCAGCTACGGCTGCGAAACACGTTCGTATCCCAGTCCACGTGGCCGCCGCCCTCTTCGATCCCGTAGTCGCACCTCCCGGACAGTTCAGCATCTATAACGCGCTGAGCGACAAAAAGGAATTGTTCGTTCTGTCCGCGGGTCATTTCGAGTACCCGGAACGAAAGATCGAAGAGGCAGCGTCCCGCCAAAGCACCGACCAATTCTTCGATGAACACCGCGGTGTTTCCCTGCCCGACAACATCGACCCCGCCAGTGACCGGGCATGAACCGCGAATACCATCGCTGGTACAGCCCCAATCTCGCCCGCAACATGGAACTCCTCGTCTTCGGACATGCGGGGGCAAGAGTCCTCGTGTTTCCGACACGCGACGGCCAGTTTCACGAATACGAAGATCTTCGAATCGTTTCCGCACTCGCACAAAAGATTGATGCCGGGCACCTGCAGTTGTTCTGCGTTGACGGTCTTGCGAATGAGACCTTCTATTGCCCATGGCGCCACCCGGCGGATCGCATCAGGCGGTACCTCCAGTACGAGTGTTACATCCTTAACGAGGTCCTCCCGCTCATGAATGCGAAGAACGATCATCCCTGCACGATTGCACACGGCTGCAGCCTGGGAGCGTACTCGGCGGCTAACATGGCGTTTCGGCACCCGCACCTGTTTCGCAAACTGTGTGCGTTCTCCGGTCGCTATGACCTAACCCACGCAGTCGGACAATTCAACGATGTATTCGATGGCTACTACGACGACGAGGTCTACTTCAACACGCCGATCCACTTCCTCGCGAATCTGAACAACTCTGAGCAGCTACACGCGCTGCAGTCAATGGACATCGTGTTCTGTGTCGGCCGAGACGACCCGTTCCTCGCCAACAACCAGTACCTCAGTCGACTTTTGTGGACCAAAAACATTTCGAACCAATTCCACGAATGGGACGGCCGATCGCATCAAGCGAGCGCATGGCGTCGCATGGCGCCCCTGTACCTCTAATCCAAATCGCCGAACGACGTTTCTCTTGGAACAGCCCATCGACAAAATGTGCACTGTGATTGGCGATGTACCTAGGTGGTCACAAATCAAGAGCAGCCGTTCGAGTTAGGTCTTCCGCGGCCCCCAATGGCGATTTTACTGAGGAGTTGCTCATCGGCTCACACCAGAGTTCTGATCTATCGTACGCGACGCCGACGTTTTGTTCTGGTCAGTGGGGTAAGCATAACTTCGACAGTTGAGGAGGAACCTGACGGAACAGGCAAGCCTGTGAACAAGGGAAATGCATCCTGAACGTAGAGCAATCTCCGAATTCTGTTCTGACCCGGTATCGCGTCAGGCCTCGATCACACCGTGCTCGTGCAGGAACGCCAGCAACCCGTCGACCAGTTTCACCGAAGCAAGATCATCGATTCCCACCCACCGCACGTCGGCGGCGTCATCCCCGGCACGGAGCGTCCCGCCGACCACCGTGACGGCAAAGTCGACGATGACGAAGTGGTAGTCAGGCGACACGCGCTCCACCCAGCCGACGACGTGACCGACGTTGACGTCGAGACCGGTTTCCTCCGCCACCTCGCGCCTTGCCGCTTCGGCCAGGCTCTCACCGAACTCGACACGACCCCCCGGAATCGACCACTCCCCCACGGCGGCACCGCGTCCGCGTTCGATCAACAACAGGGCGTCACCTTGCCGGGCGATCCCCCCAACACAGATCTCGGGTCGCCGCGGCGCGCTCACTCTCCGCGTGCCTCGACATCGGGCTGCTCGGGTATCGGTTCGTCACCAACGGACTCGTCGTCGACCAGCGAGGCATAGACCGTGAGAAGTCGCGCCTTCATACCCGCCGCCTCGAAGAAGTTCTTCGTGGCACGCTGCCCGGGCAGCGCCGTGGATTCCATGCCGACGGCTCCCATACCCCGCGCCCAGACCAGGGCATCGTCGAGAAGACCGACGCCGAGGCCGACCCCGCGGGCCCCCGGATCGACGACGAGTTCGCTCAGGAACGCGACCCGTCTTGCGTCGTGAAGCCTGCGTAAACGGGTCACCGCGACGCCGAGCACGATGTCATCGATGCCGCTCACGCTGACCTGCACGTCGGGGGCGGTGATGTCGGCGTCGAGCGACGGTCGAAGCGGCACCGCACGAGCTTCGGACATGAGCCATACGGCGCCGCCGCGCTCTGGCGCCAGCTCGGCATGGACTGCTTCGATCAGACCGGTGATCGCCTCGACGTCGGACGCAACAGCGTGGCGCAGGAAGACGTCCACCGGCTAACGGGACGAGTCGAGTTGGTCGAGGCGGCCCAGGATGGTGCGTCGGTTGCGGTTCGCCGTCTCGAAGGCGCGGACGGCGGCGCGTTCGGCTCCGGAAAGCTCACCGAGTCGGGCAACCACCGCAGCCGAACCGAGGTGCTCGTAGCCGGGAAACGGCTCCTGCGCGTTCGCCGGAACGGTCGCCGGAACGCTTGCATCGGGCGGATTCTTCGTCGCGGCCTTCACCTTGGCGTTGGCCGCGCCGGCGGGGCGCCGTTCGCCGGTTTCGCCCGCCGGGGGTGGACTCGGAGCCGGGGTTGCCTTGCTTGAACGCGTCAGCTCGGCAACTTTGGCTTTCACCAGCTTGGTGCCCTGCTTGCGGGCGATCGGTGTGACGAACTTCCCGATCGTCTTCGCCGACGACGCGGCTGACCGGCCCTCGCGGATCAGATCAGGGAGCAGCGAACGAGCCCGTTTGGCAAACCCGATCGGAGCGAAGACCAGCAGGTCGGCCGCCGCCCGCTGTGCTTCTCGGAGCAGCTCGGGCGTTCCCACAGGGCCCCGCTCCGGACCGGGTGACCCATTGCCCGGCGCCACCCCGCCAGCCGGGTTGGCCGAGCGCCCCTCGGGACCAGCGGGACGGGACATGACCGGAACTCGTTCTCAGACGCAGTCGCGACAGAGCAGCTTGGCTGAATCGGCCATCTGGCTCAGGTGCTTCACGAGGAAGCAGGACTGGCAGACGAATTCGTCGGGACGCCGAGGAATGACGACCGACGCTCCCTCGCCCCGATCATCGAGGTCAGGCGTTTCGTCATCGTCGTCGTCGGGTCCGTCGTCCTCGATGACCAGGCGATCTTTCAGGATGTCGTCGAGACTCGCCTCGACGTCGTCGGGATCGGTGAGATCCTCCTCCTCCTCGTCGTCGGCACCACCTGGCGCTTCGGGCATCGCCGGGGCTTCCTCAACAGCCACCTCGATGTCGACCTCGAGTTCGAGTTCGAGTTCCTCGCCAACCACGAGGTCGTCGTCGAGATCGGGATCGATGTCGTCTTCGAGGTCGCCGCCTTCGAGGAGCTCCTCGTCGAGCTCGAAGTCGGCGTCGAGATCGACATCCTCGGCGTCGCCGAAGGGCTCCGCATCGGGTTCAGTCGGTTCTTCGAGTTCTAGTTCTTCGTCGAGATCGTCGTCACTCATGGAATTCCAGCCGGTTCGGGGAGCGCGGAGTGTAACGCTGCACTTGAGCGATGTCGCGCCAATCAGTTGATTTGCCCACGTGACCTACGACCACGAACGCAACACCGCTGGTCCCGGGCATAAACAGACTTTGGCTGGCGGCGCCGCGAAGCACTGAACTCGTGCTCACCAGGCGCCGCCGACGATTCGCGCCGTCGACCGACGGCGTCCGATCTTGACGATCTCGATCGCCTCGGGCAGCTGCTCTTTCACTTCGACCGCGTGTGTCACGACGAGAATCTGACGGAACCGGCCTGAGAGTTGCGTGAGGGCCGTGAGCATCCTGTCCTTGCGGTCGCCGTCGAGGCTCCCGAGCGCCTCGTCGAGCACGAGCAGCCCGACCTGGCCGCCGGCCTGGAACCGGACCTGTTCGCTGATCGCCACACGGAGCGCAAGGTTCGCGAGGTCGACCTCGGATCCGGAGAACCGTGAGGTCGGATGGGCGACCCCCTGGTCGATGATCTGGATCTCGTAGGTCTCGGGATCCACGTGGAGGCCGTCGTAGTCGCCCCCGGTGAGCGACTGGAAGAGTTCCGATGCCTGCGTGCTCAGCCTCGGCCCGACCGTGGCGACAACCGCGGCACGGAAGCCGGACAGCAGCTCAGCGGTGCGGCCCAAGAGCACTGCTCGTGACGAGAGTTCGCCGAGTCGCAGCCGCTGTTCACCGATCTGGTCCAGCCGGGCGACGAGGGCGACCTGCTCGCGCATGGTCGAGTGCAGCGCTGTTTCACAGTCGCGAGAATGCCGGAGGGCATCGTCCGCGGCGCGTTCGACCGCCTCCACCCGGGTGGCGAGCGCCCGATGCTCGGCCATATCGAAGGCGACGCCATCGAGTTCGGCCTTGAGCTGGCGCCGACGATCATCGGCATCGGCCAACCGTCCGTGGGCGTCGAGGCGTTCGCCGGCGAGACGATCGAGTCGCTGACGGCGACCGAGCAGCCGGTCACGATCCTGACGGGCGGCAGCGGCGAATCGCACCCGCTCCTGGAGCGCCCCGATCAACGCCGGCAGATCGTCGGACGCTTTCACGGCCTCGCCGGCGGTGCCCGCCACCGCGACCTCGGCCAGGTCGACGAGTTCGACCGCCGCGCTGATCGCGGCCCGGTGCGAGCGGCTCTTCTCCCAAGCCGCCTCAGCCTCGGTGAACGCCTTGCGGGCGCTGGTGACGACGGCCTCGGCCTGCGCCAGCGCCTTCTTCCGTTCGGTCATGGCGGCCTTCACCGCCGACTCGCGCTGCGCCACCGCTTCAACCTCGGCCTCGAAGTGAGCGATCACGCGTTGGGACCCGCCGGCCAGCTCCTGCCCGCACGTCGGGCACGACACCTGGTCCTTGAGCGATGCCGACGCCGACGCCCGCGTCGAGGCCGCAGCCAGCTCACGCTGCGCCGCGTCGTGCGCCGCACGGGCTTCGGCCACCTCGACCCCACGCGTCGCGGCGGCGCTCTCCGCCGCCCGTAGCGCCGACGGGTCGGGGGCCGCGCTGACCGGACCTGACGCCTGAGCCAACCCGAGCGCATCTAATCGGCGACGGGCAGCGACGAGGGCACTGAGCGCGCCGATGCGGCCGTCGACGGCACCCGCATCGAAGGTGCGGAGCTGCTCCTCGAGAGCCGGCAGCGCTTCGGTCGCAGCAACGATCTCGGCCTGCTCGACATCGAGCTCGGCGATGCGCGACAAAGCCGCATCACGCTCCCGACGCGCCGCGAGACCGCTGTTGCGGATCAGCTCGTCGCGCCGCCGAGCGTCCTCCGATGCCCGCAACGCATCGGTGAGCACCCGGCGCTCGGCGCTCACCGTGTCGAACGCCGCCACCGCTACCGCTACCTGCACGGTTTGGGTCCCGGCCAGTGTGTCGATCTCGGCCTTTCGGGCCTCCATCTCGTCGGTCTCGGGGAGGCTGCCGACGAGGCGGCGATAGTCGTTCTCGGCGGAGCGGGCGTCGGCTCGAGCCTCGTCGCGGGCCTTCTCGATCGGCGTGATCCCGAGCAACGACAGAACGAGGCGGCGTCGCTGATCGGCGGTGTGGTCGCTGAAGGCGGCGAGCTGCTTCTGCTCGGCGAACACCGACGAACGAAACGAGTTTTCATCCATGCCGAGGAGCGAGCGAACGTAGCGCCCGACCTCGGTCGGACCGTCGGCCACGACCCGGCCGGCCGTCGTCACCCGGGCCTTCACGGTGTGATTCATCCCGCTGATCGTGCGGCGGATGACGTAGTGGTGCTCGTCGTGGTCGAGACCCAGCTCGACGACGCACTCGCCGGTGGTGCCCGAGGTCGCGATGCCCTGCTTCGCCGTGCGCGCCCGACCGTAGAGCGCCCACGTGATGGCTTCGAGCAGGCTCGACTTGCCGGCGCCGTTCGGACCGTAGATGCCGACGAGCCCGGGCGGAACCTCGAGATCAAGGGTCTCGAAGACCCGGAAGTTCCGCAGCGAGATCGACCGGACCTCCACTACGCCGCCCTCCTTTCGCCATTCATTCCGAGCCTTGATCCAGCGATCGATCGATCGCCCTCTCGAGGTAGTCGCTACCGGTCCGCAGCACAGCATCCGGTTCGATGTCGTCGAGCACCTGGCCGGCGACGAATGACTGCCATCGAGCCGAAAGGGTGGCGAGGTCGGGCAGGTCCTCGACGGGAGCCAAGATGGTGCCGAAACGGGGTGTGACGTTGATGTGCAGCAGATGCGCAGCAGCGTCGCGGATTGCGTGCAGGTCGACGAGCCGGTACACGTCGGGATCGACACCATCGACCTCGACCCGGGCGACGGACCCGGCCGGAGCTGCGGTGAACGCTTCGGCCAACGCCGTCTGCAATTCCGCCGGGCTGATGCCGAAGGCGGGAATCACCGGCGCCGTGTAGAGCAAGCGCTGTCCGCTCAGGCCATGGTGGGTCGCCTTCCCCGTTTCGGTTTCGACCGACAGAAAGCCTTTCGGCCGACCGGGATCGTCGGCGAAACCAAACGTGTCGGTGGAACCGGCGTACCAGACGCCCGGTCGAACCGTGGTGTGGATGTGGTAATGCCCGAGCAGGACGAGATCGGACTGCAGTTCCGCGTCGTCGACCTCGATCTCGTTCACGTCGGCGTATTTGCGCTCCACCGAGTGCACCAGCGGATGGGTGAGCAAAACGTTGACCCGGTCTGCCGACCGAGATCTTCCCGCCTCCCGAAGCGCCTCGACCGCCGACTCCGCAGTGCGCGCCTGGGGCACCGCATGGATCCGTATGCCCGGCAGATCGATCGCTTCGTAGCGCATCTGATAGGCGAATCGAAACTCCGGGAATGCATCGGAAAGCACGGCATAGGGGTTCCCCGCCCCGGGAAGACGCGGCGTGTCGTGATTGCCGCTGATGGCCACAAATGGCACGCCGTAGGCCCGGATCCGGGCCAAGGCGGCCATGGCGACCCGGAAGCTGCGATAGCTGGGGCGAGGATGATCGAAGATGTCGCCGAGCCAGACGAACACGTCGGGCGACAGCGCGAGGGCCTCGGTGACCGAGGCGTCGAACGACAACTCGAAATCGCGCTCTCTCTGGTTCACGCCATCGGCAGTGACCGCCGTCGTGGCGCTCCTCCCCAGATGGGCGTCGCCGATGGCCACAATCTTCACGTCACCACCCTACGGAACAGCAGTGACAATCCCGTGCCGCCGCCCGCATCGCCGTGTCGACGACGCAATTGCGCTCGTCAGGTTGGAGACTGACGACGTTGCTCAGCACGACGTTCGGACTCGAGACGTTCGAGCTCGATATCGCTGTGGTCGACGAAGCAGAAGCTGTCGGCGAGGATCTTGTGGCCGGCCTGCTCGGCGATCAGACGATGCATCGATTGCGCCACCCGGCGGTACTCGGGGTGGCCCTGAGGGCTGGAGCGAAGCTCGAGCATGTGCATTGCTTCACGGGCGTTGAACTGCATCACGTAGCGAATCCGGTAGGCCAGGGCTACGGCATAGCTCGCCTGATGGGAAAAACGATCGACCATGGCGTCGAACAGCTCGGCCGACCGTTCCATCGCCGCTTCGAAGCGCGGACGCTCCCCCGACTCGGCCACCAACGACGGCAGCACGAAACCATGAGCGGGACTGAGCGGCTGCCATTCGATGGTCAGCATGCGGTGACGCTGCAGGTCCCGGAAGGCCCCGTAATCCGACAGGATGTCGAAGCGGTAGTCGGTCCGCTCGAACGCCCGCCCGGGCTTGTGGCGTCGATTCAGACGTTCACCGACATAGGCGGCGACGATCCGCGACTTGTCCTCGGCCGACATCGTGCGAACCCGTTCGTAGACCCTCCACTCCGGAAGGTCGACGGACTCGTAGACCATGGCGGCGATGACCTTGTCCTCACCGTCGGGGTCGAAGTCGACGAGCTGCACCTGCGGAGGGGCCGACTCATCGAGGGCGTCGTCGAGCTCACCGACGAAGAGCTCCGAAGCAATGAGCGCAGTGTCTTCGCGAGACGTCGCGAGGTAGTCGACCCAGGCTCCACCGCGCTCCGGGCGGTCGAGACGGGTGAGGAACGACGGAATCACCTTTCGCAGCTCCTGGAGCATGAGCTCGGCATAGGCCTGAGCCTCGGGGAGCGGATGGGCGCGCATCCGCAGGATCAATGCCTCGTATGCCTGACCGGAGGCGTAAATGCCGACATTCGACAGCGCCGCCGCCGGGAGTATGCCGCGACTCGCGTCGAGGGCTTTGGCCCGGATGGCTGAGCGCCAGACCATGTCGGAGTCGGCCGGGTCCTTGGGGAAGGCGCGCCGGGAATGCTCCATGACGCCGGCGAAGACCTCGCTGTACGTATCGAAAAGCCGGTCCATGTCGCCGACGTAGCGCGTACCGAGCGACGACGCCAGCACGTCGGCGTCGCGGTGGTAGCGGTAGCGGCCCTCGAGCCGGGCGTCGTAGGCGATGTAGCGGGTGCTCTGTTCGAGGTAGCTCATCAGGCGACCGCGTTCGAGGATCTTGGTGAGCAGGTTCGATGCCTGCTCGCAGGCGAGGTGCACGCCACCGAGCTGGGCGACGGAGTCGTCGCCATACTCGAGGAAGACCTTCTCGTACAGCTTCTCGGCCCGATGCAATCCGACGGTGGCGTCGACACCACGATCGCCACTGACGTCAAGTTCGTCAACGAACTCGTCGAGAAACAGGCGCCGCAGGCTCTTCGCCGACCGGGAATACCGGGCAAACAAGGCGCCCTTCACGACCTCGGGGAGGTTGACGAGCGCGAAAACGGGCTCGTCCAGGTTCGTGAAGTACCGCCGCAGGATGTCCTGTTCGGCGGCGGAGAACGTCTCAGGAATCGTGATCAACACCGAGCGAAACTCTAGGGACGGCACCCCGCGGCGGTGTGGATGGGAGATCCGCATCCGGTCGGCGCGCGCGTGGTATCCGTCGGTCTCCGGGCCTCAGACGACCACGATCCCCGACCTCAGACGACGACGGTGAGCGCGTCGGGCTCCACGCGCACGACAAGACGAATGACGCGGCCGGCCGATTCCCCGTCGATCCACAGCCGACGGGCGGGCGAGAACTCCCAGGAACCCTCGGCGGCCCGCGTCTCGCGCACTTTGGGGTGCGGGAGATGGGCGCCGTGGCGGGCCCGCGGAATGATGCGACGAAGGTCGTCCAGGGTCAGGTCGGCACCCTCGATCATGTCGAGGAGCGCGTCGCCCGGGTGCGCCCGGT
>JANOHI010000174.1:0-6594 GCA_031406385.1 Acidimicrobiia bacterium
GGACCACCGGTCGCCGGGTGGCGACCGTTCCGTGTTCCATCCCGGCGCGCCCCGCGGCTGACCGCGCCCGGGGCGCCGTTTCCGCATGCGGAAACGACGCCCGTGGCGAGACGCTATGTGTGCCTAGAGTTTCTTCGAAAGGTCGAGGAACTCGTTCGTGTAGATGTCCGAAGGCTTCAGATCCGCCTTCGGCGGAGTGCCGAGCTTGGTGTAGATCGGCGTCGCCTTGACGATGAGCTCAGCGACGCGAGCCTCGTCGAACGTCCCGAACACACCATCGGGACCGTTGGCCATGAGGCCGTCGTCGATAATCGTCTTGACCGCGTAGTCGGCAACACCCTGGCTGTAGACCCAGCCGTTGTTGTACTTGGCGACGAGATCGAGGACGAGGGTGTTCGTGGCGGCCGGGTCCTTCAAGTAGTCGATAGAGGCCTGCTGCATGATCGGAACGAGCTTCTTGAAGCAATCGGCGTACTTCGTGAGGTTTTCCGGCTTCGTCGCAATGGACTCGGCGTAGTTGTTCCAGCCCGCATCATTGATGTAGGCGTATTTGACCGGCTTGGCCCACTCCTTGACCTCGTTCTGATAAATATACGGCTCAGCAGAAGCAAAGATCTGCGAGGCGGACTTACCCTGATCGGCGACGAACAATGCCGGAGAACCGTCGTAGTTTCCGTCGACCTGGGTTTTGGTGAGGATGCCTTCGGTCGTGAAGTAGTCCATGTAGGCAGCACCGGAGAAGTACCGGACCTTCGCTCCGGTCTTGCCCAGATCAGCAATCGAGGTCACGTCCGGGTAGGTCACCGGATCCCACATGATGGCCTGAGGATTCTTCTCGAACGGCGAGAAGATCGCCTTCGTCGGGTTCTTGGCTGAGAGCTGGATGGCCTCGTCGGTATAGACAAACCCGAGCAGAAGGTTGGCATCCTGATACATCTGTGAAGTGACAGTCTGGAATCCGATGGCCGGACCGCCGGAGCGGACCTCGACCTTCACGCCGGTGTCGACTCCACCGGCCACGAGCGTTCCGGTGACGAGTTTCTTGTCGGCGTTGATCTCCGGATTCGGACCGAACAGCTGATAGAGGAAGCCGTGTTCGGCTTCGGGGTTCCAGTCGGTCTGGATGGCGACGGTTGCCGGGCAGACGTCCTTCAGGCTCACGTCGGCGGCGGGGGCGGCGGCGACGGTCTCCGCCGCTGCTGCTTCCGTCTCGACGGCCGCAGCTTCGGTCTCGACGGCTGCGGCGGCTTCCGTCTCGGCTGCGGCGGCTTCTGTTTCGGCTGCGGCGGCTTCGGTCTCGGCTGGGGCGGCCGTCGTATCGGCGGAATCGCTGCTACACGCGGTCAAGGCCAGGATGGCCGCAAACGATGTCGCAATCAGGGCACGCTTACGCAATGTGTATCTCCTTGGAACGTTGGATGGTCGGGTACGGCGGGAACAGCAGTAACAGCGGGTATCAGCGGGTGCTCTCGTACCAGTGGCCGATGGTCTTGTCGGCCAGCCAGGTGAAGAACACGAAGACCATGATGCCGATGAAGGCGGCGATGAGCACCGCTCCATACATCGCTTCGTTCTGCAGACGAGAGCGGAAGTTGTCGATGAGAATTCCGATGCCCGGCTGCCCTTGACGGAAGAACGTGTCACCGACTACCGCGCCGATGACCGACAGTCCGGCGGCGATCTTGAGCCCCGCGAACATCGCCGGCAGAGCGGCGGGGAACTGGAGCTTGGTGAGTCGAGTCCAACGGGACGCCTTGCGCAGGGTGAAAAGATCGTGTTGACCTTGCTCGGCCGAGAGCAGACCGAACAGCGTGTTCGACACGATCGGGAACAATGAAATGATGATGCATACAATCACCCGCGCCTTGAAGTTGAAGCCGAAGAACACCGCCAGCAAGGGGACGAAGGCGAGGATCGGTACGGCCTGCAGCGCAACGAGGTAGGGAAAGAGGGATTTCTCGATCCATTTCGCCTGACTCATCACCACGGCCAGGAAGATGCCGAGAACGATGGCGATGACGAGACCGATGAAGGCGACTCGGACGGAGAGCACGGTTGCGGAGACCAACTGCTTGCGCACCTGAACGTTGGTGATCGACTCGTGGATCACCCGATGCGGCGGCGGGAGAAGAAATCCCGGCTTGTTGAACAAGTGTTTGAGCCCCCAGGAAGACATGAGGTACCACAGCCCGAGGAACAGTCCGAAGACCACCACGGGAAGTGAGCGGTAGATGGCCACTCGGCTTCGGCGTTCAGCCGGACTGCGCGTGTCGTCATCTTGTCCCGTGTATCGGATCAATGTCGGTCGCGCCGACAATTCACCGGGAGACGTCGAGGTGGTGTTCGGAAAGGGCGGTTGGTCAGTCATAGGAGTGCTCATACGTGGGCGCCTCGGAGTTCGTGCGACACCTCGCCACACAACTCCGCGAACGCGGGGTCGAAGCGCAGTTCCGGTGAGCGCGGATAGCTGAAGGGCACGCCGAAATCACCGACGATCTCGCCTGGCCGACCCGACATCACCAGCACGCGCGTCGAAAGGAACACCGCCTCGGCAATGGAGTGAGTGATGAACAGCGAGGCGAACCTCTGGCGTTGGAAGAGCGAGAGAAGTTCGTCGTTGAGTCGTTCCCGGGTGATCTCGTCGAGCGCTCCGAATGGTTCGTCGAACAGGAAAACGCTGGGGTTCATGACGAGCGCCCGGGCCAGGGAGCAGCGCATCTTCATCCCGCCGGAGAGTTGCTTGGGGTACTTGTCCTCGAATCCTCGAAGACCGACAAGGTCAATCACTTCGGATGCCATCTCGCGTCGCCTTGTCTTGTCGACGCCGCTCAGCTCGGCCATCAACTCCACATTCGATTGCACCGTCCGCCATTTCAGTAGCGTGGCGTCCTGGAAGACGTAGCCGAGGCTCTCTCTGTCGACAGCAACGGTCCCGCCGGATTGCTGGACCAGCCCGGACGCAATGCGAAGCAGTGTGGACTTCCCGCAGCCGGACGGTCCGACCACGGTGACGAACTCGCCCGGATGCACCGTGAAGGTGACGTGTCGCAGGGCGAGCGTTCCGTCGGGGAACGTCATCGAGATGTTCTCGAACACGAGAGCGGGATTGCGACCGTGGTCGTCCATCAGTGCATCACCATTCCGCCGGAGACGTTCATCGCCTGGCCGGTGCAGTAGTCGGAGTCATCCGACGCCAGGAAGAGCGCCGTTCGGGCGACATCGGACGGTTCGGCAAGGCGTCCGAGCGGAGACTTCGACGACCATGCGTCCACCATCGCCAGGGTGCGGGTGGCGGCTCCCATCTCGGTGAGGACGTAGCCGGGGCAGATGCAGTTCACGTTGATGCCGTGCACCCCGAACTCCATCGCGCTGACGCGTGTGAAGGCGATGACGGCGGCCTTCGACGCGCAGTAGTGCGCCTGGTTCGGGCTGCCGAGCTTGCCCCCCATCGAAGCCATGTTGACGATCTTCCCCGCGCAGGTGCGATCGCCGCGGCCCTGTTCGATCATCTTCTGAACGGCTACCTGGGTGGTGAACAACATAGACCGGGCGTTCACCTCGAACATCAGGTCCCAGTCCTCGGTCGACATGTCGAGAATCGACGAGAAGCGGAGCACTCCGGCGTTGTTGACGAGCACGTCGATGCCTCCGAGCGCATCGATCGCCGTCTGCGTGGTCTTGCGGGCACTCTCGGGATCGCGCAGATCACCGATGATCGGCCTGGCCCCGAGGGCGGCAGCCACGGAGCCGAGCTCGTCGCGAAGCAGATCGACGAGGGCGAGCTGGGCCCCTTCGGCGGCGAACGCGTGGGCGATCGCCGACCCGATGCCGCGAGCAGCGCCGGTGACCACGACGCGTCTCCCCGCCAGGCGGCCCTCCCTGTTCTCCGACGAAGGTGACGACAGCACGCCTCGAAACGTAGCCGGTCTTCGTTTCCGGCGTGTGTCTGGCGAAGCGCAGAAGCGTTGCATCCGTCCACCTGAGTCCGGGCGGCTCGGAAAGCTGGGTCCGACGCCCATGCGGGAAGTTTCGCGGGCGCAATCGTGCCGATCACCGTGGCCAACACATTTCGGATGCTCCTCCGAGAGTGTCACACCCCCTCCGGCACCATGGGGCCAACAATCCTGCGAAACGGAGCTGAACATGTCCATTTGTGAACTGTGCGATCAGGAGATGCTCGACGACGGCGTCTCGTGCATCGTCACGCCGCTGCTGTCCGACACCGGCGTCTTCGCGCCGATCAGGTTCGGGTCGGAGCGTGTGCGCGGCTGGAAGGCCGAGCGTTGCGGCGACTGCGGCGTACGTCCCGCCGGCTTCCATCACCGCGGTTGCGATATGGAGGAATGCCCGCGGTGCCGCGGACAGCTCATCAGCTGCGGATGTGATGCGTCGGAATCGCCCTATGACGACATCTTCGACGACGAGGATCCCGTCGGGTGGGTCCCCCACGAGGGGCCGGGCGAAGTGCACGTGCCAGCGGTCGATGCAGCGGAGTTGCTCGCCCGCCTCGACGACCTCCTTCCGGATGACGCGCGTCGACACCTCGGAGCGATGCTGGGTCACGACGGACCGGGTCGCGTCGTACGGCTCAGCATCGCGCGGAGTGATCCCACCCGCACGTCGGATCAACTCCATGCGGCGTTGCACAGGGTGGCTTCCGTGACCCCCGTTCCGCCCACGGTGAGCGGACTTGTCGTCGACACGAACGAGCAGGCCTATCGGAGCCTTGCGCGCGCCGTTGGCGGTAATGAGCAGCTCCGCAGCCTCGACACACGCAACCCGCTGCCCGACGAACCCTTCAACTGGGCCGCCGTGGCGGCGCCGAACCGGGTCGCCGTGCGAAGCGCACTCACCGTTCTTGAGTGGGCGCTGGCCGAACACGCCGTGCCCGTCGAACTCGTTACCGCTTGCCGACGCTTCCTCGCCGACCTTGCCCGGTCACCAGTTCGCCAGCTCCGACCGACGGCCGACGGCGAGCGCATCGCCGCGGGCATCGCGTGGGCAGTATTCACCGCGAACGACTTCATCGGCTCGCGCCGGGGCTGGCGGACGGGCACCGTATGGAAGGTGTTCGGGGTAACGCCCAGCGCCCGAAACGTCGGCATCACTCTGCGCCGAACTGCGATGCACAACCGCACGGGCGAGTTCCTCGGCGATTGCGACACATCGCTCGGTGATGCGGGCTACTACACGGTTCGTATGCGCCAGCAGATCGCTGCGCGAGCCAACGTTCTTTGCGAGATCATCAGTCGCCGGGCGAGCTGATGCAATGGTGCGGTTCCGACTCCTACGTGAACTCGTTCACCAGCGGCATCCACGAGTCGAGGTCGCGCAGCACACCGTCGCGGTCGCCGGCCCACGAGGTGAGTACCGCTCGGTATACGCCTTCGGCGGCCAGGCTGGTCAACCCCGACGCGCTAGTCGTGGCCCCGAACACGCTGACGGTCACCGATGCCGGGTCCCGCCCCACGCGCTCGCACGCCGCGTACATTGCGTCAAGACGCGATCGAAGCGAAGCACGAGCCGAGATCGGGAGCCAGCCATCGGCCCAAGCCGCCATCTCCCCGAGAAGACGGGGCCCGGCTCCCCCGCCGAGGTGCACCGGCGGCCCCTTCGACTGAGTCGGCTTCGGCCACTGCCACGACGGCGCCACTCGGACCAACTCGCCTTCGTATCCGCCGACATCATTCGTCCACAGTGCGCGCATCGCCTCCACTGTCTCACGCACGCGTGCCCACCGGTCGGCGAATCGCATGCCGTGGTTCGCCATCTCCTCACGGTTCCATCCGATGCCGACACCGAGCTCGACCCGGCCCCCACTCAGGTGGTCGAGGGTCGAGACCTGCTTCGCCGTCCAGATGGCGTCGCGTTGCCCCAGCAGAACCACGCTCGTCCCCAGGCGCAGCCTCGTCGTGACAGCGGCGGCCATCGACAGCGCGACGAACACGTCATGTAAGCGCGCGTAGGGAGCGGGAAGGGGCTCACCGGTCAGTGAGCCGGGCCACGGTGATTCGCGGCTGACCGGTATGTGGCTGTGCTCGGGGAGCCACATGCTCTCGAAGCCCCGCTCCTCGGCGGCCCGCGCCAGATCATCGGGACGGATCGTCGTGTCGGCCGAGAGAAGGGTCACGCCCAGGCGCAACCCGCTCGACGACGCGGCGTTCAACGGATCGGTGTCGCAGTGGCGGGCAGATCGACGTAGCGGAGCTTGAGCTCTCGCTTCAAGATCTTGCCGCTCATGTTGCGGGGCAGGGGCTCGGGGGACGAGACCACGTAACGCGGCAGTTTGAAGTCGGCCAGGGTTGCAGTGCAGGCGTCGAGGATGGCCGTCGCATCAACGTCTGCGCCGTTCGTCCAGACGATCACCGCCGGGGTCTCGCCCCATCGTTCGTCGGGCACCCCGATCACGGCCACCTCCACGATTCCCGGAACGCTGACCAGAACCCGTTCGATCTCCGCGGGGTACACGTTGAGTCCACCACTGATGAGCATGTCCTTCTTGCGGTCGACGACGAACAGATACCCCTCGTCGTCGAGGTAGCCGAGGTCGCCCGTGTGCAGCACCCCGTTGGCGAGCGCCGCGGCCGACGCCTC
>JANOHI010000208.1:0-1454 GCA_031406385.1 Acidimicrobiia bacterium
GTGGCGGCCGTCGAATTCGACCGGGCCGTGCCCGGCCTGGGCCTCCCCGAAGGAACCCTCCACCCGAAAAAGGCCGCCGCTCCCGTGCCGTTGGTGCTCCTGGTGCCCATGGTCTTTGTCGGAGGCGTCGTCGTGGTCGTCATGTTGGCCGGCGCCGCGATATCGACGCTGCCCGTCGTTCGACGTGTCTGGAGCGACGCTCGGTTGATGCTCGGTGGCCGCATCCTCATTGCCGTCGCCGGCCTCGCGTCGCTGCCGTCCTTCACCACATCGATTGCAGACATCCTCTAGATCTGGAGCGATGCCGGCTGCGATCGATCATGGCCGAAACACCGTCGACCACCGAAACGTTCGACCACTTCGTCGCCACCGGAGCCGTGAGACCCCCCCGAAGCCGTCCGCTACGCCCGCACCCACATCGGGGCCGCCCGCTCCGAACTGGCGCTGTCGCCCTGAGCGGCGAAACGGCCATCGCAAACACACCCGGCGGGGCGCACTTCACTCAACGCAAAAGACAACCCTGGCCCGCCCATAGCCGGCGTACCGCAATGCTCTCGGGCCGCACGCGATCGGGCCAAGGTTGGACGCGGAATCCGTCATCTGACGGATGCGAGACGTAGGCCGCCCCGGCACATTGGAACGATGAGTAAGTTGCTGGACCTCCCCCGACCAGGCCCGATCGAGAATCTGCGCCTGACACGCGGGCTATTCACCGATCCCGCTCCGGTGCTCGACACGATCGCGAGTCGGTGGGGCGGTATGTGCTCCCTCGGCGCGGGTCCGGTGCGCGTGGCCATCGTCGGCGATCCCGCATCGATTCGAGAAGTGTTCGCTCACGGACCTGACACCTATCGGTGGGGTCACCGATTCCAAGCTATCGGGCCAGCTGTGTTGGTCGGCAAGACATCGATGCTCGGCTCCGACGGCGCTGACCACGCCCGACGACGGGGTGCCGTCCAGACGGCGTTCACCCGCCAGCGGATCAACGCCTGGGCGCCGATGATCGTGGAACGAACCGACAGAGCGATCGACGACATCCTTGCGTCTGCGACGCCCGAAAGACCGCTCGACCTCTACCCGCTCGGTCGCCGACTGATCCTGGGCATCACGCTGCGGGCGCTGTTCGGCGAGCGGTGGAGCGCACGAACCGACGAAGTGCTGAACCTCATACTTCGCGCCCAGTCGTTCATCGAGGCACCCGCTCTCCGCCAGCTGCCCCACCCTTTACCCGTGGGCCAACGAGCGCGCGTTCGGCGCGATCGCGCAGTGCTCGACCTCATGATCGACGAGGACCTCGCGGATGTTCGCGCCCGCCCGATCGGCGAATGTGACGGTCTCGTCGCAACGATGGCTTTCAACCGCGACCTTTCCGACACCGAGATCCGCGACCAGGCGGTCACGCTCATCGGAGCTGGATTCGACACGACCGCCTCGGCCCTCGCGTGGGCGGTCGT
>JANOHI010000184.1:0-2429 GCA_031406385.1 Acidimicrobiia bacterium
GCTCGAGCGAGTCGTCCGAGGCGGTTCTGGACGCGTGCCCAGAACAGTGTGCCTCCGTACGCTGCGGTGAACGCAAGGAGAACCAGAATCCAGCCCGACTGGACAATGAACAACTGCACAGTGGTCACGCCGAGGAGGACAAGGGCAACGATCACCAGGTTTGCGGAGAGAAGGCCTTCGACGCGTCGTCGTGCCGCCTCAGTGGTCTCGTCCTCGCCGATGGTGGCCGCAGTCAAGCGCTCACCCTCAGGGTTGCTCCGGGAGCGACCCGGCGCGGGCCAGCGCGACGACTCGTTCGGCGCTGAGATCGGCCTTGCGGAGGTAGGCGATGTCGATGGAACGAGCCGACGCCGGGAGCTCGTCCGGTTCGTAGGTTGACATCAGCACCGCGACGATGTCGGGGTAGCAACGGTGGATCCAGGCGATCGCCTCGACTCCGTTCATCTCCGGCATGGACAGGTCGATCAATGCGATGTCGACCTCGAGGCCCTCCTCGAGTGCCGTGATGGCGTCGCTCGCCGACCCGACTGCTCGCACCACGTCGAGTGCCGGATCTGCGGCAAGAGAACGAGCCGCGGCGCGCAGAAATGACGGCTGGTCGTCGACCACCAAGACGCGCACCGGTCCGGTCATGGCACGTAGCTTGCGCGGATGTGCCTGTTCACAGCCATCGTGCTACCACTCAACTCGACCGATTGTCCATGCGCTCGTCGGAGCGGACGCTCATTCACGTACCGATGGACAGGTAGAGCAACACCGCCTTCACCCGTCGATTCAGCGAGCTGTCATCAGCGAGCCCAAGCTTGGCGAACAGGGTGTTGATGTATTTCTCCACCGAACGTTCGGAAAGCGAAAGCCGCTCGGCGATCGCGGCATTCGACCGGCCGGTTGCCAGCTCGGCGAGGATGCCCCGCTCGCGCGGGGTGAGGCGGTCGAGCTCGTTGCTTCGCGGGGCTGACCGCGCGGAGAGGAGTGCGTCGACGATCAAGGAATCGACGGACGATCCACCTGCGACGACGGTCCTCAGGGCGCCGATGAGCTGATCGGCGTCGCCGATCCGTTCCTTCAGGAGGTAGCTCCTCCGCTCAGATCCCGCACCGAGGAGCTCAAGCGCGTAGGTCGGGTCGGCGTGCTGGGAGAGCACGACGACTCCGATCTCGGGTGCCCGGACCCGCAGTGTGGCGGCGAGGCGGATGCCCTCGTCCGTGCCGGTCGGCGGCATTCGGATGTCCGTCAACACCACGTCGGGGCGATGCTCGATCGCTGCCGCGAGAGCTTCGTCGAAGGTCTCGGCGGTAGCCACGACGTCGATGTCGGGCTCGGTGCCGAGCAACGCCACGAGTCCTTGGCGGACCACGAAGGAGTCCTCGGCGATCACCACGCGCACCGCATCGACGGTAGCGGCAGGCAGAGGCAACGTCGTGCGGGTCCCGACCATCGTGCCAGCACGGTACGTGGGTGTCGTACGGCCACGATTCCTGCGGAGTGTCGTGACGTGCACGATGAAGACCTCAGCAAGCGACGGAAACGGCGGCGGTCACGATGGGCCGGTCGTGATTGGCCGCAGTGCAGCTGAACGGCGTGTCGAAACGTCGGCGGGGGAGCCAGACGGTCCGCGCGGGACCGTCTGGCTCACGCGGTCCGGCCGTGTGCAACCGTGGTGATCACCAAGATCTCGCAGCTGCCGAGATACTGCGATCACAGGAGGCGTCCGATGTCCGAGATCAAGCAGTTCGAACCGAAGTTCATGCCGATCGGCGTGCTGACTGCCGCCCTCCAGGAGCTCACGCCCCGCGAGCGCCGTGACCCGGACCCCGATCTGGCCATCGAGGAGTGGCTCGAGTTCGCCGTGTCCGTCGGTGCGGACTGCATCGAGCTTTCCGCCGCATTGCATCCGACGCTCGCCGATGTCCCCGCTGAAGCGATGCTTGATCCGGTCGCCAACACCTTGGATCTTCGCGAGCCGTTCGACCGGGCGAGGGCCAAGCGGGTGATGGCGGCGGTCGACGCAACTGGCGTCGCGATTGCTGACATCGGCTACTTCGACGACATGTTGCACGAAAACCCGGCGATTCGGCGCAAGAAGCACCAGTTCATGCTCGCGGCGATGGACGCCGCCGCCCTGCTCGGCGTCCCCGCAGTGACCGGATTCGTGGGTCGGAACCAGGCCATGTCGATGGATCAGAATCTGATCGATTTCGAGCAGAGTTTCGTGCCGTTGCTCAAAGAAGCCAAGGCTCGCCATCTGCAGTATCGAGTCGAGCAATGTCCGATGCCTGGCTGGACACCGGGCGACAACTTCCACAACAACATCGCGTACGCGCCCGGAATGTGGATCGCGCTCCACCGGATCTGTGAGCGCAGTGGCGTCGGCGATCAGTTCCGTATCCACTATGACCCGTCGCACGCGATCCTGATGGGTCAGGACA
>JANOHI010000205.1:0-22908 GCA_031406385.1 Acidimicrobiia bacterium
GCTCGAGCCGGTCGACTCGGGAAGCGTGTTCGTCGGCGGCGTCGAGCTCACCGCCGGAGGCGTCGATGCCGACGATGTCCGCAAGCGCATCGGAATCGTGTTCCAGTCCTTCAACCTGTTCCCGCACCTCAGCATCCTCGACAACATCACCTTGGCCCCGCGTCGCGTTCGTGGTCTTGCCCGCGGCGCCGCCGAGGATGCGGCGCGGGTTCTGCTCGACCGCTTCGGTCTCCTCGACAAGGCCAGGTCGTTCCCGGACCGCCTCTCCGGTGGGCAGCAGCAGCGCGTCGCGATCATTCGCGCCCTGGCGATGGAACCGGAAGTGATGCTCTTCGACGAGGTCACCTCGGCGCTCGATCCCGAACTCGTCGGCGAGGTCCTTGCCGCGGTCCGTGAGCTTGCGGCGTCGGGCATGACCCTTGTTCTGGCCACCCATGAGATGGGGTTCTGTCGTGACGTGGCCGATCAGGTCGCGTTTTTGAAGGAAGGACGGATCGTCGAGCAGGGCACGCCGGCCAAGCTCTTCACCGACCCGCAGCACCCCGACACCCAGCACTTCCTCCGCCGAGTGATCGAGGCCGGCCGCCTCTGACGCAGTTGCGTCGTCGTCAGGGTTGCCTGCGTTGTGCTTTAGCGGCTCCATCGCCTGCGAACGCCCGACGACCCCTTGAACCTGCCGCTCCCAGGTCACCCCAGCGGGCGATGGAACACCTTGGTAGTGGCGAGTTGATCAGCGCGCGTACATCTCCAGGGCTCGCTCCAGCGATGTGCTCAAGACTCCGTACTCGTCGATCACCGCGTCGAGCCATGGCGCACGGGCGTGGGCGACAACAGCGACCGGTGTAGGAAGACCGGATATCTCCACGGCGCTGCGGACGAACGACGTGGCGTAGTCCTTCGGTCGGATGTCGGAGCTGAGCTCCATCAGGGCGTAGGGATCCGGTGTCCCGTCGGAGACGCGCTCGTCGGGGAACTCGACCGTGGTCGAACCTGGGCGGGTGCCGCCGCCGGCCAGACCGGTGCCGTCGTCGATGATGACGCCGCGTACGAGCTGTGGGCGCGCGCCGGCTATGAGTACGCCGATGTACCCACCGAGCCCGCGACCCAACACGGTTGCCGGGCCAATCGCCGCGAGGGCAGCGTCGGCGTCGGACATGAGCTGCTCGCACGAATAGCCGCCGCCGATGGCGGACTCCGACTCCCCGTGGCCGCAGAAATCGAGGGCGTGGATCGGACCCGGCCAGGCAGCAAGCTCTTCGGGAATCCGGTGCGGAGAGGATTCACCGAGTCCGTGGAGCAGGAGCAGCGCAACGCCGTCGCCGTTTCGAAGAGTGTGCAGCGCAAGGCGGAGGCGTCCGTTCGTAAGCGTCGTGGTCGTCGTCGATGTCGGCGCGGTCATGACAGGAACTCCAGGACGACGTTCGCGGTCTCGGCGGGGCGCTCGATGTGGATGAAGTGGCCGGTCTCGGCGAATGTTTCCAGGTGGCCGTTGCGGGGGAGACGGCCGCGAAGGTCATCGGGCACGGTTCCCCAACCCATCTGTTCGACCTCGAGACCGAGCAGACCGAGGAACGGCATGGGAAGACCCGGCAGGCCGTCGAGTGACCAGGCGGGTCGCCACGGACCGAACCCACCCATGCGCATCATCGGGTCGATCTTCCAACGCCATCCGTCGGCGTCGTGCTTGGCGCCGACCGTGACGAGGTAGCTCAGCCACTCCTGGGTGAGGCGGGGATTCATCCGAGCGCGACGCTTCGCCAGGTCGGCGATGGTGCCGGGCTTGCGTTGACCATCAGCGGACATCCGCTTGTGGTCGAGCCAGCCGCTGAGGTCCTTCTGGAGCAGGCGAGTTCGTTCGTGGTTCGACACGTCCGGGGCCGGCCGCAGCGACGGGAGGCCGTCGATGTTCACGACGTGGGTGAACTTGTGGGGGAGGGCTTGGGCGAGGCGCAGCGCCATGGCTCCGCCCTTGGAATGCCCGAGCACGGGAGCTGGTCTCGACGTGACCATCGAGATCACGGTCGTCGCGTCTCGGATGTCGGCGGCCCAACTGGTGAACGGTGTGGCGTCGGAGTCGCCGTGGTTGCGGTGGTCCCAGCTCACGACCCGCCATCCGCCGGCAGCGAGCAGCGGAGCGAAGACGTCGAACGTGCGGGAGAAGTCGAATCCGCCGTGGAGCAGGAACAGGGGCGGAGCGTGCTCGTTCCCCCACTCGCAAACGGCGATGCCGACACCATCGGCATCGGCGCGCCAGTGCCGGTCCGGGGTGTGGGCGCCGGGAAAGCTCACCGCGTCCTCGGTAATGACTGCACCGGCGGACAACTCGACGAGGTTGACGCCGTTCCTCGCGCGTGCGCCCGCGATTCGTTGTGCGAGCGAAGTCGTCATCGGAGCTCCGCTCGATTGGGTGTGCCCGGTTCGTTGGGGTCCTCCGACACAGTTCCGCCGGTCACCCGGACCGGTCGGCCGATGCCTTCGGATGTCATAAGTGCACGTATCTCATCATCCGTGCACGTACCATTGGCGACGGTGCGACATCCGTCATCGAAACGCACCACGATGATCGTGCGAACCGCGGCACCGTTGCGATCGTGCTCGACGGTGTAGGTCTCGATCACCCCATCGCCGCTCACGCCGTCGACAAGCTCCGGCCCGGTGAGCTCACGCGGTGCCAGCACCACCTTCGACGCCCGCCCATCGGCGCCTTCGCGTGTGGACGGGTCGGTAGAGAGCACGTTGTATGCGTGCTTGGTGGCGGTCATGCCGAGGGAACTCACGAGACCGACCGTGGCAGGGTCAGCGGGGTCCCGCAGCCGCCCGGTCATCGCCGCCAGCCCATGCAGGGCGTAGCTGTTCCCGGGCCCTCCGGCATAGGCGAGCCCACCGGTGACGGTGACCCCACGCGGGTCGTCGGTGACGACGCCCAGTTCGGCAAGAGCCATCTCGACCGCTGACGGGAAGCACGAATAGAGATCGAACAAATCGACCCGGTCCACCCCGAGCCCAGCGTGGGCGAATGCCGCAGCCGACGATGCCCGCATCGCGGGTGAGGAGGTGAAGTCGATGCGCTCCGTCGGGGTCCACGCATCCACTGCGCTCGCGCCGCCGAGGAAGGCCACCTGGTGTTCTCGGGCGATGCCGCGGCGGTCGGCCTCTTCATTGCTCATCACCACGACGGCGGCGGAAAGGTCGACCTCCATGACGGCGTTCATTCGCTTGGGGTAGGGGAAGCAGACCCAGCGGTTGTCGGCGGTCGGGGTAGAGATTTCGTCGGGGGTGTAGGCAATCGGGAACCACGCAAACGGGTTCTCCGATGCCACCGCCGCGTTCCGGGCCATGAACGTACCGAGGAAGGCCTGGTGCTCGTCGATGCTGCGCCCAGCCTTTGCCCGCAGGGCGTTTTCGTAGAGGGGGTAACAGTGGATCGGGCCGGTCATACCGTGGCGCGCCTCAAGTGGATTGGTGAGGGGTCGCTGGCCCTTGAGGAAGTCGCGATGACCCTCGAACGGGGTCCAATCGAGTTTTTTCTGCTCCTTGATGGCCCGCCTCCGGCCGTAGACGCACTCCGACCCGGCGAGGATCGCCACCTCCGCGTCGCCGTCGACGATGCGATTGGCCAACGTGTTGAGCAGTTCGCCCGGCGAGTTCCCTCCCGGCGGGACCGTGAAGCCTTCGGGCGACGACGTGATGGCAGCCAGCCCGGCGACCGTTGCGCAGACATCGGTGTACCCCCAGGCCATCGGATCGACGCAGGCCAGCACGGTTGTCGATGCCTCGATCGGCTCGCCCGTGGCACCGAGACCGGCGACGTCGGCAATAGCCCGGCGGATCGCCTCGGCCATCATCGCCGCCGGTTCCCACGGCTCGAAGGGGCCGTCGAGCTTAGGATTGCGTCGGTATTGCCCGGCGCCTACGAGTACGGCTCTACGCATTTGTCACTGCTCCCATCAGCGGGCAGGGCCCGGCGCCTACGAGTACGGCTCTACGCATTGGTCACTGCTCCTTGGTCGTCATCGTCTCCTCGCGCCCCGGTCGGTGGCGGCGAGGACGCCACGGCGGACGTCGTTGCGGGGCCTGCCGGCGACGTGGAGCGTCCAGCGACGAGGCTCAGGCTACGGCGTGATTGTCCGAAGAAGCCATCTGGCGCCGGGTCCCAGGCGATCCTTCTGGGTCGATCGCATCAATTCCGCCACCGGAGGCGCCAACCAGCCGATGAAACAGGGGTCCGCATTCGTCGTCGGTAGGGTTGGTGATTATGTCCCCCACGCAGTTCGTCGCATCGGGGCCTCGCAGCGGTGCCCGGACTATGGGTTGGCGCGGGCTTCTCGGAGCACTTTTGATCGGTGCGGCGAGCGTCGCCGGAGCGCCCCTTGCCGTTGTGGCTGCGGTCAAGGCCAAGACCGCAGTCGCCGCTGCTGGTGAAACGTGCTCAGGGTCCATCCGCGCCGGCATCGATGAGGCCGGCCGCCCACTGCAATGCGTGACCACCTCGGTGGGCCGGGTCTGGGCCTGGCCCACCACTCCCACCGAACTCGCTCTGGCCCCCGTGCCTGCCTCGTGGTCAGGGGTGGTGGCAGACGAGGGCGGCGCCAATGCCGAGGGGCCGGTTCCGGCGCTTCCGGGCCGGTACCCGAATCGGGCGGCGATGGAGGTTCGCCTGGTTGCCCTTGCCAATGACGCTCGTGTCGCCAAGGGGCTGCGGCCGCTCATCGTCGATCCGCGCCTGACCCGCCTGACCCGGTGGTGGGCCGCCAGCGCCGGACAGCCGGCCTACGCGGGGCGAGGAACGAACCACTGCCCGGCCAACCTGTGCGCCGTCCGTGCTGCGGAGATCGGCTACCCGAGTTTCGGGGAAGTCATCCGTGCCTGGAATCCATTTCCCGCCGGTGACATGGCGGGCGAGCGCTTCTTCGTCGACTCGCCCCGTCACATGGCGATCCTCACGAACCCGAAGGTCACCCACATCGGCTTCGGCGTCCACATCGTCGGTGACGCCGCCAACCCGCAATCCGTTGTGGTGGTCGGCCAGGTCGGCCGGGCCCGGTAGCGCCCGGTCCAGCCGGAACTTCGGGGTCTGCGTTGCTGTAAGGAGAAGCAGACCCCAAAGTTCAACGGCGTCGAGGTCACCTTCACGGTTCGTCCGGCGCCGTGGCAGCATGTCGGCCATGAGCGAGAACCTCGTCGGAGTCCATGTCGAAGATCACGTGGTCGTCGTTGAACTGCGGCAGGGTCCGCACAACTTCGCCTCGGCGCCCCTGTTGCATGCCGCCGTCGACGCCGTGCTCGCCGCAGTTGCCGGCGGCGCCCGGGCGGCGATGCTGTGTTCCGAAGGCAAGTCGTTCTGTGCCGGGGCGCAGTTTTCCGGTGGGGCCGGGCAGAAGGCGGCCAGCTTCGGTCGATACGTCCAGAACGACAACGGATCAGAGATCGGGCCGTTCTACGAAGCGGCGCTGCGGGTGTTCGAAGTTCCGGTGCCGGTGGTCGCCGCCGTCCACGGTCCGGCCGTGGGTGCGGGCTTCGGCCTCGCCACGGCCTGCGACCTCCGCGTCACGTGTCCCGAAGCGTTCTTTGCGACGAACTTCGTCAAGCTCGGGATCCACCCCGGTTTCGGCATCTCGATCACGCTGCCGGAGCTGATCGGACCGGCCCAGGCAGCTGACCTGCTGCTCACCGGACGGCGCATCGGCGGCGAGGAGGCGTTCGGCCTCGGGCTTGCCAACCGGCTCGTGGCCCAGGCCGACGTCCGTTCCACCGCGCTGGCGCTCGCCAAGGAGATCGGAGCCAACGCTCCGCTTGCGGTGCAAGCGACGCGGGCCACGCTGCGTGACGGGCTCGCCGCCCGTGTCCGCACCGCGCTTCTCCACGAACGTCGAACGCAGGACTGGCTCGCCGCCACCGCCGACGCGGAGGAGGGCATCGCGTCGATGCTGGAGCGTCGTCCCGGTGTCTTCCACGGAAAATAGGCGCGCTTAGGGTCCGCCTCAGGATAAATGCGGCGTTTCTGACGGCCCCAGACGTCCGTGGCGGCGTCCTCCGCCTTGCGGTTGGACCAGACAGGCGCTGCTTTGTACGTCCTTGCCACGAACGCCTGGTCCTTGCCACAAAGGCGCGCCTTATCCGGAGGCGGACCCTTAGCTCTGACGAGCCCATCGGAGGAGGAGGTCTCGCCACCCGGGACCCCACGGTGCGGCAGATCCGTCGGGGAACAGCGCGTGCTCGCAGCGGGCGGAGTACGCCAGAGCGTTCTGCACACCGGCGTGCGCAAGGGCGCGCTCGTCGGTGGTGAACGGAACCGCTCGAGCCGCCTCGTAGTCACCGATGAACCCGAGGATCTCGTCGATCGCCGGAATCATCGGGTCGGCCATCGACCAGTTGGTCGAGAATGCTCGGGCGACGCCGCCGACAACCCACGGTTCGGCGTCGGTGATGAGGCTGTCGAGGTCGTAGATCGCGCTGACCCGGGGCTCCGAATGCTGGGTGAGGAGGATGTTCTCGGGACGGAGATCACTGTGCCCGACAACCACGCGACCGGCTCCGCTCCCCGTCAATCGGGTCTTCTCGGCGACCGTCGCCGCGTTGTGTGCGTCGATCCACTCCGCCCCGGACGCAGTCGCCGCGAAATCGAAGATGGGGGAGTGGGGCGGCGGGTACGGGCCGGTCCATCCGGGCCGCAGGTCGGAGAAGGTGTCGGCGTCGAGCGCCTGCACGATGTTGTGCAGCGCAACAGCGACCGCTCGACGCTTCGCCGGTGGTCGAACATCGAGCGCGGCCCCCGCCGCAAGCCAGGTCTCCACCACCGCCCAACCCGTCCCGACTGGAATCGGGGCGATGACCAGCGGCTCGGCGACCGGAAGCCCGGCTGTTCGTAAAACGCGTTGCGCGCGCAGGACGCCCCTCAGCCGATCACCGGCGTGACGCTGGTGCACCTTCACCACGATTCGCCGGCCGTCGTCGAGGTCGAACCCGACGACGAGGCCCGAGTTCGCGCGCACCAGGACAACAGCGACGGGAATCCCGAAATCGGAGACCGTGGCGACCATCTCCCCAGCGGCCGCCGCGAAAGGCGCTGTAGCGGTCGGCTGCCCGCCGCCGAACAGCTCCCGGACCAGCGGGCGGGCATCGGCGACAAGCAAAGCGTTCGTCAGAGCACCAGCGACGGTCATCGGTGCCATTCTCATCGCCCGGCGGGATGCGTCGGCGCGAGAAGTGGGGCGGTCGGAAAAAACTCGACGTAATCACTTTGTACAGCCCGATCCCCGTACCAGTATGAATCAGGTGAGTACGACTACTTCTTCCCGAACCCTGAGCCCCGACCTCCGCTTGGGCCTGACCTCGGAAATGGTCGACCATGGCTCCTTCGATCGCGCTGTCGAACGATTCCGAGAGCGCCAGATTGCCCTTCCAACATTCGCCCAGGTCGCTGATCCGACCCTGCAGCCGTCGGGAGCGTTGGCGTCCCTCCACGGTGTCGATCCAGATGCCGCCGATAACCGCAACCTCTGGCGGGTCAACTGGTTCAACGCCGCCGATCGCAAGAGCCGCGTCGAGGTGCCCGTCCACGTGGTCCTTCCCCCGTCGCTCACCGGGGTCGAGGCCACCATTGTCGTCATGCTCGGCAACAAGTTCCCGATGATCCGCGCCCACAAGGTGCAGGCCGCCTACGCGGTGCTTGCGCCGCGGCTTGTCACCGGGCAGTTCGACCCGACCTCGCAGCGCGCCATCTGGCCGTCGACCGGAAACTATGCGCGCGGAGGAGTTGCCATCTCGCGTCTCATGGCCTGCCGTGGCACCGCCGTGCTCCCCGAAGGGATGTCGAAAGAACGCTTCGAATGGCTGGCTCAGTGGACGGAGGACCCGTCGGATGTGGTGCGCACGCCGGGCACCGAGTCCAACGTGAAGGAGATCTATGACACCTGCAACGAGCTGGCCAAGGATCCGCAGAATGTGATTCTCAACCAGTTCAGCGAGTTCGCCAACTACCTCGGTCACTTCCACGTCACGGGTCGCGCTCTGGGCACGGTCTTCGAACATGTGGCATCGCAAATGCCATCGACCGCGCACCCCCGACTCCGTTGGTTCACGAGCGCAACTGGTTCTGCAGGGACCATCGCCGCCGGTGACTACCTGAAGGAGCGCTACGGCACCAACATCGCTGCACTCGAAGCGCTTGAGTGTCCGACCATGCTGAAGAACGGGTTCGGCGAGCACAACATCCAGGGCATCGGCGACAAGCACATCCCGCTGATCCATAACGTCATGAATTCGGACGCGGTGATCGCCATCAGCGACCGTGCGACTGACAACCTCGACATCCTCTTCAACACCGCGGCCGGCATGGCCCATCTGCGTGATCGCCTCGGCGTGCCCGGTGCTGTCATCGAACAACTCACGCACTTCGGGTACTCGGCCATCTGCAACACCCTCGGCGCAATCAAGTTGGCCAAGGAGTTCCGCATGACCGCCGATGATGTCATCGTCACGGTGGCGACGGACGGGTCCGAGCTCTATCCGAGCGAGCGCGAGAAGTTCCTCGCCCGCGACTACCCGCAGGGCTTTGGGGCGGTCGATGCCGCCGAGGTGACCGGTCGATACCTCCAGGCAGTCGACCGCGAGAACATGATCCAGCTCACAGAGATGGACCGAGAGCGGATCTTCAACCTCGGGTACTACACGTGGGTCGAACAGCAGGGCACGTCGTTCGCCGACTTCACCGCCCGCAAAGAGCAGTCGTGGTGGACGGCGCTCCGTGACCTCGTGCCCATGTGGGACGAGCGGATCACCGATTTCAACCAGCGCACCGGGATGGCGTGAGCCGTTCGATGGTTGGGGCCGATCTCCTGGCATCCGCGGTGTACGTCGCGTGAGCGTCTCGGTCGTTCTCCGTTGCGCGGGATGCGCAGCGACCGTCGACCCACTTGATGTCGGCGCTTCTGCGCCGTTTCGATGCCCGAACGCTGGTCGCGCCCCCAACGTCGACCACGTGCTCACGTGGGATCCGTTGCTTGCCGGGGTTCGTGACTGGCCGGACGACACGTCGACCAATCCGTTTCTTCGCTATCGCACGCTGCACCACAGCTATCACCTCCATCTCGGCCTGGGAGGAACTGACGCCGAGTACGTGCGGCTCGTCGAGCGCATCGACGCTGCGCTGATCAAGTACGGGGGCCCCGGATTTCGTGTCGCGCCGCTGTTGCCACTCGACGCCTTGAGCGCGGCGTCCGGAGTCGATGCGTGGGGCCGCAACGACACGACCGGGGTGGCCGGCTCCCACAAAGCCCGTCACCTCATGGCGATCCTCCTGCACCTCGAGGTGCGAAGAGTTCCGCTTCGCACCCCGCTGGCCATCGCCTCCTGCGGCAATGCCGCAATCGCTGCGGCGACGCTGGCCCGCGCCGCCGGGCGAACCGTTCAGGTCTTCGTCCCGACCTGGGCGAACCCACCTGTCCTTGTCGAATTGCGGGCCCTCGGTGCGCGCATCGTGGAGTGCCCCCGCCAGGACTCCGATCCGCCCGGTGACCCCTGCCTGCACCGCTTCCACGAGGCGGTGGCGAAAGGGGCGTTGCCGTTCTGCGTGCAGGGCCCGGAGAACGGTTTCACCATCGACGGTGGCGCTACATCGGGACAGGAGCTCGTCGACGCGTTCGCCATGCTCGGCGTGCCGGACCGTCTGTTTGTGCAGGTCGGGGGCGGCGCATGGGCTTCGGGAGTGTGGCGGGGCCTGCGTGACGGTCGTGGCCTCGGGGTGATCGACCGGCTTCCGGCCCTGCACTGCGTGCAGGCCACGGGTTGCGCGCCGCTGGTCGAGGCGTGGCGCACGGTGGCCGACCGAGCCCTGCGGGCCCTCGGTCACGAGGAGCTGTTCGACGCGGGCTTCGACATCGTGGCAGCCGCGCTCGTGGCGAACGAGGCGCGCAGCGCAGTCGAATCGGCGATGCAGTGGGCGCTCACCCATCGGCCGGCGGTGATGCCGGTGTGGAATGACCCGCACAGCCTGGCCACGGGTATCCTCGACGATGAGGCCTACGACTGGGCGCTGCTGGTGCGGAGCATGCTGGTGAGCGGCGGCTGGCCGGTCACGGTGTCCGACGAACAGATCGCCTCGGCGACCACCCTGGTAAATGCCGCATCGGTCGACGCGGACGAGACCGGGTCGGCAGCTGCGGCGGGCCTCGTGGCGTTCCGCGAAGCCGGCTGGGGCGGACCGGAAGAGCGTGCCGCAGTCACACTCACCGGGATTCGTCGTCGCCGATAGTGCATCTTCACAGAAGTTCCTGTGACATCGGGGGCAAAACACCTCCCAGGCACGCTCGGAGGTGTTTTACCCCCACAAATGGGGGCAACCTCTCTCCCAGCGGACATCGTTGGTGCCGCTCCGGGGTTGGTCCTCAGTTCCCGTCGGGTCGGTCATGAGGAGCTATCGTGGCGAACGAATGTTCGTCATCGGTATTGATCCAGGATTGACGCGATGCGGTTTCGGCGGTGTCCGTCGGACGCGTTCCGGGCTCGAAGCCGTCTGCCACGGGGTGCTTTCGACCGCTCCCGACTCCCCCCATCCACGCCGTCTCCGTGATCTTCAACGTCAGCTCGTGGCGCTGATCACCGAACACCGACCCGATGTCGTCGTCGTCGAGCGCGTGTTCTTCCAGACCAACGTCCGCACCGCGATCGGTGTGTCACAGGCCAGCGGGTTGGCCCTGGCCGCGGCCGATGAGCTCGGTTGCGACATCGCCCAATACACGTCGAACGAAGTGAAGCTGGCGATTACCGGCGACGGTGCCGCGGAGAAGAAGCAAACCCAGGCCATGGTCGCCCGGACCCTCAAACTGGCCGAGCTCCCGCGTCCGTTCGATGCGGCCGATGCGCTGGCCCTCGCCATCCACCACCTCGGCATGGCGAGCTACGCACGGCTCGCGTCCAGTTCCTTCGGGGCCACGCCGAACCCGGTGGTCGCTGGAATAGGCATCGGCAACGCGCGGATCGCCACGACCTTCGGTGGTGTCCGGCTCGCCCCTTCATCGGGGCCGGAAAAGTCTGCGAAGAGGGAACGGGTTCGATGATCGGGTACCTGCGCGGCAACGTGGTTGACCGCACGCTAAAGGGGGAGCTCACCGTCGACGTCGGCGGCGTCGGATACCGAGTCACCGTCCCGACCGGCCAGCTCGCCCGGATGCTCAGCACACATACGATCTCGTCGAACCCTGAGGTGACGCTCTATGTGCACACCAGCGTGCGGGAAGACGCGATCACGCTCTACGGCTTCGCGACCCGCGACGATCGCACCTGCTTCGAACTGGTGCTCACCGCCCACGGCGTCGGACCGTCGCTGGCGTTGGCCATCTTGAACGTTCACTCGCCCGATTCCCTGCGCGCCGCTCTGGCAACCGACGACGTCGACGCGCTCACGTCGGTGCCCGGTGTCGGCAAGAAGACCGCGGCCCGCCTTCTCGTCGAGCTGAAGAGCAAGCTCGCCGACCTCAACGACTACGACGGCGCGATCGCCGCCGCGGGCGAAGCGTCCCCGCTGCCCACCGATTTCGTTGCCGATGCGAGGGCCGATGTGCGCGCGGCGCTCGCTGGGCTGGGGTACGGCAACGACGAGATCCGCGCTGCCATTCGTCGACTCCCCAACGACGTTGTCGACCCATCAGCGTTGCTCAAGCACGCCCTCTCACTCCTCGGTGCCGGTGTTTGATGGCCATCTCGCCTCCGGACCAGAACGCCGATGATGAGGGCCTCGAGTCGCTTCGTCCGCGGAGCCTTGCGGAGTTCGTCGGGCAGCCGCAGCTGAAGGAACACCTCGGGATCGTTCTGGAGGCCGCTCGCAAGCGCGGACAGGCGGCCGACCACCTGCTGTTCGCCGGCCCGCCCGGTCTCGGAAAGACCTCGCTCGCCGCCATCGTTGCGCTGGAGATGGGAGTCGGGTTCCGCATCACGTCAGGGCCGGCTCTCGAGCGAGCGGGTGACCTCGCGGCGATTCTCACCAATTTGGCGGAGAACGATGTGCTCTTCATCGATGAGATCCACCGCTTGCCCCGAGTCGTCGAAGAAGTTCTGTATCCAGCGATGGAGGACTTCCAGCTCGACATCGTGCTCGGCAAAGGGCCGAGCGCACGAAGCCTCCGTCTCGATCTTCCACCCTTCACGCTGATCGGTGCAACCACGCGAGCCGGTCTCATCACGGGTCCGCTGCGCGACCGGTTCGGTCACACCGCACGGCTCGACTACTACGGGGTTGACGATCTCCGCCGGATCGTGGAGCGGGCTGCTCGGATCCTCGACGTGGCCATCGAGGCCGACGGTGCCCACGAAATAGCGCGTCGATCTCGAGGGACGCCGCGCATCGCAAATCGTCTGCTGCGGCGCATTCGTGACTACGCCGAGGTGCGCGCTGAAGGAATCATCGACCTTCCCGCAGCGCGAAACGGGCTCGCGGTGTTCGACATCGACGAGCTCGGACTCGACCGGGTTGACCGTGCAATCCTACGCGCGCTTACCACCCGCTTCGGGGGTGGACCTGCCGGCCTGTCCACGTTGGCCATCAGCATCGGCGAGGACCCCGAAACGCTCGAGTCGATGTACGAGCCGTTCCTCATCCAAATGGGACTCCTCAAGCGCACACCCAAAGGGCGCGTCGCCATGCCGGCGGCGTGGGAGCATCTGGACCTCACGCCGCCGAGCGATGCGGCGACCACGCTGTGGGGCGATGAGGGCGCGGCTCCGTCGGACCGGCGTCTCTTCGACTGACCGAAACATGACGCAAACCGACGACTCCTCTGCGACCGCATACGAATCCCCGCGCCCGGCCACGGGCGTGCATATGGACGACTACGACTACGAGCTGCCGTTCTCCTCCATCGCCCAGCGCCCGATCGAACCACGCGACGCCGCGCGGTTACTGGTGGCGCTTTCGTCCGGCAACGCCGCAGTCCATCGCCACATCCACGCCCTTCCGTCGCTGCTCGATCCCGGCGACCTGCTGGTAGTCAACGAAACCCGAGTCATCCCCGCCCGACTCCACCTCCGAAAGCCGAGCGGGGGAGCCGTGGAGGTGCTCCTGCTCGAGCATCGCTCTGAACAGGACTGGCAAGCCTTGGTCAAGCCGAGCCGAAAGGTCGCCGTCGGCACTCGCCTTCGACCCGGTCCGGGGCTCGTGGTGGAGATCGGGGAGGCCATCGACGGGGGACTGCGCGTCGTCCGACTTCTTGGTGACGATGGTGTTCCACTCGCCCCCAACGCTGAGGAACGGGCGCTGGAAACCTACGGCGTGGCTCCACTTCCGCCGTACATCACGACACCGCTCGCCGACTCATCGCGTTATCAGACGACCTACGCACGGATCGCCGGCAGCGCCGCGGCACCAACGGCCGGCTTGCACTTCACTCCGGCAGTCTTCAACGCCCTTGCGGACCGCGGGGTCGGGCTGGCGAAGGTCGACCTCGCCGTCGGGCTCGATACCTTCCGCCCCGTGACCGTGGACCGACCCGAAGATCACGACATCCATTCCGAGCGCTACGCCGTTCCGGCCGCCACATGGGACGCGGTCCTCCGCACCCGTGCGGCCGGTGGGCGGGTCGTCGCGGTCGGCACCACGACCGTGCGGTCGTTGGAGACGGTTGCCGCGTCCGGTGTGTTGACGGGCCGCACGAAGTTGCTCATCTACGGCAACTATCCATTCGCCGCCGTCGATATCCTGCTCACCAACTTCCATCTCCCGCGTTCGTCGCTGCTTCTGCTCGTCGAGGCTTTCGTCGGACCGCGTTGGCGCGAACTCTACGCTGAGGCCATCGCCGACGGATACCGGTTCCTGTCACTCGGAGATGCTCTGCTCCTCGGCCGTCGCGGTTGACCCGAACCGTCATCGGCCCCATGCCCTCGACATCGCCGGTCGAAAGAGCGTGGCCGATTGCCGTCTTTTCTCCGCTGGTTCTCGCATCCTCGCTGAGCAGGTCATAGGGTTTTCCATCGTGAAGTTCGTCGTCGCTGAATTCGTGCTCTACGCACTGGCGGCCTTTGCCGTCGGCGTCGCCGCGGGCGCGACATGGCAGCGACGACCGATTCGCCGTGCCACGGACCGTGTCCGGCTACTCGAACGGGCCAAACTCAGCGCCGACCAGCGCTGGATCCAGGTCGAACGCGAGCGGGCGGCCGTGGAAACCGAACTCGCCGAGGCTCGGACCATGCTCGGCTCGGTGTCGGAACTCCGTACCCAGCTGGCCGAAGCGAATGCCGAGCGACAGGCTGCAGTCGCCGCTCGAGAGGCTGCTGACCTTCACGTCGCTCGGCTTCGCACGGACCTCGACGCCCGAACGCTGCCCACGTTCACGCCGGTCGGGCCGACGATCGGAACCACAGGTGACGATGCCGAACGTGGGCGCGAGGCGGAGCGCGAACGCGAAGGCCAGCGAGATCTCGCCGATCGGCTCGAGTTGGTGCGTCGAAACGAAGCGCTCAACGCCTCGCTGACCGAGCGGCTTCTCGCCGCCGAACGACATCTGCGCGACCTCCAGCATCGGCACAACAACTACGTGCGTTCGGCCCAGGCAGCGTTGACCGCTGCGGTCGTGCGAGCAGAGCAAGCGGAGGCGGGTCTTTCCGTGGCCAAGTCCGCCAGGACGACGCCGGAGTCCAACGGCGGAGGGGCGAACGTGATCGATCTGCGCACGTATCAACCCGTGGATTCCTCGGGCCCCGAATCGGCGTAACGGTGACTTCGGCATCGGTCAAGAGCACCGCCCCCGGTTCAAGCGGTCCGGCCATCGCCGGCCCCGACGAAGAGGTTCTGCCAGGACGCGCCTCCGCCGTTCTGATCGGGATCGTCGGTCTCGTCGGCGTGGTGGCCTTCGGAAGCATCATCGGCATTCCTCATGTGGAGCGCCACCTGCGCGAAGACATCGAGCGCCATGCTCTGGAGGACGCCACCGGTGTGGAGGTCGCTGTCGACGGACGAACTGCCGTGCTCTCCGGGTTCGTCCGGTCGGCCGATGAACGTCGAGCCGTGATCGATCGAGTCGCTCGACGATGGGGAGTTGCCCGGATCGACGCCGAACGTCTCGAGGTGCAAATCCCCCGGGCGAAGGAGCCGACGAGGGCAGCGGCGGCGTCCGCCGCCGGACCGGCCGCTCCGGCGAGTGGCGAGGCCCTGGGGAGCGCGAAACCTCCGACGCCCGCAACGGCTGATCCCCCCCGATCGATTTCTGCACCGACCTCGACGGTCCCGCCGCCGACAACGGTGGCCGACACGGGCGCAGTCAAGCGCCTCGAAACGGAGTTGGCATCGATCGGCCGCGACGCCCCAATCGTCTTCGCCCGTTCGAGTCCGACCTTGCTGGCCACTGCTCGAGTCCCGCTGGACCGGATCGCCGCCGCGTTGGTCGAGACGCCTGTGCCGATCCTGATCGAGGCCCATACCGACTCCAGCGGCAATCCAGTGGGCAACGCGATCCTGAGCACCCAAAGGGCGTCGGCGGTGCGCGACGCCTTGATCGCGCGCGGCGTGAGCCCGGCGATCGTCACCGCAGTCGGTCGTGGAGCGTCGAGTCCGATCGCCAGCAACACCTCACCTGCGGGGCGCGCCCAGAACCGACGCGTCGAGTTGATCGTCGTTTCTTCGGTCGGTGGATCGAATCCGTAGTCCCGGGATCGACACCTGTTGTTGGCTTGTCGTCGATCGCCCCGAGCGGGTGATCGCTCCCAATAGGCGATTGCCACGAACCGAGACCGCGGGGGAACTACCTTCAAAGGTATCGCCGGGCCTTGTCTTCGTTCGGCGAGTTCTGTGAGACCTGAGGTCACCCGATGCCGTTTCTCATCGCCCATACATTCGTTCTTCTCCTCATGGCAACGGCCATCGGTCTTGTTGCCGGCTGGCTGGTCTGGGGAGGAAATGTTCGCGTCGATCACGCCAGTCCGATCGACGACGCCCCGGCGACGGCTGAACTCGCGGCGCTGAAGAACGAGGTTGACGCTCGAACCGGTGACGTCGCCCGTCTGCGCCGCAAGCTCAAACGGGCCGTCGAGGAACTCGAAAGCCATGCGACCCAGCTCGACGAGGCCGAAGCTCGGATCGCCACGCTGAGCTCGTCCACGGCGACGGGCTCACCGCTGGTCATCGAAGACCCAGAGCTCATGGCCGAAGTCGCCTCGTTGCGCGAGCAGCTCGCCTTTGACCGAGCGGCACTCACGGAAGCCACTGCGGCACACACGGAAGCCGCTGCGGCACACACGGAAGCTGCCGCTGCGCTCGAACAGCTTCGCCTCGAGCACGCTGGTGTGCTCGACGCGCTCCGCATGGCCGAGGTCCGAGAAGCGACCCTCGATGACGAGCTGACATCGGCGCGAACCCAGCTCGGCGGCCTCGAGGAGGGACTCGCTGCTCGCGAGCAGCACGCCGGTCTTGAGCACGATCTTCACGAAGCAAATACCCTGATCCGAGACGCGGCGGAGCGGGTGACCTATCTCGAACGCCAGGCGCTGCTCTGGCAGAACGAGGCTGACCGTCTGCGGGCAACGATCGACGAGAACGCCGCCGCAGAGGCGGAACGCCTCGGAGCGAACGAGCGGGAAATGCAGTCAATGTTGCGTGAGCACGAAACAGCGTTGGCGTCGCTTCGGATGGAGGCGTCGAGCAGTCGGCTCCGCGCTGATGCCGCGGCCGATCACCTGGGTCGCCTCCAGAGGGAGTTCCGCGCCGTCCAGGAGCGTTCGTTGGCGCATATCGAACTGAACCGAGCGGCTATGGACGACCTCGACCGTCAACTCGCCGCGGCGCATGCAACGCTGAACGATTCGAACCCGCAGACATTGATGGATCCGGCGCCGTCGAAGCCGGACCCCACCGGTCTGCTTGCCCTGCCGGGCATGACCGAACGTTTGGTACAGCATCTTAACGAACTCGGTGTCGGTTCTCTCGTCGATGTCTCCCGCTGGTCACCCGACGACGTGGCGCGTATCGCCGAATGGTTACCGGAGAACCCCGACGTGATCACTGCGAACGACTGGGTCGCATCGGCTCGGGCGCTGCTCTCCAGTGGGTCGGTCGTCTCGACGGCGAGCGGGCTCTGACGTGGCACCGTCGGCCCTGACCGAGCAGCGTCCGACCGAACGCGTCAACCGTTCATTCGCCGACGGCCGGCCGTTCCTCGGCGATCGTCGTCGACGTAGGTCCCTTGCCGTCGCACTCATCCTTGCTGAGCTCGCACTGCTGACGGCCGGTGCGGTGGTCTTCCGTCGCAATGCCATCGAAGACCAACTCGAGCGATCCGTCCTCGACGCCGTCGTGATCGATCATCCGGGACTGAAAGTCACGGCCGCCGGGCGCGACATCACGATCACCGGAGTGGTGAAGGACGCGAAGGCGAAGGAGTTGGTGAAGAACATCGCCCTCCGGCGCCCCGGGGTGCGGAGCGTCGACGTCGCCGGAGTTGGCGGCGCCACCCAACTCGACCCGGCCAACACCGGAACGATCCCTGACGGCACCCCCGTTCCGACCACGGCGAAGCCGCCGATCCGTCCCCCGCAGGTCTCCGCGGTGTTCGCCCCGTCATCCGTGACCGTGCGAGGCGAGGTCCCGAACGTCGAGGCCAAAACAGCGCTGCTCGGACGGCTTCTCGACCGCGGTGACGACTTCAGCGTGGTCGACGAGTTGGTCGTTTCGAGCCAACCGCAAGAGCGTCCCGACCTCGCTCAGTACCGTCGACTCGGCACGTTCTTCGACACCCTTGCGCGGCTCGACCTTCCGCGGGCAACGGTGAGTTTGGACCGCACGCTCCTGTCGCTCGATGCCGAGGTTGCGACGACTGCTGATCGAGATCTCCTTCGACGAGAAGGCGTCGTGCTCGTTGGCGGCTCGCCTGATCGGGTGCGCGGCGAGATCAGTCTCGCTGCGCCGGACACGACGACGGCCACGGACTCGACGATCGCTGGGGCAACGACGACCGCGAACGAAGGGGCTTCGACCACCACGATCGAAGGCGCATCGACCACGGTCCCGCCACTTCCCAATACACCGCAGGCGCAAGCGGCACAGTCGGCTATCACTACGGCGGTCGATGATCGCACCATCTCGTTTGCCAAGAACTCGTCTTCATTGAGCGACGAAGGCAAGGCGGTGGTTGCCGACGTCGCGACGGCGTTGAAATCGTCGACGGCCAAGGTCGAGGTCGGCGGCCACACCGACTGGACGGGCCAGGCGCCGCGCAATCTCGAGCTGTCCCAGCAGCGGGCCGAGGCCGTTCGGGCACGGTTGATCGAGGCGGGCGTCGATGCTGCTCGGATCACGGCCAAGGGGTATGGCGAGGAGATCGCCGTGGCATCGAACGCGACTGAGTCGGGGCGTGCCAAGAATCGGCGCATCGAGATTCGAGTCGTCGGGTAGGTCGTTGTGCGGCCACCGAGTCGCCGTCGTGTCAACGCACCGGAGCGTGCCGTTTGGTAGGAACCACCCCTGCTCGGCGAGGATGGTGCCATGGCCTGGAATGACACGACCGGTGACGAACTCCTCTACGACGTGAACGGCCACGTGGCCACCATCACGTTCAACCGTCCGGACCAGATGAACACCATCACCGGACCGATGCTCGACCTGCTCAGCGAGTTGCTCATCAAAGCCGACAAGGACAAGGAGATCAGGTGCATCATCCTGGCCGGGAACGGGCGTGCCTGGTGTGCCGGCCTCGACGTGAAAGCGCAAAGCAAGGGTGGCGGCCTCTCCCTCGGAGGCGTCCCCGAGATCGAAATGCGATCGACGCCCCCGATTGTGCTCTACGGCATCGACACGCCGGTCATCGCCGCACTCAACGGGGGCGCAGCGGGCTATGGCCTCGATGTCGCCCTCGGTTGCGACATCCGGATCGCCGCACGCTCGGCGAAACTGGCCTTCGCGTTCGCCAAGCGCGGGGTACTCCCCGAGAGCGGCGGCACGTGGCTGCTGCCGCGTATCGTCGGCCGTTCCCTCGCAGCGGAACTGATGCTCACCGGTCGGACCCTTGACGCCGACGCTTCCCTCGCGGCCGGCCTGGTCAGCAGGGTCGTCGAAGACGCGGAACTCGCCGAGGTCGCGATGTCGGTGGCGCAGGAGATCGCCGCGAACGCGCCGCTGGCCACCCGGGCGATCAAGCGGATGCTTCGGGCCGGCGAGGGCGAGCAGTTCGACGCCCACATCCACCACGTGTTCCTGCAGTTGCTGCCCCTCGTTGGTTCGAAGGACTTTGCTGAGGGGGTTGCGTCCTATCTTGAACGCCGCCCCCCGACGTTCATCGGCCGGTAGGGCCGGGCCGCTCGCCCGGCAACATAGGTTGAGCGAGCGATTAACCTGGTCGAGTGACTTCAGCATTTTTCCGTGCCCGCAGGGTGGTGTTCGTAACGCTGCTCGGGGCCTTCGTGGTCGCAGGTTGCGCCGACGACAGGGCCGACTCGACCCAAGCTACGGCAGGGGCTGACGCGAGCGAGACCGCGGCACCGGTGGCGAATGGGTGTGGGGGAGGAGACGCCGTCAGCGGTCGGCCGCTGATCGTCGCCACAACTGTTGCGCCGATCACCAGCATCATCGCCAACCTCACCAGCGGGACGGACACTGTCGTAACCGGCATCGTGCCGGAAGGAACGAACTCGCACACGTTCGAACCCCCACCGTCGGCGGCCAAGACCGTCTCCGGCGCCGACATCGTCTTCATCAATGGGCTGAAACTCGAAGAGCCCACCAAGGACCTCGCCGCCACGAACGCGAAAGCCGGTTCGCAGATCTGCGAGCTAGGTACGGCCACCCTTCCGGAGTCGGAATGGATCTACGACTTCTCCTTCCCGAAAGAGGGAGGCAAGCCCAACCCGCACCTTTGGACCAACCCGCCCATGGCGAAAGAATACGCCCGCGTCGCCACGGAAGTCCTCGTCGCCCGAGACCCCGATGACGTAGCGGCCTACGAGCGCAATCTCTCGGCGTATTCGGCGAAGATCGACGCGCTCGACGCAGCGATGATCGAAGCCACGGCGAGCGTCCCCGCCGCGAACCGGCAGCTCCTGACCTACCACGATGCCTACGCGTACTTCGCCAAGCACTACGGCTGGGAGGTCGTCGGCGCGATCCAGCCGTCGTCGTTCGACGAGCCGACCGCCAAGGAGGTGGCTGGGCTCATCGAGCAGATCAAACAGAAGAAGGTCCCCGCAATCTTCGGTTCCGAAGTGTTCCCGTCGCCGGTGCTCGAACAGATCGGAAAGGAGACCGGAGCGAGGTACGTCGACGTGCTTCGCGACGACGACCTTCCAGGGGAACCCGGTGACCCGGAGCACTCGTTCCTCAGCCTGATGCGCTTCGACTACGTCACCATGGTCGATGCCCTCGGCGGTGACGCCAGCGGTCTCAAGGCCCTCGACGTTGGCGACGTCGGCCCCAACTCGGCGAAGTATCCGCAATGACGACCTGGCGCGTCGGTGTGACACGTATGTCGTCGGTCGGCCTCATCTGTTTCGTGGAAAGGGACGCCCTTGCTTGAGATCTCCCATCTGAGCTGCTCCTACGGCGGGCCCGTCGTTGTCGACCATGTGGACCTCCACGTCCGTGCGGGCGAACTCCTCGGCATCGTCGGGCCTTCCGGCTCCGGAAAGACCACACTGCTCCGCGCCATCCTCGGCACCGTCGAGCCCATGCATGGCTCGATCACCAAGCCCGACGCACTGTCGGTCGCCTACGTGCCGCAGGTCGAGACGGTCGATTGGAACTTCCCGGTGACTGTTCGCGAAGTCATCGTTATGACGATGCGGAAGCGCTCATGGTGGCCCGGGATCTCAAAAGCCGAGCGCGACGAAGTCGACGATTTGCTCGAACGGCTCGGACTCGGCGGGCTCGGCCAGCGCCACATCCGCGAGCTCTCCGGCGGGCAGCAGCAGCGCGTGTTCCTCGCCCGCGCAATGGCGCGCCGGCCGGACCTCCTCGTGCTCGACGAACCGACCTCCGGAGTCGACGTGCGCACTCGCCACGAGATCCTCCATCTCCTCACCGACCTCAACGCCGACGGCCTCACGATCGTGCTGACCACCCACGACCTCAACGGGCTGGCCGCCCACCTCCCTCGCATCGTCTGCTTCAACAAGACCGTGATCGCCGACGGCGCACCCATCGACGTCCTTCGTCCCGCCGTGCTTGAAGCCACGTATGGCGCGCCGCTCGAAGTGCTCATCCACGGGGGCATGCCCGTGGTGCTCGACCATGCCCCTTCGCTACGCGTCATCTCAAAGCCAGCGTGAACATGGCCTCTGTCCTTGCTGCCGTCGACCTCCTCGAACCGCTTTCCTATGGGTTCTTCCGCCGGGGGCTCACCGTGGCCGTCCTCGCGGGTGCGCTCTGCGGCCTCGTCGGCGTCTACGTCGTTCTCCGGTCCCTGAGCTACATCGGTCATGGGCTTTCCCACGCAGTGTTCGGCGGCGCCGCGGCGGCGGCTGTAGCGAATGTGAACTACTTCCTCGGTGCCGGAGCATGGGGCATCGCGTCGGGTCTCATGATCGGGCGGGTCACGAGGCGAAAGCTGCTTTCGGCTGACGCGGCGATCGGCATTGTGACAACGGCGTCGTTTGCGGCCGGAATCGTGCTATTCAACAAGTTCGGGCAGGCGCGCCGCAGCATTGATGCTGTGCTTTTCGGCGACATCCTCGGCGTGGCCCGCAGCGACGTGTTCGCGGTGGTCGGCGTCGGTCTCGCCGTGCTTGCGGTTGTGCTCGGAGCGTACCGTCCGCTTCTGTACGCAACATTCGACTCCGAAGTTGCCCGGGTCACCGGCGGACGTCCGGACCTGCTTGACGCAGTTCTCATGGTGATGCTTTCGCTTACCGTGCTCGTCACGATGCGCGTCATCGGCGTGTTGCTGATCTCGGCGCTCCTGGTGCTTCCGGCGTCGACGGCGCGAATGCTCACCGACTCATTCGCCCGAATGCTGATCGTCGCCCCGATACTAGGTGCGCTTACTTCACTGGTCGGGATGAACCTCAGTTACCACGTGAACACGTCGCCGGGGGCCACAGTCATCCTGATCAATGCGTTCGTGTTCCTCGTGATCTTCTTGAGCACCGGCCGCGCTGGGCGCCGTCGTGTCGCTCACGTCCACGTCTGACCCGGCAACATTCTCTGGGCTGTCACGCAAGGCCCTCGACGGCCCGTATTACGCGTCCGGTAGTTTCGGCCGGGGTGCGGCAGAACACCTCCCAGCGGCGTTGGGAGGTGTTCTGCCCCAACATATGGGGGCAACCTCTCTCCCAAGGGGTCAGACGAGGAGCCACTCGGGGCCGGCGGGGGTGTCGCGGACTTCGATGCCGGATGAGGTGAGGCGGTCGCGGATGAGGTCGGACAGGTCATAGCGCTTGTCCTTGCGGACCTCACCGCGGAGCTCGAGCAGTGTGTCGACGAAGGGCGCGACTCGTTCGCGAGGGTCGGCCAAACCCTCACCCGCCGCCTCACCGAGACGGCTGATCATGGAGCGCATCATCCGACGTGCTTCATCGACTTCCTCCGACTGGAGCGTGTCGGCCGACCATGCGTGAATCGTCGCCTCGAGCTCCAATGCAGCTCGAACCGCACCGTCGCCGTTGCCCGCGGCAAGGGCAGTGGCGAATGCCTCGCCGAGCCGTTCCGCAGTAGCGCCGAGCGACGCTGCCTCGGCGGACGACTCCGTGTCCGCGACGGAAGGGTCGATGGCCGCAAGCGCCGCAAGGGGGTGGGCACCGCTGCTCTTGCCGGCCGCGCCCGGGAAGCGCAACGCGTCGATCGACATGACGGTCCCCGCCGGGTAGGTCGTCGTCACGCCATCGTGACGTACCGAGACCACGCCGCGGCCGATCACCGTGGCGTTGTCGGCGTCGAGATCAAGAATGACGGCCGTGTGGGCGGCGACCCCCCCCACGGGGTTCCCCGGGGGCCACCCCCCC
>JANOHI010000284.1:0-11352 GCA_031406385.1 Acidimicrobiia bacterium
AGCAACTCCGTCCCCGAACTCTCGCTGACATACGGCGGCGTTTCGTACAGGAAACGGAAGACTTCCGGGCGACGATCCTGTTGGATCGGCCAGGTACGGCGGGCCTCGGGGATGATCGACGTGTCGACGGTGGCGTGAAGGATGTGTCCCGCTTCATCGGCCGGCGCAATCGCCACAACCTTGCCGGTCGGCTCGATCACGCACGACTGCCCGAAGAACGTGATCGTCTGGCCATTCACGACCTCCGGCCCGCCACGGTTCGCGGCAACCACCCAGCAACCGCTCTCCATCCCCCGGATCCGCAGTTCCGGGATGAACAGCTCCGAACGCCAGCCGAACGACGAGACCACGACGATCACGACTTCGGCGCCCATGTGCGTAGCCGCCATCCAATGCTCGGAGAAGCTGCGGTCGTAGCAAATGAGCACGGCAACCCTGATGCCGTTCAGCTCGAAGATGCACGGCCCGGGCCCCGGCCCGTACCAGTGCTTCTCGTCGGTGGTCAGCGTTGGTGTCTCGACCTTCGGAATGGCCAGCTTGCGGAAGTAAGGCTGCGTCGAACCGTCGGGAAGCGTGCCCTGAACGAACGCGCCGGTCCCGTCGATGATGGGCGCTGCGTTGTAATGGATGCCTTCATCGGTGCGTTCGTAGATACCGAAGCACACTGCGGTTCCCGTCTCGGCTGCGACTTTGGCAAACGCCTCGGTCGTCGGGCCGGGCACCGTCTCCGCCCAGCTCCAGAACCGCTCGTCCTTGGTGGTGGCGCAGAAGTACGGAGCGGTCGCCAACTCGGGAAAGAGGACGAGGTCGGTTCCCTTCTCCGCTTCGGCTCGGAACGTGTCGAGCAGCGCCGAGGTGTTCGCTGCGAGGTCTTCCGAACATGATCCGGACTGGACGACCGTTACCCGAAGTTGCTTGCCCGTTGACATGGCGGACAAGCGTACTCAGGGACCGACCCCAAATACATCAGAGGATTTCACTAGGTCCGGAATTCGCTGACAGAATCGCGCCATGGCAGATTCCACGATGTCCTCAGACGTTCTCGGTTCCTCGGACACCACAGCCGGAGCCTCCATCAGCGAGACCATCGCCAACTTCGCCGCCGACCTCACGTTCGCCGACCTTCCCGCCACGGTCGTGGAGCGCTCGAAGCTGTTCATCCTCGACTGCGTCGGCATCGCGTTCGCGTCGACGCGCTTCGAGTTCAGCCGCACGGCGCTGAGCGCGCTGACCGGCTTCGGAAGCGAGGGATCTGAACCGGTCGTCGGGTTTCGCAACAGCCTGCCTATCCGTGATGCCGCGTTGATGAACGGCATCTTGATGCACGGGCTCGACTACGACGACACCCACGTCGCTGCCGTGTGCCACGCGTCGACGAGCGCCGTCCCGACAGCCCTTGCCATGGCCAACAACAAGGGCCTCCCGGGCCGCGACCTGCTCGTCGGCTACGTTCTCGCCGTCGAAGTGTCGGCACGCATCGGCATGGCCGCGAACGGCGGCTTCCACGAAGTCGGCTTCCATCCGACCGGCGTTGCCGGCGCGTTCGGCTGCGCAACTGCCGCGGCGAAGATGGAAGGCCTGCCGGCGAAGCTCATTGCCTATGCCCAGGGCTTTGCCGGTTCCACTTCGGCTGGTCTGCTCGAGTTCCTCGATGACGGGTCGTGGACGAAGCGCGCCCACCCGGGCTTGGCCGCGTCGAATGCGATCACCGCCGCAGCCTTTGCCCGTCAGGGCTTCCAGACGCCGCTGCGCGTCTATGAAGGTCGCTTCGGCTTCTTCAACACCCACCTGCAGAACAAGGTGCCCGACCTCGCGGCGTGCACCTCTGGCCTGGGAGAGACCTGGGAAGTGTTGAACAACGCGGTGAAGCCGTTCCCGGTGTGTCATTTCACGCACGCCTTCGCCGACGCCGCGATGATCATCGTGAAAGGCAACGGCATCGCACCCGGCGACATCGCCAAGATCGACGCCTACATCCATCCGACTCCAGGGCAGGTCGTGTCGTACCCGGCCGAGAAGAAGCTCCTGCCGAAGAGCGACTACGACGCGAAGTTCTCGCTGCCCTACATCGTTGCCGCGTCGATCGTGCGAGGCCAGTTCGGTCTCGCCGAGCTGGAGAGCGATGCGATCGGCGATCGGGAGATCCTCGATCTCGCAGCGAAGGTCACGTGCTTCGATGATCCCGATTCCGGATTCCCCAAGCACTACAGCGGCGCGTTGGAAATCACGCTCCACGATGGCCGAGTGTTCGCCCATCGCGAGCAGGTCAACCGGGGGGCCGATGAGCGCCCGCTGAGCGCCGACGAGATCATCGTGAAGTTCCAGGACAACATGGGCACGGCGACCTCACGCGACATCACCCATCGCGTGCAGGACCTCGTCCTCGGCCTCGACACGATGGCCGACAGTCGAGTGCTCGGGCAGGCGCTGCGCGGATGAGCGTTCAGTTCGGACTGTTCCTCACCAACCAGCATCCGGTCGGTACCGATCAGGTGCAGGCACTACGGGAGCAGATTCGCGTTGTTCATGCGGCCCGTGATCAGGGCTGGGACATGTTGTGGGCCGGACAGCATTTCCTCGCCGAGGGCATGACCCACATCCAGCCCCTTGCGTACCTCGCCCGGCTCGCTCCCGAGACGGGCGCCATGCGTGTCGGGATCGGCATCAACCTGCTCTCGCTCCTCAATCCCCTCGAAGTGGCCGAGAACTATGCCGCCCTCGATGTCGTGCTCGAAGGTCGCCTGATCTACGGCGTCGGACTCGGTTACCGCGACAAGGAGTATCAGGCGTTCGGCTTGTCCAAGAAGGGCCAGGTGCATCGCCTCGAAGAGAACCTGCGCATCGTGACCGAGTTGTGGTCGGGCAGGGAAGTCCATGCCGATCTGCCGTGGTGTCAGCTTGACGGTGCATCGCTGACGTTTCTGCCGGTGCAGCGTCCGAGGCCCGAGATCTGGATGGCTGCGAACTCCGACGCCGCCGTCGAGCGGGCCGCCCGGCTCACCGATGCGTGGATGATCAACCCGCACGCGACGACCGAGACCGTGCTCCGCCAGATCGAGCTCTTCAACGCAGCTGCGAATGTCTGCGGACGAAGCGACGTCACCACGCTGCCGCTGATGCGCGAGGTCTTCTGCGCCCCGACGCGAGAGGAGGCGATCCGTGTGGCCGCGCCGTATCTCTCGGCGAAGTACAAGGTCTACGCGCAATGGGGCCAGGACAAGGTCATGCCGGACAAGGACGATTTCGCGGCCGCCTACGAACAGCTGTCGGAGCAGCGATTCGTGGTCGGTTCGCCCGAAGATGTCATCGCCGAGCTCGCCCCGTGGCGCGCCATCGGGGTGAATCAGTTCATCATCCGCACCCACTGGATCGGTATGCCCGTCGAGTCCACACTGCAGTCGGTCCGGCTGATCAGCGAACACGTGATGCCTGCCCTCCGGGCGTGAGACCGGTCAGGATGATTCCCGATGGGTACTGACCACTCCGAAGAGACCCTCGGCGATTCTGCGCACACGGCCGACGAGGTCGGCCCGCTGGCGATCGAGCGGATCCGGCCGGCCTATCGACAGGTCGCGGATCAGCTCCGGACGAACATCGTCACCGGTGTACTCATCCCGGGACAGCGCCTGCCGATCGAGCCGGAGCTCGCGAAGGTGTTCGGCGTGAGCCGATCCACGATCCGCGAAGCACTCGGCAACCTGACCTCCAGTGGTCTTGTGGTGACCCGTCGCGGGGTGAACGGCGGAACGTGGGTCGCAGTTCCGTCGACGGACCAGATCAAGGGCTATCTCACCGACTCGATCGGCATGATGATGCACGCCGAAACGCTCAGCGACGAAGGGATTCTCGAAGCGCGCTTACTCCTCGAGGTTCCGGTTGCCGGCCTCGCAGCTCAACGCCGAAACGAGGATCAGCTCAAGAGACTCGGGAACGATGTTGTTCGCGGGAAGGCGTCCGAAGCCGAACACCGCTCACGCGGGCGGTCCTTTCATCTCACGATGCTCGAAGCGGCGGGCAATCCTCTGCTCGATCTCATGGCCCGCCCAATCTTCGACGTGTTGACGACTCGTTACGTTGCTCGCGCCTCCTCCCCGGCCTTCTGGAAGAAGGTCAACCACGAACATCGACTCATCCACGAGGCGGTGTTGGTCGGAGACGTCAAGACTGCTGAGCTGACGATGCACGAGCATGTGCACCACCTCAACTCGGTGTACCAGAAGATCGACCACTAGTGCACTGAGTCGGAAGTTTCTGTTACATCGATCCTTCGAACAACGCAGGGCCCACAACGAATCAGAGCGTTTCGATGTCACAGGAACTTCTGCGAAGATGCACTAGCCGGCGGTGTGCCGTCGTTTCCGAAAGTTCCCATGCGCCCGCTCGAAGACATCAGGATCATCGCCGTCGAACAATTCGGCGCCGGCCCCTTCGGCACGGTGCACCTCGCCGACCTCGGCGCCGACGTCATCAAGATCGAAGACCCGCGCACCAACGGCGATGTCGGCCGCTACGTTCCACCGTTCCAACACAGCGAGGACTCACTGTTCTTCGAGACCTTCAACCGCAACAAACGGTCGCTCTCGCTCGACATCACCAGCACGTCCGGACGGCGCGTGTTCGAAGATCTCGTCGCCTCCGCCGACGCCGTGGTCTCCAATCTCCGTGGCGACGTGCCGGCGAAGCTCCGCATCCAGTACGAACACCTCAAGCACATCAACCCGAAGATCGTTTGCGTCTCGCTCTCGGGTTTCGGCAACGTCGGACCACGCGCCACCGAACCCGGCTACGACTACATCCTGCAGGGCATGTGCGGATGGATGAGTCTCACCGGCGAACCGGATGGCCCGCCGGCCAAGTCGGGACTGTCCCTGGTCGACTTCTCCTCCGGGTACGTGCTCACTGCGGCGACTCTTGCCGGCATCCATGCCGCCCGGCGCGATGGCGTGGGGATGGACTGTGACCTGTCGCTCTACGACACGGCCATGAACCTCCTGTCCTATCCGGGCACGTGGGCGCTCACCGAGAACCACGTGATCGGACGCACAACCCGGTCATCACACCCGTCGCTTGTCCCGTTCGGCAACTATCCGACCGCCGACGGATGGATCGTCCTCACCTGCGCCAAGGACAAGTTCTGGCAGCGGCTCTGCGAGGCAATCGGCCGAGCAGATCTTCTCCAGGACGTCCGGTTCACCGACTTCGAGCAACGCCGTGTCAACAAAGTTGCGTGCGAAGCGGAGCTCGACAAGTCCCTACGCGCGCATAGCACTGAGGAATGGCTCGATATCCTGACTGCGGCAGGCGTGCCGTGTGGTCCGATCTGGTCCATCGACCAGGCTGCTGCAGATCCTCACGCAGCAGCTCGGCACGTGATTGCCGAGACAGACCACCCCTACTACGGGACCGTTCGTCAGTTCACCTCACCGATCCGGGTCGGCGCTCCTCGCACCGATCACGTGCGTGCACCGTCTCGTAACGAACACGCCACCGAGATCTTGAGCGGCCTGCTCGGCTACGACGCCGAACAGATCGCCGAGTACGAGGCAAACGGAGCCTTCGGCTCCTGAGCTCAGAAGCGGAGTCCGAGGCCCTCGGCAATCGAGTTCCGCTGAACTTCATCGGCACCGCCGGGAATCCGGAAGTTGCGGGCCAACTGGAACAGCTTGTTGATCTCGGTGTCGCGCATGACGCCTGCGGCACCGTGGAGCTGCAACGCCCGATCAGCGATCCGGTAGAAGCATTCGTCGTTGGTCAACTTCACCGCCGAGATCTTGCGAATCTCCTCGCGGGGACGCGGCGTCTTCCACCACGGTCCCGGATGGTCGAGCTCACGTGCCACGGAGAGCGAGAGTGAGCGGGCCATCATCCAGTCGGCGTAGCTGTCGGCCACCATCCATGCGATGCCCTGATTCGCGCCGAGCGGCTTGCCGCCGATCACTCGACTCTTCGCTCGTTCGACCATGCGATGGATGAGCAGCTGACCCCAGCCCGAACACATCCCACCTCTCCGCATGCGGGTCCAATTGATCGAGGCCATGGCGATGTCGAAGGCTCCGCCGACTTCACCGATGACGGAGTCAGCGGGAAGCACGAGGTCGTCGAACATGACTTCGCCGGTGATGCCGTCGTTGAACATGGTCTGGTACACCTTGCCCGTCGAGAACCCTCGCGACCGCGCCTCGTGCGTGTCGAACTGGAAGTACGTGAAGCTGCGACGACCGTTGCCTGGATGAGTCACCGCAAGCACCTGAGCAACGTCGGCCTCGAACGCGTTGGTGATGTAGGCCTTGTGCCCGTTGAGGACCCAGTCGCCGTTGCGCTGAACGGCATTGGTCTTCATGTCGAAGAGGTTCGATCCCGCTCCTGGCTCGGTGATGGCGTGGAACGCGGTCTTCTCGCCACGGACGAGCGGAAGGGTGAACTCGTCGCGGTGGTGGTCGTGGGCGAAGATCACCCGGGGCGTCGCCCCCTCACTCCATGACAGGAGCGCCGGGTTCAGCCGCAGGCCATAGCTGTAGACCCGTTCCTCGACCCACAACATGTCCTCGCGGTCGTAGTCCCGACCCCCGATCCGGCTCGGAAGAAACGCTCCGTAGAGACCCGCTGCGCCGGACGCTCGCATGATGTGGCGCCGGGCTTCCCAGATCTCGGGATGGAGTCGGCCGTCGGTGTCGAGGTAATCGTCGACACCGGCGAAGCGATGGGCGAGGGATTCCTCCAGCGGGGCAACGATCGATGCGTAGAGCTGATCGACCTCGGCGAGGGTGCCGACGAGGTGCTCAGGGACGGAGAAGTCGCCGGCTGTTGGGAAGTCGTCAGGGAGAGCCACCTCTCCACAATACATCTGAGGATTTCCTCGCAGCCCGTCGCCCCGGGCTTGCCGCTACGGGCGGGTCATCGGAACGGAACAGGGGCGTCGGGAAGTGCGATGGTCGGGTACGCCGATGGTCGGTGTCCGAGGAATCGGGGCCGATTGGCGTGTGAGCACATGAGGGGCAGTACGTCCGATGCTGCGATCACGCCGAGGGCCCCGCGGCGTGAAGCCTGCTCGCCGAACGCGACAACCCCATCAGGCCGAACCGAGGGGCCCACGACGACAAACGGCGTCGGATCGCCGGTATGCAGAACCCCGCCGGATGCCGGGGTCGCGTGGTCACCGGTAACCGCGACCACCCAATCGGTGAACGGCGGACGCAGAAGCGCCGCAAGTTGGGCGTCGCACCACTCGACCGCGGCCTTCTTGGCGAGCGGATCCTTCGCGTGTCCCGCCTCGTCCGTGACCTTCGTGTGCACGTGAACGAACTGGGCTCCGCGTGCCACCAGTCGCCGCGCCGCATCCAGGGAATCGGCCAGTGAATTCTCACCGACCGTCGCGTCGATGGCGTCCATGTCCAGCAATCGACTGAGCCCCCGGTAGAACGGACTCGTCGGCACCATGGCACCGCGGATTCCGGTGACCTCGCAGAACGACGGTACTGAGCCGATGACACTTGCCCACTTCGTCGTGAGCGTGTCGAGCGCGGGAAGCCCTTTGGTGAGACGATCCTGATTGACCGGATCCTCGGCGAGAGTTATCCGCACCCACCGGAGGTATTCGGCAACTGCGCTTGCGGTGGATACGGAACCGGTGGTTTCGAAATCGGGAGATCGCACGGCGAGCGGCTGCATCATCGGGTGAAGGTGTTCGAAGAACGGGTCGGTGTCCGTCACCGCTCCGACGTCACTCTGCGGGCCTGCGGTGATGGTGAGGATGCCTTCGCCCCGATCGAAGATCGTCAACTCGAATCGATGGGTCGCGGTCTCGTAGGCGCGCACCGTCTCCAGAAGGCGGCGGGCAACCTCCGGTTCGTCGCGCCGGACCCGCCCGGTGATCCAGATGCTGCCGGTGTCGTCGGTTGTTGATGGTCGGAGCGCGGCGAACAGCAGGAGTGAGCCAAGCTCCGGCGACCGTCCGTGGCCAAGCGCTTCGAGGCGGGTCCGTCCGGGAAACGTGATATCGGAGAGGCCGAAGAGGGACCAGTGCGCGATCTCGCTCGGCGCGGCCCGACCCCAGCCCAGCGGGACGTGCACTCCCGACTCGCCCCGGCGAGCCAAGGCGTCCAGCACCGGGGTACTCGCCGCTTCAGTTGCCGTACGCGGAAGTCCGAAGGGCTCCTCGGCCAATTCCGCGTGCGCCCGATCACCCAAACCGTCGAGGATCACGAGAATCATCGGGCAACGGTCATCGGGTGGCCTCGGATGATCTTCGCCGTAGTGCAGTGGTGAAGCGGCCCCGGTCATCGTGCGCCCTGGCCTACGTCGCGCTGGTCGCGATCCGACATGACCAGCGACCCATCCGCTAACCATGCCTCGATCAGCCGCGCAACTTCTGCAGGAACGTCGAGGGTCCAAGACCAGTCCCCCTCGCGCATGCGACGTCGGATGGATGTACCCGACACTTCGCATGGCACGCCAGGAATCGATCGCACTGGATACTGAGTGGCGAGTTCCCGCATCTTCCGGGTCTCCCACGGTCCACGCGCACGCACCCAACACTCGGTGCCCTGAGGGAGGTACGACGACCAGAGTCTCGGATCGTGGATCGGGAACGGTGTGATGTGCGTTGCGTCCATCAGGCCGAGCGGCTGCAGGGCAGCCCGAACGAGTTCAGCCCGCTGTCGGTACGTGAACGGGTTCGCAGCGTCGGTGTGACGATGCGGCGCCTCGCTGATCGGAACTCGCCAGGACGGCTCCACATTCGTGATCGCCACGATGAGTCGGCGACCGGAGGCCACGACGACATCGATCAACGAGAGATGGTCACGGTGGAACGGTTGGAACCGGCCGATCACGCAGGCCCATGGTGCGGGGGGGTCGTCGAACACCATGGGATCTATATCTTACGAGTCTGTTAAAACCTCTGAGGAATCGAACGAACGAGTTGTCCCTACTCATGGCCATCACTAGAGTTCAGTAGCTCAATTCCCCTTACAGGAGGCTTCACATGGACTTTGGCGTCTTCATTCCGATTGGCAACAACGGGTGGATCATCTCGAAGAACTCACCGCAGTTCATGCCGAGCTTCGAACTCAACAAGCAGATCACCCTCGCCGCGGAGAAGCACGGCTTCGAGTTCGTCCTGTCCATGGTCAAGCTCCGCGGGTTCGGCGGCGAGACAGAGTTCTGGGATCACAACCTCGAGTCGTTCACGCTCATGGCCGGCCTCGCCGCCGTCACCGAGAAGATCAAGCTCTATGCGTCGACCGCCATCCTCACCCTGCACCCGGCGATGGTCGCCCGCATGGCGGTCACCATCTCCGACATCTCCAAGGGCCGCTTCGGCATCAACATCGTGTCGGGCTGGAACATGAGCGAATACCAGCAGATGGGCGTGTGGCCGGGCGACTCGCACTTCGCGAACCGCTATGAGCACTCGTCGGAGTACGTCGCGATCATGAAAGACCTCTGGGAAAACGGCCGCAGCTCGTTCAAGGGCGACTTCTACCAGCTCGATGACTGCATGGTGCAGCCGAAGCCGACCGCCCACATTCCGATCGTCGGGGCGGGCCAGTCGGACCGGGGCATGCAGTTCTGCGCCGAGTACGGCGACTACAACTTCATCGTCACGCCGAGTGACCTCGAGCTGATGCGGTCCATGAGTTCGCAGCTGCAGGAAGCTGCGGCAAAGACTGGCCGCAAAGTCGGCGCCTACGCCCTCAACATGATCTTCATCAAGGACACCGACGCGGAGGCCGAGGCCTACGTGCAGTACTGCAAGGACGGTGCCGACACCGATGCCCTCGCGTTCATGATGGGCATGGCCGCGGCCGACGTCAACGCCAGCGAGACCAGCACGGCGCGTCAGATCCTGCAGGACATGCAAAACAACTGCATGTTCAACATCAACGTGATTGCGGGTTCGCCGGCCACGGTTGCCCGCAAGGTCGATGAGATCGCCGCCATCCCGGGCGTCGTCGGCATGATGTTCACCTTCCCGGACTTCGTCGAAGGTGTCGAGCGATTCGGCACCGACGTGATGCCGCTGCTCGTCTGCAACAAGTAGTTCGCCGATCATGTCGAACCCGGCTGCACTGAACGTCGTCGTCGTCTGCGGCAATCCGAAGGCCAACTCCCGCACCCTGGGAGTCGCCGAGGAAGTTGCCAGGCAAGCGGCCAGTGCTGCCGGGCGAGGCGAGAACATACGTACACATGTCACCGACCTCGCCAACCTCGGGGGTCAGCTCTTCGACTGGTCGTCGGCCGACGTGAAGGCCGAAGTTGCTGCACTGTCCGGCGCCGACCTCGCCGTGATTGCCTCACCAACCTACAAGGCGACCTACACCGGGCTGTTGAAGTCCTACCTCGACTGGTTCGGCCAGACCGGGCTCGCCGGTGTGGTGGCGATCCCCGTGATGGTCGGCGCTTCAACGGTGCATGCGCTCGCCCCCGAGGTCTTCCTTCGTCCGCTTCTGGTGGAGATCGGTGCGATCGTTCCGACCCGGGGACTTTTCGTACTCGACGGCGAACTCGACAAGCTGTCCTCCACCGTCGCTTCGTGGGCCGAGGGCGCCGCGGGCGCGCTTGCCCGGTTGCTCCGCTAGTTCGGTTCCCCCGCCGGTGTCGTGGCACGCAGATCGGTCAAGAGCACCGACGACGACAACGACTCGTCGATCTCACGACGAGCTGGTCATTCGAAACGACAGGTAGAGCATGAACCAGCGGTCCCATGACGAGATGGTCGCGACCGCTCGAGTTGCCGGCGCGGAGCTCGACGATCGCTACGTGAGGCTCGCCGCCGATGCGATGGCGGTGTGGTGGGACGAGGTCGTGGCCGTTCGGGAGATCGATCTCGGTGGCATGGCCCATCCGTCGCCGCTCGAACCGCGAACTGCGCCGTTGGTCCACCCGAAGCATCCCGTGCCGACAGTTCCCGACGCGACCGCACGCTTAGTGCCCACGTCGAGCGTCTCCGCACCGACCGATCTGGCTGACTGCACGGTGACGGAGCTCCTCGGCCACTTCGCTGCGGGGACCGCGAGTCCGAGTGAGGCGCTCGCCGCATGCGTTGCGCGTATCGAGAAGATCGACGACCGGATCAACTCGGTGATGCACCTTGCGCTCGAAGAGGCCACTGTGCAAGCGCGTCGGTCCGATCAACGATGGACGACCGGCGACGCTCGGGCGCTCGAGGGCGTGCCCTACGGGCTGAAGGACAACATCTGCACCGACGGCATCGTGACGACCGGTGGTTCGAACGTGCTCGCCGGCCACGTACCGAGCGCGTCGGCCTTCGCCGTCGGCTGTCTTGACGATGCGGGCGCCGTGATGCTGGCGAAGCTGGCGTCGACGGAGTTCGCCTGCGGTGGTGCGCTG
>JANOHI010000299.1:0-32039 GCA_031406385.1 Acidimicrobiia bacterium
AGTACATCTTCCTGGTGATCGGCAGCCAGGTCACTACCGAGACACGTGTCGCACGCGCCGACGATCTCGATGCCGGTTTCGTCGTGTTTCGCGAACGCCAGCAAGGTGGCGAATACGCGATCGACCATCACCGTGGCGCGAACGGCTCGGATCGCTTCTTCGTGGTCACCAACGATGGTGCGGAGAACTTCCGGTTGTGTGTTGCTTCAGGGCCGGGCGAACCGTGGACGGCGTTCGCGCCGGAGTGGGATAGCGATGACGAGCTCGCGCAACGCGGGCACGACATTGCCCGTCGGCCGAAGATCGAAGGCATCGAGGTGTTCCGCCGCCACGTTGCCCTCCATGAGCGCGTCGAAGGCCTCGAACGACTTCGTGTGCTGGCGCTGACCGACGACGGCTCGTGGGGTGACGAGCGAGTGATCACCCATGACGAACCGGTGCACAGCGTGTGGCCAGTCTCCAACGCCGATGTCGACGCACCGTTCCTGCGGTTCGGGTACTCGTCACTCACGACGCCTCCGAGCGTGTTCGACTTCGACCTCGCGACCGGCCGGCGGTTGCTCCGGAAACGCCAACCGGTCCTCGGCGATTTCGATCCGAAGCGCTACGTGACCGAACGACGCCTGGTCGGTGCGGCCGACGGGACACTGGTACCGATGTCGATCGTCCGCCATCGAGACACCCCGATCGATGCCTCGGCGCCAGGCCTGCTGTATGGCTACGGGTCCTACGAGATCTCGTCAGATCCCACCTTCTCGACGATGCGGCTCTCGTTGCTCGACCGCGGCTTCGTGTTCGCGATCGCCCATGTGCGCGGCGGTGGTGAACTCGGCCGCCGTTGGTATCTCAACGGGAAGTTCTTGGCGAAGAAAAACACCTTCACCGACTTCGTCGCCTGCGCCCGATCGCTGATCGCCGAGGGCGATGTCGCGCCGGGTCGTCTGGTGTCGTGGGGCGGAAGTGCGGGAGGGCTTCTCGTCGGTGCGTCGATGAATCTCGCCCCGGAGGTGTTCGCCGGGGTCATCGCCGAGGTCCCGTTCGTCGACGTCGTGAACACGATGCTCGACGAGTCACTCCCGCTCACGGCGATCGAGTGGGAGGAGTGGGGAAACCCGACGGACCCGGAATACTACGCGTACATGCAGTCCTATGCGCCGTATGAGAACGTTCGGGCCGTGCCCTATCCGGCGGTGCTGGCGACCGCCGGTCTGAACGATCCCCGAGTGGGGTACTGGGAGCCGGCGAAGTGGGTGCAGCGTCTCCGCGAGGTGACGACCGGGGATCGCCCGGTCCTGCTGAAGACCGAACTCGGCGCCGGTCACGGTGGACCGTCGGGCCGCTACGACGCGTGGCGCGACACCGCCTTCGTCATGGCGTTCGCGTGCTGGTGCGTCGGCGTCGAGTAACCGAAACCTCGCCGACGCCCGCTGCGCGTCCTGCCGCGACGCGTCCCGCGCGTTGGGAGAGAGATTGCCCCAACATATAGGGGCAATTCACCTCCCAGCGGCGTTGGGAGGTGTTTTGCCCCTAACGATGGGGGCAACCTCTCTCCCATCCGAACGCGGTCGAAAGCGCGCTGCGTGGCCGTTGCGCTCGTCTCACCGCGTGAAGCGTTCACCGATCGAGAATTCCTTCGCCTCCTTCACCGAAAGCCCTCAAGAGCGTGCTCACGGCTGACGATGCGTTCACAACTCCAATGGGGTTCGACCGTGAACGAACCAGAGGAAAGGCCAGCTGATGACCGCAACGATCGGGTCCGCCAGACTCACCAACGACACCGAGCAGGGCCACGCGACTCGCGACGGCTCCTCGTCCCGCGACGATCCGATGGCGATCGACGAGCCAGCTGACGAAACTCCGTCCGGACCGCGCACGCGTGTGGCCACGATCGACCTCTCCGGTCTCGGCGCGGCAATCACCCTTGGCGACGGGGCGACCACCGCCGAGCGCATCCGGCTGCAACTCGGCACCCGCACCGCACACCTCATCACCGGGTTCCATCCGCTGGTCGACGAGATCGCCGCGATCGAACTGACGAGCGTGTCCGCCGTCGGTGATGCCGACGAGTTCTCACGATGGCTCGCAAACCTCACCGACGTGCAGTTCCTCGTAGTTGCGGAGGCCGCCGAGCACGAAGAGCTCGAGATCGGCAATGTGCGAAGCGTCGCCCGGCTCAGTATGGGAATCCGCCGTGACCACGCACTCCGCGAGCTGGCGCTGCTACTGGGGCGTCACCCCGAAGACGTCGTCAACGACTTCCGCGAGCGCTCCGGGTTCCATGACCTCAGCGGTCTCATCGATGTGACCACCATGTGCGTCAACACCCTTGCCGTGCACTCGGCGCGCGAGTACTCCATGGAGCTCGGGCTACTCATTGATGCGCTGGGCACGATGATGATGATCCTGTCCGGCCGCGGTGAAGCGTCGGTGTTGACGACCTCGCTCGAATCGGTCGAACAGCGATGGCTGGTCGAGGCGGGATGGCCGTTGGCCAGTGGCCTCGACTCCGACCTCGCCGAGATCCTTCGCGGCTCTCGGTCGCGAGCCGGACGCAGCATCCCCGCTTGGGTCCGCTCCCATGGTCTGTGGGGCGCGGTCGTCGGCCAGCGCACCGTGTCGATGGGAAACGTCGCCGCCCACCTCCATCGCAACCGCCTTGATCTGGGTGCCTGCATCCCGAAGAGCCGAGCCAACGCTGAGCGCGTCGCCTCGGTGGTCTCCACGGGACTCTGAGCAACAGTTCGTCCGTTGGTGGATCCGCTAACGCGAGCTCCACGAACACCACCACGGCGCTCGCCTCGCGGAGGGCGACTTCGCTTCACGAACCCGATTGGCACCGTCGACAGGGCTCACGCCCGTGCCGATCTGCGGCTGGTGCGGCGGGTCGGTCCGCCGTTCAGGCGCCGGTACATCGCCTTCTGGGTCTTCGCCAGTCTGGTGAACTCTTGGTACAGGGGCACATACGTGGCCATCGCTGCCGGGTTGGGAACGAACGCGGTGACGGCAATCGGGGTGTTGCGGAAATCGTCGATGGAGCAATGGCCCAACGAGAGCGCGGCAAACCATGCCGCGCCACGGACGTTCACGTCGATGGCGTCGTCAATCCGCAAGATCGTGCGACCGATCACGTCGGCATGGATCTGGGCCCAGAGGTCCGACGTGGCGCCGCCCCCGAAGAGTCGGAGGCCGTCGAGTGGTCGCCCGGCGAAGGACTCCGTTGCCTCGAGGAGCCACCGTGCGTTGTAGGCCACCCCTTCGAGAACAGCACGGATCAGATCACTCCGTGTGGTGGTGATCGACACGTTGAGGAACGATGCCCGCAGGTGCGCGTCCTCGACCGGTGAGCGCTCCCCCTTCAGCCACGGTGTGAAGATCACCCCTCCAGCACCCGGCCGGGACAGCGCCGCCGCGGCCGTCACCGCGCCGTAGTCCTCAGGAGCGCGGCCGAGGCCGTCATCGGCGCGCAGCACGCTGTCTCGGAGCCAGCGCAGCGACGCACCGCCGGTCTCGTGGTTGTTGGCAATCAGGTAGGACCGAGGAGCGAACCCGGGGATCGACGCCATCTGGTGCACCACGTCGGTCTTCTTGAAGCTGACCGGCGCCGACACCCATGCGCTCGTCGAGATGGCGAGGTGACCTTCGAAGAACGCCACTCCCCCGGTGCCGATCGCCGCGGTGTGCAGATCAGGCACGCCGCACACCACCGCCACGTCGGCCGCCGCGCCGTTCGTGGTCAGCCCCAGGGCGGAGGCGCGCTCGGGCAGCACGGCGCCGAGACGTGAGCCGGTCGGGCGAAGTGGCGGCAGTTGAGCGAATCGACGGTCGGCGAGCCGAACGAGCTCGGGATGGTATGCGCACGGAGCACCCGGCCGGTTGTCGGTGAGCCAGGACAGCACCATCGAAGCCGGAGTCGCCGCCACCACGCCGGTGAGCCATGCCCCGATGAGGTCGACGGGTTCCAGATGGACGGCGGTGCGCGCCTCGATCTCGGGACGGCGGTGGCGAAGGAACTGCACGTGCCCGGTCGGATCGGCACCCTCCTTCGACGGGGCGCCGCCGGCGAAGCGAAGCCAGCCAACGATCTTCTTGGCGCCGAACCCGGCCACGCCGATCGTGCCGCCAGTGAGCTGGCGCGACCATGGCGCGCCGCGATGGTCGGACCACAACAGGCAGGGGCCTACCGGCACGCCGGCGGCATCGACCGGGACGGTCGAACCCCATTGACCGGTGATCCCGATTCCCCGGCATGGCCCTGTTCTGCTCCCTCCGTCGCGGAGTACGGTCGTGACCTCGCGGCCGGCGGACGCGATTGCGTCGAACCAGGCGAACGGGTCCTGCTCGTTGCCTCCGTCATCGGAGATCACCGTGTCGACCCCGCGAAACGCGCTGGCGATCACCGTGCCATCGAGGTCGATCGCGCCGACCTTCAAGCCTCCGGTTCCGAGGTCGATACCGAGATACCAGGGGTCCGCCGGGTTTCCGCTCACGAGTGCATTCTGCTGCGTTGCGCCGAGGGTTCCCTACGCCGGCGGCCGGGCCTGGATCCGGCCAGAAAAGACCGTTTGATCCGATTCACGTCCGATCGGCGATTCTCGGTTCTTCACGGGCGGATTCGATGCCCGGCTACGGTCTTCGCTGTGACTTCCCCCTCCTCTCAGGACGCGCGGCCGGAAAGAGTGGGAATCGTAGGACTCGGGTATGTCGGTCTCCCGCTCGCCGTTGCCCTCGCCGACCACTTCCCTGTTGTCGGTTTCGACATCGACAGCGGCCGTATTGACGAACTCGTCGCCGGGCATGACCGCACCGGTGAGGTCGACGCCGATCGGCTGCGTTCGTCCTCGCTCCGCGTGTCGATACAACCAAGCGATCTCGGTGCCTGCACGTTCATCATCGTGACGGTTCCAACACCGGTGAATCGGCACCGGTCACCCGACTTCGGACCGCTCCGTTCGGCGTCGGAACTCATCGGCGGCGCTCTTGGTGCAGGCACGGTCGTGGTGTACGAATCCACTGTCTATCCGGGCGCGACCGAGGAGATCTGCGTTCCGATTCTCGAGAACGTCTCCGGTTTGCGCGCCGGCATCGACTTCTTCGTGGGCTATTCACCCGAGCGAATCAACCCCGGTGACAAGGTCCATACGATCGACAAGGTCGTGAAAATCATTTCCGCACAAGACCCCGCGACGCTCGCTCGTTTGCGCACCGTCTATGGCTCGATCTGCGCCGGAGGACTCCACGAAGCACCGACAATCCAGGTCGCAGAAGCGGCGAAAGTGATCGAGAACACCCAGCGAGATCTGAACATTGCCCTGATGAACGAACTCGCCCTCATTTTCGATCGCCTCGGGATCTCGACCCGAGACGTACTCGAGGCGGCGGGAACGAAGTGGAACTTTCTGCCATTCGTCCCGGGGCTGGTCGGTGGGCACTGCATCGGCGTCGATCCGTACTACCTGACCCACAAAGCTGAGTCGGTCGGCTACCACCCCGACGTGATCCTCGCCGGACGACGGGTCAACGACGGTATGGGCGCATTCATCGCCGCGAAGGCGACGAAGATGCTTGCTGCCACGGGGATGGCGATCTCGAACGCGCGTGTCCTCGTGCTTGGCTTGACCTTCAAAGAAGACGTGCCCGACCTTCGCAACAGCCGCGTGCCCGACATCGTCGACGAACTCAAACAGTTCGGTGCCGAGCCGGAGGTCGTGGACCCTCTCGGCAGTGCTCCGGAGGCTGCGCAGGAGTACGGCATCGCCTTGGCGGCCGAACCTGCGGGCGTCGACTACGACCTCGTGATTCTCGCCGTCGCGCACCGCGAGTTGATCGAAGACCGCGCCAAGCTCAGCCGGCTGGTGCGGACGGGCGGTGTGCTGATCGACGTGAAGTCGGCGCTGAACGCCGCCGACTTCGCCCACGCCACGGTCTGGACGCTTTGACGTGATGGTGGTGGCGTCATGAAGATCGTTGTGACTGGCGGAGCAGGGTTCATCGGGGCGAACGTCTGCGCACGACTCGCACAGGAGAGTCGAGTCGACAAGATCGTCGCGATCGATGATCTTGCGACCGGATACGCGTCCAACCTGGATGGGATCGACGCCGAATTCGTCGAGAGCTCGATCCTCGACGCCGCAGCAATGGTGTCGATGATCAACGGCGCCGACGCCGTGATCCATCTCGCAGCACGGCCGAGTGTGCCCCGCTCCATTGACGATCCCGTTGCCACGCACCGGGTGAACATGGAAGGAACGCTCAACGTTCTCGAAGCGTGCCGCGCCAGCGATACCCAGCCGTTGGTCATCTTCGCCGGTTCGAGTTCGGTCTACGGGGCGAATCCGATCCTTCCGAAAGTGGAAACGCTCGCGCCCCTGCCCCGCAGCCCGTATGCCGCATCGAAGCTTGCTGGCGAGGCCTACGTTCGGGCGTGGAGCGAGAGCTACGGCATGCCGTCGTTGGTGTTTCGCTTCTTCAACGTGTTCGGACCCAAACAGCGACCGGGTCACGCCTACGCTGCGGTCGTACCTGCGTTTCTCGCTGCGGCGCTGCAGGGCGAAGCGTTGCCTGTTCACGGCGACGGCTCGCAGACCCGCGACTTCACCTATGTGGCAACGGTGGCCGAGACGATCACCAGTGCCGTGCTCAATAGGACCAGCGCACCCACACCGGTCAACCTCGCATTCGGCACTCGGGTGTCACTGCTGTCGGTTGTGAGCGAGATCGAGACCATCTTGGGTCGGTCGTTGGAGAGAGGCCACGAACCTGTGCGGGGAGGCGATGTTGCGCATTCACAGGCCGACAACACGCTGCTTCGTGGTCTTTTCCCGAACGTGATGCCAGTCGATCTCGCGACCGGTCTGCGCGAAACGTGCGACTGGATGGAGAGCTTCCTCCGCTTCGGGGTCCGAATGCGCTGAGCGAAGCGCTCAGTCCGACGTTTCGCCTGCAAAGCTCTTTCTATGCGAGCGAACGCTGCGGTCCTCCTGCTGACCACAGCCTGCATCGCGCTGGCGGTTCCCGGTCGATCGACGGCCGAAACCGCGGCAGGTCCCCGTCTTCCCGGTGCCGCTCACGCACCGAATTCGGTGACTGCTCCTACCGCTTCCGTCGTTGCACCCCCCGCTGTTCTTCCGTCGTGGCCCGTTCCCGCGAGCGGTCAGCTGCACCGCAAACTGGCCGAGACACGCACCGGGCCGAGCCCGAAGCAGGTTGCGTTCACCCCCGACGGCACGGAGCTCTGGGTACCGCTCCTCGGCGCCGTCGGGGTTGACGTGTACCGCATGCCGACCCTTGAGCGGATCGCCCGCATTCCACTTGGCACCAAAGGCGGCGTAGAGGTGATCTTCAACCGCAGTGGTACGCGCGCATATGTTTCGCAGATGCACACCGCCACCGTGTACGAGATCGACCGCGCTGCCAAGCGGGTGCTGCGGATCCTTCCCACCAAAGGCACGTGGACGAAAGTCCTCGAACTCTCCCCCGACGAACTGACGCTCTACGCCGCGAACTGGGTGAGCAACGACATCAGCGTGATCGATCTTGCGACGGCAACCGTGAAGGCGAAGATCCCAACCGTGCGAACGCCTCGCGGCCTCGTCGTCATGCCATCGGGCACGGAGCTCTACGTCGCCGGATTCGAGGACGGCAACGTCGTGCGCATCGACCTTGCCACCGGCACCCAGACGGAGTTGATCAAGACTGGTGGCGCAATGCGTCACCTCACCCTCGACGAATCAGCGAATCTTCTGTACGCCGATGACATGGGCCGGGACAACGTTCTGGCGTTCGATCTTGCGAAGGGCACGAAAAGGGTGCTGTCGCTCACCGACTCGCATCCGAACACCATCGCGCTCAACCCGTCGAAGCGATTCCTCTATGTGTCGAACCGCGGCCAGAACGGCGGCGATGGGTATTACCTCCCCGGCCCTGATTGGGGCTCGGTACTGGTCATCGACACCGCCACCGGAGTGATCGTCGATGCGCTGATCGGCGGGAACCAAACGACTGGCCTCGACGTGTCGCCTGACGGTCGGTACCTGGCGTTCACCGACTTCCTCGACGGTCGTCTCCAGCTCTACGAGATCCCACCAGACCCGGTACTGGCCACGTCGACCGGCCTGCGGGCCACGACCTACAAGGCTGAACTGCTGAAGGTGAAGAAGACGAAGAAGAAGTAGGACGCTCTCTGTCAACGTCGGCAGGCGATCACCAGGTCCTGGTGATCGTTCACGCCCTTTCCCACGACAGCGACGATCTCGAGTGCCGATCCCCACCGCTGCCGAACTGCGTCCTCCGTGTGGAAGCTCGTCCGGTAGAAGTCGGGCAACCCGGCGGCTCCGCCGGCATGGGAATACACGAATCCCGACTCCGACGCTTCCCCCTCCGCTCCGTCCCACAGATCGAGGCCGTGCGTGGTGAGGAGAAGCACCGCTCCGGACTTGGTGATCCGCGCCAGTTCGGCGATCCACCGGAGTTCCATCTCCTCGGGCAGGTGCGTGAAAACCGAGACCGCGTAGACGAGCCCGAAGGCACCATCTGGGACCCGGGTGGGCGGATCGTGCGGATTGGTGGCGAACACCGACCGCCGGCCTCCGTGTCCCGCGAGGTGGGCCCCGCACCACGCGACGGTCTCCGGGTCGATATCGGAGCCGGTCACCGCGCCGCCCCCGAGCGCCGCCCAGTAACGGGCTACCCGCCCGCAGCCCACGCCGAAGTCGAGCGTCGGTTCACGAACCGAGCCGAGCAGGCCGTGGGCGTGAAGAGCGACGAGCAGGTCCATGGTGATCCGACGGCCGAGCCAGGCGAAGTTGGCTAGGTCGCGGTCCCCGTGCACACGCTCGCGGAGGTCATCGGGAGGCCACTCCCCCGCTTCGCCCGCGTGGATCCACGCAGCGATGGCCGCGTCGAGTCCGGCTGGCGCTCCGGGGCGCCCTTCCCCGAAACCGTGGAGCAGGAAGTGCTGGAGTCCGCTGAGCGGACTTCCCGATCCGACTGCCGCGGCGACGTCGGGGTTCGCCCGTAGATAGGTCGCTTCGTCGAAGCGCTCGAGGAGGTCGATCACAGATGTCGGTCCATGGTTCTCACTCGTCATCGACGGAGAAGCTGTCGAGGGCATTCCACGCCGCCTCGAAGGCGGGATCGCCGACCGGAAGGCCCCATGCCCATGAGACGATCTCGCCGCCGGTCACGAACCTCAACGGTTCCGGGTCGACGAGCAGCGACGACCTTGCGGCCACGAAGACTTCGAACGCCGCGTTGCGGTTCGCTTCGAGCTCGTAGAACGACCCGTGGCTCCGGTCGCCGGTCCACTCCAGAAGTGATGACAGCGACCGCATCGTCGAAAGCGAAACCGAAGAATCGACGAGCGCGGCGAGATCGTCCACGCACGATGCGACGGGGAGGCTCGAGATGTCGGGGATCGATGCCGTCCAGACGGCAAGCGCCGCTATGCCCGGCTGCCCATTCGTCGAAAGCGAGTCATGGAGTTCCGGACGCGAGGCCCAGATCCGGCCGAGGATGTGAGCCGCCCGGTTCCCTCCTCGAACTTCTCCCGGTGGCGCCGGTAGGCGTCGATCGACGATGGCGACAGCATCATCACAATCCCGCCACCGAGGTGAGGGGTCGGCTATCACCGACCGAAGGCCGGCGATAGCCGCGACCGCGAACACCACGAGCGCGAAGACGACATCAAGAGACAAATCCTCGCGTCGAAACGGTCGAGCGGAGAGCATGGACCGGACCCGGCGACGCCAGCTGACAAAGCGCTCCCTCACGGCGCATCCCGCATGAGCAGCACAGCCGACCCTCGGCGCGCAATCAAACGAACGCCGGGGCGCGCCACATAGGTTTCGACCCGTCTCGCGCCAACGACGATCACGTACTTCGTCGTCGAATCCACTGGCCAGTTCCTCCATGGCGACCCCGCCACCGCGCCGGGTTGCGCGTAGTAGTCGATCGGTGACCCGAGGGCCGCCCATCGCACGGAATACGGGGTGAGTCCGTCGCCGACGACGCCGACCTCTTCCGGTCTTGCAACGTCTTTGCGGTCACGGACCCAACGGGCGAGCGCGTACGCATCCGCTCTCATCGGAGGAACCGAGTTCATCGACAGCGACGGGTCAGAAGCCACGAGGAGGATTCCGCAGAGAGCCGTCGCCCCGATCACGAACGTCGACGATCGAAGCAGCGTCGAGAACGTGGCCGCCGCGCCGATCGCGGCAAGGCAGACGGCGAACGGCGCAACCATGAAGATGATCTTTCCGGCGGCGTAGTTGGACACGATGCCTTGAGAGGCGGCGGCTCGGAACGCAATGTGCTGGATGACGGTCAGCGCGAAGCCGCCGAGGACCACGGTTCCTGCCGTGGCCCCGGTTCTCGTTCGACCACCGATCGCAGCCAGCGACCGAACGATGCTGAACACACCGGCGCCGACGAGCGTCCCGAAGAGGATCCCTCCACCACGCGAAAGGGTCAGGGTCGTGATCGATCCCTCGTCGGTCGACATCGCGCGTGATGCCCCGAGGTAGGGGTACTGGACGAGAAGGGCGGGAATCCCGACCCCCAGAATGCCGGCGAGAGACCGGAGGTGTCTTCGATCTCGGGTCAGCAGGCCGAGTATGACCAGCACTCCCGGAACGAGAGGGGCCTGGAGGGGGTAGGCGGCGATCGACGCAGCTCCACTCAGGATGACCAGAACCGGCGGGGCCTGCGCCGCGATGGCGACACAGGCGGCGAGGCCGAAGGCCAAGGCGACCATTTGCCCGAAGAAGTAGTTCTCGGCCAACGAGCCGATGGTGAAGTGGCTGACGAGGAATGCGCACGGGAACACGAGAAAGGCTGCGCAGTGTCCCTCCAGAGTGCCGAGCGATGCGGCGGTGTAGCGATCCGCCAGACGGGCGATGCCCAGCAGAACGATTCCGAGAGCAAGAAGACCGCACACACCAAGCGCGCGCATGGGTGAAACACCGAAGAAGCTGCAGATCAACGCAACAAGTCGGTGCGGAAGCAGGAAGTATTCCGAGAACTGGCGCAACTCCGGCTCGATCCTCGACGGCAGGCGTCCGTTTCGAGCGATCCAATCAACCATTGCTCCGTGGTGGGCAGCATCAACGGACTTCGCCACGGGGAACAGGTTCGGCCAGCCCAGGACCCTCGGTCCGACGGCGACGCAGAATGCCGTGAGCCCCGTCACTGCCACGAGATGACCGATTCCGACGCCGAAGGTACCGATCTGGCGGCGCTTTGCGATGAGGACAACGAAGAGGGCTACCGCGGTGATCGTCACCACCGCCGTCGATGGAATCGAGCGCGGAAGGATCACGCCGATCAGCCCTGCTCCGGCGATCGGGGCGGTGAGAACGGCGATCAGCGACGCGCGTTCACCGCTTTTCGCCTTCGGATTACGGTGGCGTGCGAACTCGGGCATCTCAAGGTTCCAGACCATGCGGAATCGGCATCGCCATGGTCGACGCCTGAACTTCTCGGCGTTCCTACCCGGCGCTTCGCAACGAACCCGCCGAGTAGACGTCCATCCGAAGCAGCGGCCGAAGAAGTCCGAACAACGCTGCCGCGCCGACCACCACGCCGAACCACGCCGGCACGACGCTTCGGACGACCAAAACACCAAGAAGTGCGCAAAGAGCCGCCGCGCCACCGAGCAGCGACGCCACCCAACGAACACTAAAACCACGCGAAACCAGCCGATGCGAGGTGTGGTCCTTGCCTCCCTGCATGATCGAAAGACCGTGAGCGCGTCGTGAAATCGTTACCAGTGTCGTGTCGAAGAGCGGCACGGCCAACATCAATCCCACGCCTACCACGGACTGCACGTGGGTCGTTGAGACAGAACGGACCTTCAGCGCAACGACGGCAAGCAAAAACCCCAGACACAGTGATCCGGCGTCACCCATGAAGATCGTGGCCGGATGCCAGTTATAGCGAAGGAAACCGATACAGGCTCCGGCTAGGCCCGCCGCCAATCCGGCAACCAGAACTTGCTTCTCGAGGACGGCGGCAATGCCGAGAGCCGTCGCAGTTGCCGTGGCGATGAGGCCAGCGCAGCCGTCCATGTTGTCCAGGAGATTAAAGGAGTTCGTGATCACCACGATGACCACAACGCTTGCCACGACGCCGATTGGCCCCCAGAGCTCGATCCGAGCTCCGGCGGAGACCGCAAGGCTCGCCGCGACGACTTCGACAGCAAGTCTCGGAAGCGGGTCGAGCGAGCGAAGGTCGTCCACCAACCCGGTCACAGCGACCATCAGTGCGGCAATCAGAATCCGGCCGAGGTCAGCGGTGGCCCCGCTGAGCAAGGATGGAACTCCCAAAGCGGCGATACCAATGGCGACACCACCGAAGTACGGTGTCGCTCGCCGGTGGGCCTTGCCGTCGGCTGGCCGATCGATCGCATCGACCCGATGGGCAAGATGGCGAACTGCGGGGACGAGGACGAACGAGATCAGCAGGCTGGCCGCGAATACGGCGAACGCAATGAGTTCAACTCGACCTTCGTTGACGAACTCACGAATCACGAGGGATTCACGGAACTCGGGGCCGGCAACCCCAGAGCCTCGATTCTTGCCTCGGCGATGACCTCGTCGAGGATCGTATCGAGCCCGCGAGTGGGAGCCCATCCAGTCGCCGAGCGAAGCTTCGTCGTGTCGGGCACGCGACGCTGCATGTCTTCGAACGACCTCCCACGAAAAGCCTCTTCGTAGCTCACGAGACGTACGCTGGATTTGCTGTTCGTCCGATGAATGATTCGTTCGGCGAGTTCAAGCATCGAGATCTCCTCCTCGCCCCCGATGTTGAACGCCTGGCCCTCGAGAGCCGACTCATCGACGAGACGACGAACGGCATCGACGACATCGCTCACGTGGCAGAAACACCTCGTTTGCGTTCCATCGCCGTAGACGGTGATGTCCTCACCGGAAAGCGCTTGGCGGACAAGTCGTGGGATCACCATGCCGTAGGCGGCGGACTGACGAGGTCCCACGGTGTTGAAGAATCGCCCGATCACCATCGGAAGACCGCGTTCTTGGTGATACAGGAAGGCAAGGATCTCGTCGACCGCCTTTGAGGTCGAATACGACCACCGCAGAATCGAAGGCGGCCCGAGCACGCGGTCGGAGGTTTCCGAAAGCGCTTCGGCGCCGTTCTTCCCGTAGATCTCCGACGTTGACGCTACGAACACCTTGGTTCGGTATCGATGCGCCGAGTCGAGGATGATCTCGCTTCCTCGGACGTTCGTCTGAAACGAACGGAGCGGTTCGTCGACGATCAGCCTCACTCCGACAGCAGCAGCGAGATGGATGACGAGATCGCACGAATGCACCAGCTCGTCGACTAGCACCTCGTCGAGAATCGACCCCTGCACGAATCGGAAGGTCTCTGAATGGCCGGCGTGGTCGAGGTTGCGGAGCGAACCGGTGGAAAGGTTGTCGAGCACCGTGACTCGCTCCCCGGATCGCAGGAGGCTGTCGGTGAGATGCGACCCAATAAAGCCGGCGCCTCCGGTAATCAGAAAATGCCGTGCCACACGGGCCCCTTTCGTCGAGTCGATACTACCGGCCCGGTACCACCGGGAGGTGCCACGCAACCGCAGTTCCAGCCTCGGTCGCCCGACCTTCGAACAACGAGGCCCGGGCTGGCGAGCATCCTTCGCTAGCTTCATAGCCAATGAGTGCCCGACCGCAAGCGACGTCGAGCGAATTGGACGGCGCGAATGTTCGCCACTTCGTTGTCGGGTTGGGCCGTGGCGGGGCAGAGCGAACGCTCATCAACCTTCTGCGGTCCCTGTCCCCGGAGGAGAGGACGCACCATTCCGTTCATGTTGTGCATGGGGGTCCGCTGAGTGCCGAACTAGAACAGCTCGGCGTGGATCTCACGGAGATTCGGTCTCCAAGCGCAGCGTTCGCTGTCGCACGAGCTGTTTTCCGGAACCGATCACTGTGCCAAGGATGGATGGTCCACGGAAACCTCTTGGCTACGTTCTTCTCACCTTTCTCCCGTAGACGGGCGCTTTGGACCGTGCACGCAACGGAATTCCGCTACCCAATCGCCAGTCGTCCGACAGCGGTTCTTTCGCGGCTGTCGGGCGTCGTGGCCCGCCTCACCCACCCGAATGTCGTGAGCTGTTCCTACGCCGCGGTGGAGTTTCACCAGCGAGTCCTCCATTACCCACGCGATCGATTCCGAACCATTCCCGCAGGATTCGGCGAACAACGGTTCGCATTCTCGTCGGCATCGCGCAACGCGGTCCGTCGTGAGTTGGGCGTCGATGACGCCGAAATCGTCTTCGGTTCGTTCGGGCGGATGAGCGAGCAGAAGGACTTCCCGAATGTTCTCTCGGCTTTCGCGCTTGCGTCGCGAGTGTTGCCAGGAACACTGCTTGTCCTCGCCGGGCGGGGACTCGTCGACGGGGATCCCGACGTCGAAGAAATGATCCGGCGAAGCGGAGCAAACCGACAAACGATTGCCCTTGTTGGCGAACGTCCCGACCTCGACCGCTGGTACAGCGCACTCGATGTGTTCGTGCTCGGATCGGGCGCTGGAGAATCGTTCCCTATGGTCATTGGTGAGGCGATGTCGGCTGGGACGATTCCTGTGGTGACCGATGTTGGCGACTCCGCTCTGATGGTTGAGGCCGTGGGTTTCTGCGTTCCGCCCCGTAATCCTCACGCCCTCGCCGACGCAATGGTGTCGGCTGCAACAAAAGTGCGCGATTTCGAGGACCGCCGCTTCGACGCTGCTCGACAACGAGTCCATACGCGGTACTCATCAGGAGCGATACTCGCCAGTTGGCGCGCGTTCTACGCCTCTCTCCTCTGAGTCAACTCCTGATCATCTCGAGCGTCAGAACGCCGACAACGCCCAGAACCAAAGCGACCATCCCGAAGACGAACTCGCGGATGACGATGCGATCAGCGCCTCCCGAGCCTTCCAGGCGCTTCGACCGATCAGCCACGTACGAGAACCCGAAGACTCCTGCCACCCCCAGTGTCGCCAACGCTGCCCCTCTTGCCCCTATCCAGGCGCACAAAGCGACGCTGAGCCCAAGATTCGTGAAGGCTTCTGCGACTGGTCGCGCCCGGAGATGACGTGCTTCCTGCGTGCCGCGAGCAACAGCAGCGAAGGGCGCCCAGAGTGCACGAGAGGAAACTCCGAGCACGGCGATCGCAGCCGTCGTTACGCGTTCGGGATCAGAGCGCCACAGCATCCCAACAACCAGGAGCGTCCCGCCGGCCAGGAGAGCCATCGCGTGACGAGATCGGACCATCCACAGTCGTACCAGTTGGAGCGCGTCGGACGGCGTTGCCGCTACTCGTATGGTGAGCGGGGCAGTTGCTGCGTTCGAAACACCAGCGACAAGAGCAGCAATCGACAGTCCGATCGAATAGGGCCCGAGCTGTGACGGATCAAAACGGCGAACCACGACGAGATCCAAACCTGAGGTAATCGCAGCCACCGCGCTCCAAGCCAGATAGGTCGTCATCGACGATTTTGTCGCCGGCAACAGTTCGTCTTGCTCGCCCGCGTTGTTCGTCAGCGGACGGCGAGTGAGAAAGACCGGTGCGAAGGCCAGAACCATCGTCGCAACGACAACACGGACTCCAATGCTGCCCGGAAGGAGCACGACAACGGCGAGCCCCCCGAACCTTGCCGCTGCGGTGACAACTCCGACTTGTAACGTCCGGTTCGATGCGATTGCGCGGGCCGTGATCGGAACTGAAAGCGCGAGAAGACCGAAGAGCATCGCAAGAGCGACGGAGATCAGCACAGCAGACTGCACGTGGGCAGCCTGAGCAAGTGCGGGAAATGCAATCACCACTGCGACAAAGGTCGCCAAGCCCAGTCGGCGCGCCGAGATCTTGCAGAAGCGAAGAAAGTCAACACTCTGAAGGGGACGGACAAACCCTGGAAACAGTGACGCTTCGACAGCCACGTGAAACGAAGTCACGATCATCACCACGGTGATCCAGACCGACCAGACACCCTCCGCAGACTCATCCAAGAGCAGCGGCCCCAGGGCGAGAAGCGCAGCCGCACTGCCACCTCGCAACGCGAACCCGAAAGTGGCCCGAAGGTTCTTGCCCATGTCAGTGGATGGACTGTAGTGGGACCCATCAACGAGGTCGACTCCGACAAAGATGAAACCGTCTTGCGGGGAGGGGGCGGTAGAGTCGTGTCGCACCGTGGCGGTAGGACGGATTCATCGTTGGGTGCGATAAACAGGAGGAGAACGCGATTTCCCGTACTCACGAAACTGATGCCGTCGTCGAGCGGCTCAAGCATCGGGTTCGCTTGACGTCGCAGACCGTCCTTCCCGCCATGGCTCGCCGCGGAGGACTCACGAAACACCTCGTGGAAATCGGAGCGACCTTGCTCGTCGTTCTCGTACGTCGCACAAGGTGCCGGGTCACCTATAACGATGGCTGGGTGCACAGCTACTCGGACCGTTCGGTCGTCCGAGAATCAATCGGCGGTCCGACGGTTGCGGGCATGATCGAGCACACCCGGACTTTGACCCTACCGCTCGTCACCATCGGAACGGGAGACGTCGTCATCGATGTCGGCGGAGGTATCGGCGAGGAGTGCTATTTGTTGTCCGAGCTGGTTGGACCCGAAGGGATTGTTCTCAGCATCGAAGCTCACCCGAACACCTACCGACTCCTCCAGAAGAACATCGTCGACAACCGTCTCTCCAACGTGGAGGCGATCCACGCCGCCGCGACTTCTATCGACGGAGAGGTCACCATTGACGCTGAAACCACCGAGGAGAGTCTCACTCGTCGGATCGGCGAAGGCGGAGGAGATCACGGCCGAATCAAGGTTCCCGCACGAACAATCTCGTCTCTCATCCGTGAGAGAAACATCTCCAAGGTTCGACTGCTCAAGATGAACATCGAGGGCGCCGAGGTCGATGCGCTCATAGGGCTTGGAAGCGAGGCAATGCTGATCGAGAACGTTGCGATTTCATGCCACGACTTCCTCGCTGATCGAAACGGTGATGAGTCTTTGCGGACGAAGCACCGAGTCAGGGCGCTTCTCGCCGAGAGCGGCTTCGTTCTCGAAGAGCTTTCGAACTCCACCACGACATGGGGACGGGACTACGTCTACGGAACCCGAAGCGACGCGTCCTGAGACACAGCGTGGTCTTCCGGCATCGGTGACCGCTCGTCTTGGACCGTTCGAACGAAGAGATACAAACCGCCGAGAACGAGCCACAGGTATCCGACGACCAGGTGACGGGGATAGTAGATGTTCAGACGAAAAGACAGATAGATACCCAGGAATCCTCCGAGTGGCAGCACCAAGACCAGCGACGAACGGAGGAACGGGCGAATCCCCACCGGCCGACTGATGCGCCACGCGTTCGCGACGAACCATGCCCCGACCGAGGCCGCACAGAAGAATCCGAAGCCATAGTTGGGATAGAGGGGTTCTGTCCGGCTGAGGTAGAGCATGTTGAAAATCTGATCCCGAAGCGCACCCCTGACCGATGGGTCCCATAGCCTCAATAGATCCCTTCGTGGTACCGCTACGGTGACATCGGAGACCTTCAACACCTGAATCACCCGAGCCCACCAGAAGTTGTGAGCAATACACAACAGGATGCCAAGATTTCCGAGTACAACTGCCCGGACTATCGCAAAGCCGCGTATTCGCTGGACCACAACCACCGCAACAACAACCGCCATCGCCCCAAACGCGTTGTTCACCCGCACGAAGGTGCTCAATCCCAGGCAGAGGAGCCCAACGGTCCGCCCGGACCCCGGAGTAGAAAAGAAAAGGAAGGTCGCGGCGAAGACCAGTAGTGCCCAGGAGAAAGCTTCTATTAGGCCACTGAAGGCGTTCGCAGCCTGAGAATCAAACAACACCCATAAGGCGGCGCCAGCGAGCCCCGCGACCGGGCGCCACGCACCCAGCCGTTGCGCGACGCAGACGACAAGAAAGACAACCGCTGCGTAAACAAACCACATCGTCGCAGAGGCAATGAGGCGGTCGCGTTCGCCGAAAAGAATATGAAGCGCTGCGAACGCATATCGCCCACCCGGCTGGAAGAAATAGAGGTTCTCTCCTCCTCGGAGCGTGTGGTCCCGAACGATCTCTCGAGCGAAGCTCTGGTACGCCAAGTTGTCGTCTCCGACGGAGCGATACACCATTTGCGAGAGCGGGAGGCGAGCAGAGAACGTCGTCTCGAAGCGAAGCACCAGCCCGAGAAAGGCAAGACTCAGTCCGTATCGCCGCTCCACTCGATTCAACGCCGGAGCGATCCAAAGAAACACAGTAAACGCGACAGCGGGTAACCAGAACGCAAGCGAGGGCGCACCGTTTCCGAGAACGCGCAAGTCGAGCGCCGTTAGAGCACCACCGAGGGCGAGCGTACCCAGGACTCGGCGCCGGCCCTCCCGAGTCGTCGCCGCCAGCGAGGTAGCGAACAGCACGCCAAGAAGCAGGACTGCCATCAACTCGCCTGCCCGAGTCACGACGAGGTCGGGGGTAGAACGAACGGGCCGAACAAGGCGCCCGTCCGTCGTCTCGAGTCGCGCGAAGGCATACATGTCTGCGGGAGCACCGACCTGGATCAAACTCGGCCAGCTAAGCCGAACAACGATGTCGCCTCCGTTGTCGGGAATCGCCAGCGTTCCGACCTCGTCAAACGAGGATCCCTCAAACACTTTTCCAGCGGAAGTAACACGCGCAGTTCCGACGAACTTGAGGACAACGCCCGGCGGAAGGTCGCCTTCGGGTCTCCACGTGGCGGAAAATCGGGGCCGACGAGGATCCAGTGCTGGTCCCCGATAGTCGTTGTACCGCATTTCATTGAGGAAAGACAGATTCCAGTTCGTCTCAACGATCGACGCGATCGGGCTGGGGCTTCCGACATCGATTACCGAATCCAGTCTCGTCAAAGAGGTCGAGAAAGGCCGCTCAAAGGAGAAGCCGCACGTTCTCTCGACGTCGACGCGGGGGGAGCGCAAGCAAGTCCTCCACGATCCCGATTCTACGAAAGTCCCCGAAACGCGGAGAATGAGCAACAACAACGACACGACGAGGAGCCGCTTGCACATTCGGCTCGAAAGGCGGCTGGCTAGGGCTGGAACGACGAGAGCGCAAAACAGCAGCGCAACAAGACTCGGAAGTGTGGCGATCGGCAATCCGCCGAACACGTTTGAACGTGTCGGAACCATGAAGGTGACAACGACGAGCAGCGATAGAGAGTGTCGTAAGGAGAAACGGATGGTGGTCTTCATCCTTTGGCCTCAAGGGTCGGCATAACGAAGGCTCCGGGCGGGCGCCGATGAAGCCTGGCTGTGAGAACCTTGCCAATCATGAGGAGGCCGAGCGACATCGCCTGCCGGAAGTCACCAGTAACTGAGGACGTTCCGACTCTCGGCATGTAGTTCACCGGCACTTGGACGAAAGGGACGCGACGGCGGACGGTTGCCATGAGGAGCTCCAACCCAAACGCCGATCCGTCAGTTGTAGCAATCGAACAGGTCTCATCCCAGACGCTGATGTGAAAGACCCGAAAAGTGCACCCTACGTCGGAAAGGTACGAAGTGTTGAAGAGAACTTCGATGAGCTTCGCAACAAACCAGTTTCCCCATTTTAGGAACAAACCCATGTTCGCCCCATCCCAGATAAAGGAGTTCACGGTACGACTCCCGAGAACGACGGGAACGTCGTGAAGGAAGGGGAGCAACTTCGCAAGATCGGAGGGACGGAAAGTTCCATCCGGCTCACAGAGCACCACAAACTCGCAACCGAGGCTCTTCGCCTCGGCAACGCCACGTTTGATGGCCGCACCGTAACCTTGACCTGGTTCGAGCACTTCAATAGCAGGAGTCTCGGTGATCTCGTCTGACGTGCCGTGAGCGGCATTGTTGTTCACCACGATGATGAAGTCGACCGCTTGATCTTGGGCGAAGTCGAGAACGCACTGGCGGATGCTGTCCCTTTCGTTGTACGTCGGCAACACGACACCGATCGTTTTCCCTTCCCACATCAGCAAAACCCCTTCCCGGAGAGATTGAGGCTCGCACAAGAACCCCGATGCCTTGAGCAGGTCAGCGAGCGACGTGGCGCGAGTTCTGGGAGCTTGCGGTCGATGTCAAGGGTGATCTGGCGACCCAAGTTCTGCGATCCGATCCATGCGTAGCACCTGGCCCAAAGTTCAACGGTGGTCGGTGCTGCAGGCAACGTGGGCTCGAGGTACTTCGCAATCGCATTCCACACGAACTGCCGGTCAGGTCGAGGAGGGAAACGAGTCTCGAAGTACGGCGTCGACTGCAACGAGCGACCTTTTCGGGAAGAATGAAGCGCCGATCATATGCCGCCGATCTTCGGGTTCCCGTTCAACGGCGAGTTGGGGAGTATTCTCGTTTCGTGGCCAAAACGGCCAGCCCCGGCGGGTGAAAGGAAGCAACGTGCCGAACAGCAACGATGACGAAGCCCTCATGCTTCGCGAACTGGTCGACCGGCAGTCGAAGGTCATCGAAGAGATGCACGACCGGCTCGAAGCCCTTGAACGACGGAACAGCGAGGCTCTCTTCGTCAGTTCCACCGAAGCTCTGGATGGCCTGGAACCCCAGGTGTCGCGTCGCAAGCTCCTGTTCGGCGCGATGGCCGCTGCCGCTGGCGCGGCAATCGCTATTGACGCATCTCCTGCTGCGGCGCTCACCGGCCAGAACGTGGTCCTGGGTGCATCGAACGACGCGAACCTGACGACCTCCCTGACAAACACTGCCGCTTCCACGCCGGCGGCAGTGTTGTCGGTCACAAACGGGGCGACCGGCTCAGCGATCGTTGCGACGGGTACGTCCGAGGGCATCAATGGAACCGGCGGCGGAGCGGATACGGCGGCGGGAGTCGCCGGCACCGCAGCTTCGGGATATGGCCTCTACGGCGCTTCAACCTCCGGCTACGCCATTTTCGCCGGAGGCAACGGGCGAATCGGGCTCGGCTCGCACCTTGCTGCCGGACCGCCGATCTCTGGTAGCTACGCCGCCGGTGACCTGGTTCGCGACGCAGGTGGCAACACGTTTTCGTGCGTTACGGCTGGTTCACCAGGAGTGTGGCGCAAGGTTGCCGGGCCGGCAAGCGCAGGGGCGTTCCATTTCCTCACGCCGGCCCGGCGCGTCATCGACACACGGAACGACGGCGGACTTCTGACGAATTCGTTTCGAACGGTCCCGCTCGCACCGTGGGTGCCTGCGAACGCCTTGGCGATTGCCGCAAACTTGACGGTGATCCACACGAACTCCTATGGGTGGGGAACCTTGTACTCACCCGCCACCGGACCGGGTGGATCTTCGATCAACTGGGACCACCCAGCGGCGACGATCGCAAACTTTGCGATGTCGCCCATTTCCGGTCAATCGGTCAACATGAGGATCGATGGCACGGCGAACTTCATCATCGACGTGATCGGATACTTCCTCTAATAAAATCCCACCTAGGGAGAGGACCGTCAGATTGAGAGGAGCCGGACACGGTCGTGGTCGAAACGGATCAGTTGAAGCTGCGTGGCCGGATGCGACGCCGCCCGATGTCACGCTTAAGGTGTGAGATCCGTCCCGTCTGAGCGAAAGTGCAATTTCGCTCAGGGGAAGAGCCTGACTGCATCTGTCAATTCTCGTCTCGGTGGTACGAGCGCTTGTTCAGGAACGAGTACTCCCAGAGGTGGTAGTACCCGGCCACGCGAGCCCGGATTGGGGGTGGCAGTCGCATGGCCCACGCACGCAGTCCGCCACGATCACCGGTGCCAGCACCCTCCCATTTCGCGACATAGTCGCTCTGCAGGGGTGCGGTTGCAAAAGGCCGCAGGCCTTCGATCCTGATCGCTTCCAGCGCCATCATCACTGGACGCTTCGATCGGAGTCCGACGCGTCGACCAACAACGAGCGGATCGGAGACTCGCCTTGTCCGCACGAGCGGCGTCGACTCTACGGCGGGAAATCGCGCCTCCAGAAACACAACCTTCTTGATGGCAAAGCCATTCTCCGGGCTGAAGATGCGAAACATGAGCTCGGGGCTGAATTGGTAGAAGCCATGGCCGCAGAGGTTGTTCGCAGGTGTTGTCAAGAAAATCGACCCACCCACCTTGAGTGCAGTCATCAGGCTCGCGATGGCCACCGGAAAGTTGAACACGTGTTCCAGCGTGCCCGCTTCGATGACTGCATCGAACTGCTCGGTTAGATCGCTGGGCAGGGGCTGGTTGAGGTCGTGCACGTAGTTCGCACCGTCGTAGGCCGAATGGTCGACCGTGGTCACCGAGGTAGCGCCGAGGCACTCGCGAAGGAAATCATCGGCGAAGTCACCTATGCGATAGTTCTCCAGCCGGGAGCTTTCCGGTTGTCCGGTGACCCCCGCCAGCCAATGCGAACGCAAGTCGCTCAGCTCGTCGGGCCGAAGAACCAGGTTCAGTCGCCCAACGGTGAGAACTCGGTCGAATGCGACGCCGCGCGCCCGCGCGCGGCAAAGCGCTCTTGCATCATGTCCCAGTAACGCCACCACGCCTCCGCACTCACTGTGCCAACGCCACTCAAACGTTGTGTGGCAACGTGTGGAATGTTACTTGATCACGGTCGCTCATCGAGGTCGCCGACATTGGCCAATCGGCCCTGTCCAGTCCCTTCATCTCTGCGAACATAGCGTCGACATCACGTTCATTCGAGACACCGGCGAGCAATGTCGAAGCGGCTTCGCCCGACACAAGCCAACGGTCAGGCGATCGCGCCGCTCGGCGGGCGGCGGAGGCGTCGTCCTGCTCGTCGCCCTCGCACCCGTCAGCACCCTGGATCGGTGGCGGCGCGGTCATGGTGACGGGATCGCGAGAACCCTGCCCTCGCTTCGGCCTTGCTCATTATGGCCACCGAACCCTTGGCGGAGAAATCGTCTTTCGCCCACAATTCGTGCCGTTCGTTGGATTGCTCGCCGTGTGGGCAGCAGCACACACGGCGTCCGGTCCTCCAGACTGGCCACGCGGCGTACTGGGAACACGACTTCGATCACGTCTATACGTGAGTCTCTAGCTGCGCGGCGCTTGCGGGACTGGAGAGCGGGTCGAGATCGTCGGCACGCCCGCTACGGACTCGGCGAACTGGGGGGATGCATCGGGAGACGCCTCGGGGGCCGGCTCTCGAACCGCAGAGGAGCGACCGCCAGACTGCCGAAGTTGGGGCTCGCCTGATTGGGGGGCTGGCTCACGCATGGCTCACAGTGTACGCGGGCAAGACCGCAGCGGTCGTTTCTGCGTGTCGCGCTCAGTCGGTGTCCGTGGGATCATGAGCGCAGTGTCGTCGCGTCTCGATCTGGCAGGGAGAAGGCGGCCGCTCACGTTCCTGTTGGGCGGGGCTGCGGCGGTCGTCCTCGCGGGAATACTGCTGTTCGCCCACCCGGCGGGCTATGCGACTGCCCCGCTGCTCCCATCGTTCGTGGAACAGAGCGAAGCCAACACCGTCGAGCTTTCCAACGAAGGGCGCAACGCTCTCAACCGCCTCGCGTGGGTTTACGAGGGGCGGCCAGACCTCCAGGGCGTGTTCGGAATCGGTGCTGACCTGAACCTGGCCGGACTTCTCGACTGGGTCATCTCGCAGCCGGACTCCTCGGCGCAGTCATTGAGGAATCTCGTGACCGTGTACCGAGAGATTCGGTCCGGCTGGGCGGTGGAGAGTCCGTTCCTTGGTTCCGTTGGCGCTCCCGGCCTTCCTCCGGCGCAGGCCCCTTGACCCTGCACGAGCAACCCGAGACCGAGACCGCGCAACCTAATGTGGACCGGGTGCGCGGGGAGACGAAAAGCTCGACGCGCACCGCCCTCCAACAATGGGCGCTCCGTATGACCCTCGCGACCCTGATCTTGCTGGCAAGCCCAGACATTCTGTCAATGCTTGCGTTCCGCCAGAAGAACTGGCAATGGCCGGCAGACATCAGCCTGAGCGTGTTGTCTATGGCGAGCGTCACTCTGATCGCCGCGCGGCTCGGACGCGCCGACCTGTTGAAGGGCATCGTTCGGCGAGCGTGGCCCGCGTGGCTGCTCCTCTTTGCCGCGGCGATGTCCGTGCGCTGGTCCGTCGATCGTCAAGCAACGATCTCGCACGTGTGGTGGATGTTCGTGGTCGCGGTCTTCGCAGTCGCGTTGGCTACCGTCCGTCCACTCGCATTGACCATTGACGCCGTCTGCCTGTTCGGGACCGGCGCGACGATGATCGGACTCTGGCTGTCATTGACCAACGAATCGTTCCGGTTCGGAGACTCGGCGATGGGTTTGTTTGGGAATCGAAACGGCTTCGGCGCGATGCTCAGCTTCACCTGGCCGGCGGTCTTGATGACATGTCGCGGCACGCCTTGGCGCCGAGCCATCGGCGTTTTCCTGGTACCGCTTTGGGTATGGGCGGTGCTGGAAACCGGTTCGCGAACATCTCTCGCCTCCATGACTTTGGTCGTCGTCGTCATCGTCGCATATGCCGCGTGGCGATTCCTCGGCCGGGCAGTTCCATCACGGACGGTGCGCGCGATGGGTGCGGGCGGATCCGTCGCGCTCCTTTCGGTCAGCATCGCAATTGCACTGCGGGTGGGCGCTCTCTCGTGGTTCACATTCGACACAACGCTGAATTCTCGAACCGCCATGTGGCGAGGGCTCCGAACGGCCATGATCGATCACGGCGCACTCGGCTTTGGATCCGCCGCCTTCTGGAGCGGCGCACGCGGGTATCTTCTGGTAGCGCAAAATGCGTCCGGCCTGGGGCGAGAACTTGCGACCGGCCACAACGGCTGGATGCACGAATGGGTTGCCCTTGGGATCATGGGACCAGTGCTCGTCACCGTACTCGTCATCGTTGTCGCCTCTCGAGCGCTCCACGCGATCGAGTGGGGTTCTCGAGGTCAAGGCTCGTTCATCGCACTCACAGGGCTCGCTCTCGTGGTGCAGAACGTGACCGAAGCAATGGTCACCCACCCCCGATCGATCTCCTGGATACTCTGGGTGATGCTTGTTGCATTGCCCGGGCCCCGCCGACGCCAGCGTGAAGCGGGGTCGCCCGGATGATCAAACGTCTGGCTACGGCGTGGCGTTGGCTTGAAAGACGTCCGATTGGTTCCACAGTCGCCGCTGCAGTACTTGTTCGGATGACCATGGTGATCATCACGATGCTCCGCGGTGGAACGACGTTTCCGGACGAGCAGCAGTACGTCGATCTTGCTGGCGCCGCGGCACGGGGAGAGTTGAACGAGCAGTTGTGGAGGGGCTACGCGGTGGAACTTCACCGCTCGGCAGGGGCATTCACCCGTCCGCTGAGCTTGATCTACAAGGTCACGGGTGAAGAACGCGTCGTCGCCCAGCTGTTCGCTGCCTGCTTCGGTGTCGCCCTTGCCGCGCTGATCGCTCTGGTTGTGACTCGCAACTTCAGCAAGCGAGCCGGGCTTTGCGCCGGCCTTGTCAGCGCGCTCTGGCCATCGCAAGTGCTGTTCTCCTCAACGGTGCTCCGAGAGAGCGAAGTCTGGCTCGCTCTTCTCGTACTGAGCGTCTGCCTGTCGATCGGCCGAACGGCGAGCCGGACCACGGGATTGGCCACCGTTCTCGGTGTTATTGCCGGGCTGATCACCCTCACCTATCTCCGACCACAGACCGCAGTGATTGCCGGCGCCGCCGTGGTGCTCGCCGCCGCCGTGCAAGCCGCGCTCAGCCACCGAGTTCTACCTCTCGTCGTTCTGACGGCCGTTGCCTCGGTGATACCGGCCACCGCCGGAAACGGGTTCTTCGGAGAGCGACTCATCCGAACAAGAGGAGCAGACCTCGACATTGATCGGGTCGAACTTGCTGTTGGCGCACAGTCCAAGCTCGTTAAGTTGCCGGCCGCGCGAACCGACGTTGAAACCGCGCCGAAGGACACAGAACCCACAACGGCGAAGGCGAACCCGACGAAGCCACCGAGCGCCATGAACGACAAGCCGAAGTGCGAAGGGAATGTGATTTCAGGCGGGCCCGACAAGGGAAAGCCATGTGCAATCGGCGACGCTGGAGAGGCCATCGTCGTCGAGACGGAGTCACGTGTACGGACCGTTGCTCGAGGATTGCTCGCCATGCTCGTTCTTCCGTTGCCGTGGTCGTCCGACGGAAGCATCACGTCTCGGTTTGCCCAGGCGGAGAACCTTTTGTGGTTCGTTCTGTACGGCGCGGCCGCGGTTGGAGCGTGGAAGCAACGTCGCCGGTTTGGCGAGATTGCCTTCCCGGTGATCATGATCGCTGGAATCGTCGGTGTTGGCGCACTGTCTCAGGGGAACGTCGGAACCGCATTCCGCCACAGGGGACAAATCCTCTGGGCCCTCATCATCTTGTCGGCTCCCGTGTTCGAGCAACTCGGGCGTCGATTCGCTACCGCCCGAACCACTCGGCAAGGCGCCTGACGACGTCATGTGTGGCTTCGTCGGAGCAGTGGGGCGCCGAACGCTTGAGCCCGATTGGCAAGAGGCTCTAACGAAAGCCAACAACTCGCTGTCGCATCGCGGTCCTGATGGTGGACGAGTTGAACGAATCCACGACCCCGACGGCTTGCTTGGCCATCGGCGGCTCTCGGTCATCGATCTGAGCATTGCCGCGTTCCAACCCATGTATGACCCGGTGACCGGCAGCGCCCTGCTGTTCAACGGTGAAATCTACAGTTTTCCGTTGCTTCGAAAGCGTCTTATCGACCGCGGCGAGTCGTTCTTGACCGATGGAGATAGTGAGGTCCTTCTTCGCTCACTGCGAGTCTTCGGGCTCGAAGGCACGCTCCGAGATATCGACGCCATGTACTCGTTCGCGTTCGTGGATCGTCCGAATCACCGCGTCGTTCTTGCGCGGGACCGTTTCGGCGAGAAACCTCTGTACTGGCGGCGACGCAACGGGGTGCTGACATTCGCCAGCGAACTCCGGGCGCTTCGTCTTCTCCCCGGCTTCGACTCGTCGCCGAACCACGAAGCGGCGATCGAGCTCCTTCGATTCGAGACGATCAATCCGCCGCGGACGATCCATCCGGAAACCTGGCAGCTTCGTCCTGGAACCGCCCTTCTTTTTCCCATTGAAGGCGACGAGCCGGGACCGCCTACCGAGGTGGTCCACTGGGACGCAGCCGAAGAAGCAGCAACTGCGGCTCGTGCGCCCTTTGACGGGTCAGAAGACGAGGCCGTGACGCAGCTCGACGCCGTACTCGGCGCGAGCGTCAACCGCAGAACCATCAGCGACGTTCCCCTTGGCGCGTTTCTGTCGGGCGGTATCGACTCGTCGCTGACGGTGGCCCTCCTTCAGCGTTTTTCGACCGAGCCGGTGAAGACCTTCACGATCGGCTTTTCCGGCCCGCTTGACGAGTCACCGAACGCAAGGTCAATCGCCGCTCATCTCGGAACCGATCACGTCGAGCTGCGGCTTGAGCCACGCGAAGCCCTGGGCGTTGTCGAGCAATTCGCCGATCTCTTCGACGAACCATTCACCGATTCCTCGGCCATACCCACGTATCTCGTTGCGGGATTGGCTCGGAAGAAGGTCACGGTGGCCCTGTCTGGCGACGGCGGCGACGAATTCGGGGGGGGCTACGTCCGGTATCGAGCCGACCGACGAATCGGTCGAATCCCCCCAGCGACAAGGAGGAACGCAGCCACCTTGCTGCAACGAATTCCCGCTCGTGTTCTTGACAAGACCCTTCCCCGGGTAGCTTTCGGCCCGTTGCGCGGCCTTCACCACCGGCCCGGCGATCGGGTCCACCGTTTTGCCTCCTTGCTCGGCGCCGACGCTGATGAGCGTTACCAGAGTCTCCGGTCGCTTTGGCCCGCGGCAGCACTGATTGACGGTGACCGCGCCCGTTTTCCGGTCGGTTCGGCTACGGGTTCATCCGTTCACGATCGGATGCTCCATGACACGTCCTTCTACCTTCCCAACGACATATTGACCAAGGTCGATCGTGCGGCGATGGCACAGTCACTGGAGACTCGGGTTCCGATGCTCGAACCAGCGACGTTTCGCTTCATGTGGTCGTTGCCGGACGACATCAGGATCGGAAGCAACGGGAAGCGCGTCCAGAAGCTCCTGCTGGAGCGGTACATCCCGCGTCCGCTCTGGGACAGACCGAAGATGGGATTCGGCATTCCTCTTGCGGAGTGGCTTCGACACGATCTTCGCCCGCTCGGCGAAGACCTGCTGTCCGAAGCCACCGCAGAACGCTGGGGATTCATTCGCCCCGAGTTCCTACGCGCCGCGTGGCTGGAGCACCAGCAAGGCACCAAGAACAACCAACATCTGCTCTGGGCGGCGCTGGTTCTCCATCAGTGGTGCGAGCGGTGGGCTACGTGATGGGTCATGAGCGCCCGATCCGGGTCTTGCGAATCATCGCACGAATGAATGTCGGCGGCCCCGCCCTCCAGGTCACCGCCATGAAACGGCTGATCGATCCTGCCCTGATCGAACAACGCATCTTGTGTGGCCGGGTGAGTGACGGAGAGGCTGACTACGTCACACTTCGAGCCCCGGATGTGGAGCGGACGTTCGTATCCGGCCTTGGCCGAGACGTCCGCCTCCTGGGCGAAGTGCGAGCGTTCTGGGCGATCGTGAAAGAGATCCGGGCGTTTCGACCGGACATCGTCCACACCCACACCGCAAAAGCAGGTGTTCTCGGTCGAATAGCGGCAATTGCCACCCGCGTCCCGGTTCGCATTCATACCTACCACGGCCATGTGCTTCACGGCTATTTCTCTGATCGGACAACGCGAATCGTGGTGTTCGTCGAACGAGTTCTCGCTCGATACACAGCGGTGCTCGTTGCTGTTGGCGACAAGGTCCGAGATGACCTCCTCGCGGCTCGGATCGGCTCCCCTTCTCAGTACCACGTCGTCCCACCGGGAGTGCGCGACCCGTTTCCCCAAGATCGATCGACTGCTCGCCGCGCCCTTGGCGTGGAGCCGGATGAGACCGTCGTGGTGTTCGTCGGCAGACTCACCAAGATCAAGCGCGCCGAGCGATTCGTCGAGATGTCGAATCGGCTGCATCGCCCAGGGCTTCGCTGGCTACTCTTCGGCGATGGGCCCGAACGGGCTGGGCTTGATGAACGCAACAGGGCACTCGGCGGCGCTGTCGAGTTCCGCGGCTGGCTCGCTGATGTCGCGAACGCCTACGCCACCGCAGACCTGATTGTCCTTACCAGCGACAACGAGGGGATGCCCGTTGCCCTGATCGAGGCGGCGATGCAGGGCGTGCCTGCGGTGTCGACCGATGTCGGTGCAGTACGAATGGTCGTCCTCGATGGAACGACCGGCTCAGTCGTTCCCGTGAACGACCCCGCGGCACTTGACGGAGCAGTTCGGACCTTCATCGAGGACACGCCGTTCCGGCGAGCCGCCGGCACCGCGGCACGGTCCCATGCGCTGGCGAAGTTCTCGGAGGAGCGATTGGCCGCCGACATGACACGCATCTACGTCGCTGCGCACGGTGGCTCGTCCCGGGAGTGACGGTCCCCGAGGAGCGCGTCTCGGGTTACGGCGCCTACGCCTGAGACGCACCAGGTCGCAGGACGGTGGGCGGGACGGTCCCTCCGGTCGGCGCCGACGGTCGACTGGTCGGTGCTTGCGGCATCACGGCGGCGGAGGAAGCGTTCGAACGACCAGGTGCGTTCACGTAGACCCAGCCGCTCCACTCCCCCGGCACTGCTCCGGCAACGGCACGAACGCGTAGCGCGTACCGGGAGCCGCCGAGGAGATCATTCGCCACGTAGGGCGACGTGGCATTGCTGATCACCGAGGCACCGTTGGCGAGGTCGATGCGCTCGACCTGATGGGCGGTGATGGCGTGGCCCTTCGGGTCGATGCAGCACCACGACAGCGTGAGCACCGCAGGCTCGCTCCCCACATCCAACGACGACGACACCACTGGCGGGCCCGGAACGTCGCCGACGATGAGCGCGTCGCTCGCAACGAAACCCGACGAGAGCGCGTCGTTGCGAACGTTCACCCACCCCCGGTAGCTCTGACCTCGCACCAGACCGGGAAACGTCGCCGACAGCGAGCCCGTTGTCACCGGGGCTGAGCACTGCAACTGGTCAGCGCTGCGGCAGACCTTCGCCTCATAGGAGGTGGTTCCCCCGCCGGTGTCCGACGGGGCGACCCACGACAGCGCCAGCCCGTCGTCATTCGCCTGCATGAGCGTCAATGACGTCGCCGCCCCCGGGGTGAAGAGTCGGTTCACGCTCAATCGGTACTGGCCGATGCTGCCGTAGCCGGACCAACCCGTGGACGGAGTGAGGTACGCCTCGCCCGACACAGCGAGGTAATACGTCCCGGCGGCGAGCAACGCATCGAACGAGGCGCCGATCGCGCCCGGAGGGTCCCACGCGTCGATCGTGGCTCCTGCCGCGGAGAACAGCGCGAGACGGGGGTCGAGGTTCGCGCTGATCGCGTTCGGCGTGACCTCAACGAGCAGCCGCCCGCCGGGGTGCGCGATGCGATACACATCGACATCGGCATCACTGTCCACCAACGCGTCGACGACAACGTTGCCATCTCCGAGCACTGTCGACGTGCCGACGCCATCGCCAACGGCGTCGCCGATGACGCCTGTGGTGGCGGCGATGACGTCAATATCGTCTTCGAAGTTGTTCGCCCCGGAGTACTCCCCCTTGGACCACTGGCTCGTGCGATACCACGCCGCCGATCCCATGAGCGGCGACCAGCTTCCATGCCCGCTGTAGTACGGGAACGAAGCGGTGCCGTCGTGCGAAAGCCCGAACAGATGACCCGCTTCGTGGGAGATCACCGCCGCGGTGACGGCCGGACGGAAGAACGGCTCGAAAAACGTCCATCCACCGGGGGTCACCTCACCGTATTCCTCGAAGACGCCGATTCCAGCTATTCCAGAACACGTTCCCGGGCAGATGAAGTTCTCTGTGGTGATGGCAATCACCTGACCGAAGACCGGGTCCGACGGCGATGATCGGATCAGCCGATCAGGCGAGGGCGCCTCGGTCGTCACGTCGAGGTCGAACGGCGCGAAGTCTTCGGCCACGGCGGACCACGTCTCGGCGATGAAGTTCAACTCGGCCGTGGAGAACGAACTCTCAGGATCATCGAAGTTGAAGTTCGGCTTGCTGAGCGTCGCACCTCCCGTCCAATACGGTCCAGCGGTGATGTCGCGGAACTGGAGGTGCAGGGTCTTCGAACTGCCCGGACGGCTATGCAGCGAAAACGCGTCCGGAGGCACCGGGTCTGCCCCAAGCGCCGCCGGCCCTCGGCTCGCCTCGCCAGTTTGTTGGACAGCCGGCGATAGCGAGGTCGCCCGATCAATCGGTGCTTCGACGAACACCCCGGAGCCATCTTCTTTGGCATAGAAGGACCGGTCCTCCGTCAGCCGATCGACGACCTCATTCGAGACGCCGAGCCTCGACGCCATGCGTGACTTGATAGGAAACCGGGATCGCTCGAATTCGGCGATCGGCAGCAGCCCGGTGGAGAAACCGACGGAACCGACCGAACCGTCACGGCCGACGCCCGATTCCCCGGCCGACGGAGAGCGAGGTAAGACCAGCACGCTGGCAAGTGCGAGAAAGGCGGCACCCATGCGCGCCCGAGGCGATCGCGCGTGAGCCGATCGAAACGAGGCCACAGGCCAAAGCTACCCATTCTCCTGCTCGGCGTTGGGTGCTTCGCCCAGAGCACATGCCCGAGGAGCGGATTTGGTGCCTCCCCTCGGATTCGAACCGAGAACCTGCGGATTAAGAGACCACCACGAACTCGGTCAGAACCAGTCAGTACCTGCCATGAGCAGCCATTTTCCGTAGGCAACCGCGTCAGGTGATACCCCTTTCGGTCATGTTCGGTCGACACAATCACACCGGCATTAGCACCGGGCCACTCGGCGCGAACACCGACCGACGAAAGACCTTCCGTTGACCGAACCGGCTCTTCCACGGCTGGCACTCATGCGCACGGCGATCGTGCGCGAGCAACGACATCAGTTCGGCAACGCGGACCAGCCCAAAACCGACTGTTGGCGGCAGCGGTCGGTGGTGATGACGTGGCAGGGC
>JANOHI010000343.1:0-7638 GCA_031406385.1 Acidimicrobiia bacterium
CCCGGGCATGGACGAGAAAGTGAAGGCTTGGTCGCACTGGGACCGACCGATCCTCGACTGTCTTACGCGCCCTTCCGGCGACGTGGCGTGGTCAGCCACCCAGCGTCACGTTCGGCCGGGCTTGCGTGATCTGGATCACAGACCGGCCACTGTTGGTCCGCCACGATCTGCAGGAACCCACACGACGAAGGATTGACCCACGAACATGACAACGTCACTGCTCGATTCGCGCGAACTCCACTCGCTGGCGTTCTTTTCCCGCTGTGACCGCGACGATCTCGCTGCGGTCGCTGCCGCCGCTCGCTCGACGTTTCCCTCGGATGACTCCCGCCTACGTGACCCCGGCATGGAGCCGCCGAATCACGCTCCGAGGCGTTGTCCATCTTCCAGTCCGCCTGAACCACGGGTGAGTTCCATTCCTAGTTCGCAGCCTCGGTAGCTCTGGGAGCGACGAATGCCCCGAACTTCGGATGCTGGCGGCAACACTGGTGTCCATGGTTGATCTGGACGACGTGCGAGCACAACTACGAACCGCAGCCGACGGGCTAGCTGACGCGGCGATGGACACACTGCGGGCGGCAATGCGGTCCCGCGATCAGGATGAGATCACCGAGCTGCGGGCCAAGGAGAAGCGCCTCACCCGCGCCCGCCGCTCCGTCGAGAAGGCTGTCTCGCTCCTCGATGGCCGGGACTGAGGTCCCAGACCCCTCCGGCACGTGAGGTTGAGCTTCGGCGCCAGTTCGCACCACGCGCACCTCGACCGAATGCACGCGCAGATCGGTGGATTTCGGGTCGCCTGCGCCTCTTTCTGAGCGATGTGCGCGTCAAATCGATGGAGGTGCGCGCCATACCTGGCGATCTGCGCGTGGCGACAGCCGTCGAGCCGGTCAGGTGCCGCCGAGGGTGGCGAGTGCGTCGACGACTTCGGTTGAACCGAATCGTTGGAATCGTTCGTCTGCGCGCAGATCAAATCGGCCCCAGAGGCCGAGGAACAGGTCGGCTGCGGTGCCCCGGACTGCCGCGGTGCCTTTGCCGTGACCGTGGCCAACTGTGAGGAGGCCGTCGGTAACGTCGATCATCCATTCGCCTTCGATGTCGGTGGCATGGAGATGCAACGACCCGCCGAGTGATGTGAGCCCGCGAGCCGCGAGGAGTCGTTCGCGGACGAACACGAAGTACTCGTCGATACCGTCGACGGCCAGCCGTGGAGGCGTGGTCGGATTCGCCATTGGATCGACGGCGAGTTCGGCGTCGTAGCGATGAACTGCGGTCTCGTGGCACTGGCGGCGGAACCAGAAGCGTGCGAAGAACGGATCGTTCATGAAGTTCCAGCACGGCGAGTCCGGATTGCGCCGGGAGAGTTCTTCATGGAGCGTGTGCGCCCCTCGGCGGACGAAGTCCGGCATGGCGGACGGGTCGGCTGGCGGCTTCTCCATGGTGGCCGCATCGGCGAACCCGTCGGCCGGATTAGTAAGTACACCTATTGTCATGCGGTGAACGCGGCCCACATGGCCAGCGAGACGGCTGACGTCCCATCCCGGGCACGAGGGCACGGGCGACGAAGCGTGTGTTTCGGCCAGCGCGGCGATGCGTTCGGCGTCGCTGGCGATCGACGCTCGGTACTCCTCGGCGGTGGGAGTCGTCATGTTGTCCGCACGGTAGCGAAGAACGTGCGGATGTCGCCGACGAGGTCATCGGGTCGCTCCATGGCGGCGAAGTGACCACCTGAATCGAAGACGCTCCAGTGGCGCACGTCGTAGCGGCTTGCCGCCCATGACCGCGGCGCTCGGTAGATCTCCTTCGGGAACACAGCGAACCCCGTGGGGACGGACGACGTCGGGAATCCGGCGCCGCGCCCAGGCCCCATGGACTCGTAATACAGCCGCATCGACGAGTTCATCGTGTTGGTGACCCAGTAGATCGTCAGGTTGGTGCACAGCTGATCCATGGTGAACACCGAGAACGGGTCGCCGTTGCAGTCGGCCCACTGGCGGAACTTCTCGAGGATCCAGCCGGCCATGCCGGCGGGGGAGTCGGTGAGGCCGTAGGCGAGCGTCTGCGGTCGAGTGCCCTGGATCTGCTGGTAGCCCGTTTCGTGGGTGCGGAAAGTCCCCATGTCGGCAACGGCGGCGAGCTCCACTTCGGTCAGACCAGCCATGGCGTCGACGCCCGCCGGAGGGCCGGCGACGATCATGTTGAGATGCATGCCAACGACGGCATGGCCGTGGTTGGCCGCGATCTGCGACGCGATGATCGAACCCCAGTCGCCACCCTGCAGCCCGTAGCGGTCGTAGCCGAGCTCCCCCATGAGGGTGTGGATCGCGTCGCCGGCCCGCATGGTGTGCCAGCCGGGATCGTTCGTCGGTCCGGAGAAGCCATAGCCGGGAATCGACGGGCACACCACATGGAATGCGTCGGTCGCGCTTCCGCCGTGGGCTGTGGGATTGGTAAGTGGGCTGACGATGTGCTCGAACTCGGCGAAAGATCCGGGCCATCCGTGGATCAGGCAGAGTGGCGTTGCGTGCTCGTGAGGCGATCGCACGTGGAGTGCGTGGACGCCGGTTCCGTCGATCGTGGTGCGTACCTGTCCGAACGCGTTGAGGCGGGCCTCAGCGGCGCGCCAGTCGAACTCATCGCGCCAGTATGTGCACAGACGTTGCACCGCGTTGAGCTCGATCCCGTAGTCGGCGAGGTTGTGCGGTGCCGCATCGGGCCAACGTGTGCGGGCAAGGCGGTCGCGCAGGTCAACGAGTACGTCGTCGGCGACGTTGATACGGAACGTTTCGGGCGGCACGGCGCGACCCTCCGACCTAGCGGCGGACGATGTCGGCCATCGCCCGCAGCAGCTTCGGTGGACCGGAGAGCAGAAGCGTGGTGATGCATGACTCTTCCCACGCGCCGAGATCGTCGCGGATCTTGTCGGCCGGACCGATGAGCGCCACCTGCTCGCACAGCGACGTCGGCACGGACGCAATCGCAGCGCGCTTATCACCGGCGAGGTAGAGGTCCTGCACCTTCACGGCGACCTCTTCGTAGCCCATGCGGGCGAACACATCGAAGTGGAAGTTCTGGCCTCGTGCCCCCATGCCTCCCATGTAGAGCGCAAGGAACGGTCGAATCTGATCAGCGGCCCGCTCCACGTCGTCATCGATCACAGCAGTGACGACGGCGGCGGCTTCGAAGGTTTCGGCGGTGGTGCGGGCGCCGGGGCGAGCGAAGCCCTCGGCGAGCGCCTTGCGGTACCAGTCGTCGTGGGTCGGCGCATAGAACAATGGAAGCCAGCCGTCGCAGATCTCGGCGGCGAGCGCGATGTTCTTCGGTCCCTCGGCGCCGAGGTAGATCGGGATGTCAGAACGGAGCGGATGGACGGTTGGCTTGAGGGCTTTGCCGAGTCCGGCGCCGCCTTGGTAGGGGAGTTGATAGTGCTTTCCGTCGATGGCGACGGGTGCCTCGCGGGCCCATACTTGGCGGAGCACGTCGACGTATTCGCGGGTTCGCTCCAGCGGCCGGGGATAGGGCTGGCCGTACCAACCCTCCACCACCTGCGGCCCGCTCGCGCCGATACCGAGGATCACCCGCCCACCACTCAGGTGGTCGAGCGTGAGGGCAGCCATCGCCGCGGCGGTCGGGGTACGCGCCGACATCTGGATGATGCTCGTGCCCAGCTTCAGGGTCTTGGTCGCCGCACCCCACCAAGCGAGCGGGGTGAAGGCATCGGAGCCGTAGGCCTCGGCCGTCCACATCGATTCGAAGCCGAGCTCCTCGGCCGTGCGGATCTGCTCCTCGATCCCGGCGGGCGGGCCCGCACTCCAGTAGCCGGTGCCGAGTCCAAGTTTGAGTTGACGCATGCGAGCCAAGTTACGACGGCTCCGGCTCGCGCACGAAACTGTTTGGCCTCGCCCGTCCAGGTTGATCCCAGATCACGCCAAACGGCATGGCAGATCCGGAGAAAACTGCGCCGAAAGCGTGATTCTGTGGGGGTCTGGGATGCCAAAGTCAGCAATCCGCGATGCGAGATTGCTGTGGCTTGGCCCGACGCCGTTACGCGAACGTGAGTTGTCCGTGGTCGAGGCGGGGGAGGACGTATTTGGCGAAGAGGTCGCGCTCGGCGATGTGGGGGTAGCCCGAGAGGATGAATGCCTCGATGCCCATCGACTCGTAGCGACGCAGTTTGGCCAATACCTGGTCGGGGTCGCCGACGATCGCGGCGCCACACCCCGAGCGCGCTCGCGCAATACCCGTCCACAGGTTCTCCTCGACGTAGCCGTCGTTGGCCAGTGCCGCATCGCGCAACTCGGCCTGGCGACGTGCGCCCGTGGACTGGGTGTCGAGTGACTTCGCCCGGATCGCCTCACCAGCGGCGGCGTCGAGACGGGAGAGGAGCCGGTCGGCTGCAGCACGTGCCTCGGACTCCGTTTCACGGACGATGACGTGAACCCGGTAGCCGAAGCGCAGTGTGCGCCCGTGAGCCTTCGCCCGCGCCGACATGTCGGCGATGATCCCGGCCACCGTCGGCTCGGTGTCGGGCCACATCAGATACACGTCGGCACCCTTGGCGGCGCAGTCCCTGGCCTCGTCGGAGAGTCCGCCGAAGTAGAGCGGTGGACAGACGCCGCGCACCGGTTGGATCCTTGGTGCGGGGATCGTCAGGTCGTAGAACTCGCCGTGGAAGTCGAGCGCTTGGCCGGCGAGGGCGGTGCGCAGGATCTCGATGACCTCCGTGGTGCGCCGATATCGGGGGGCGCTTGCCAATGGGGAGCCAGGGAGGTCGGATGAGATGATGTTCACGGCCAGCCGTCCACCAAGCATGCCGTCGAGCGTGGCGATCTGACGGGCGAGCTGCGGTGGCCAGAGTTCTCCGCAGCGCACGGCGAGGAGCAGGCGCATCGTCGTGAGCATCGGGGCGACGGCGGCGGCGACTGCCGTTGCGTCGATACCGAGCTCGTAGCCCGAGGGCAACAACACATTGTCGAAGCCTGCCGCTTCGGCTCCGAGCACGATGTCGGAGCAGTGCTCCCACGAACTGCGCAGCGACTCGTCAGGGACACCGAGGAACTCGTAGTCGTCGTCACAGAGAGCAGAGAACCAGGCGACTTCACTGGGCATGGGATCCTCCGGGTCGGTGGGGCAGAGCTGAGAACCAGGCGACTTCACTGGGCATGAGAACCTCCGGGTCGGTGGGGCAGAGCTGAGAACCAGGCGACTTCACTGGGCATGGAAACCTCGGGGTTGGTCGGGGGAGGACGCGGATGTGAGTGCCGTCACGGAAGAACCCGTCCGGCGGCGGCGATGAGGCGGTAGCAGTCGTCCTTGGCGAGGGCGATTTCGGCCGCTGCCGCCGATTCGCGGATGCGCTCGGGTTTGCCTGTGCCGATGATCGGAATCACCTCGGCCGGATGGGCAAGCACGAAAGCGAGCGCAATCTGGCTCCGGGTGGCGTCGTGTTTCTCGGCGAGCTCGTCGAGCAACGCGCGCACCGCCGTGGTCGTGGGGTCGGCCGGTTCGTCCGACGCCAGGCTGCCCCCACCCAACGGGCTCCAGGCGAGGGGAGTGAGTCCGAGCTCCATGGCCTGGTCGAGCACACCGTCGTCGATCGGGTCGAGGTGGGTGACGGAGAACTCGGGCTGCACGGTCTGCAGCGGCACGTCGTCAGGAAGGTAGGCGCGCAGAGCACGTACCTGCGCGGCGGTGTAGTTGGAGACGCCGACGTGGCGAACCCTCCCCGAATGGACCAATGCAGCGAGCGCTCCGGCCGTTTCCGAGGGGTGGGCGAGAAGGTCGGGACGGTGGATCTGGTAGAGGTCGATCACGTCGGTGCGCAGCCGCGTCAGGGACGCGTCGCAGGCGGCGCTGATGTGGGCCGCGGACGCGTCATAGGGCACGCCTTTGCCGACTCCCCGTTCGAGCTGGATGCTTCCTTTCGTGGCCAGGACCATCCGGTCACGAAGTGACGGTGTGGCGGCCAACACGTCGCCGAGCAATGACTCGGCGGCACCCCATGGGCAGTCGTTGTCGAGGCCATACACGTCGGCGGTGTCGATAAGCGTCATGCCGACATCGAGGGCCGTCTCGATGCGTCGGGTGGCGGTCGCCAGGTCAGCTCCGCCGAATCTCCAGCATCCGAACGCGATCGCGCCGACGTTGATTCCGGTAGTGCCGAGTGCTCGCTGTTCCACGATGCGAGAGGTTACGTCGCAACGCGGCTTCGCCGCGGGCGCCCATTCGTTCTCGGACGGTTTCAGCCTTCCCGGGCGATGTCGCGGAGGGCGCGTTTGAGGACCTTGCCGGCGGCAGACAGGGGCAGCGGCTCGCTCTGGAAGGTCCATCGCTTCGGGACCTTGAACCCGGCGACGGTCTTGCGGGCATGGGCGTCGAGTTCGGAGGCGTCGACGGCGCCGGCAGCACACACGACAAAGGCGTGCACCGCCTCTCCCCAGATGGGGTCCGGGGCGCCAACGACGGCCACCTGAATCACCGCCGGGTGGGAGCTGATGGCGTTCTCCACTTCGAGCGAGTACACGTTCTCCCCACCACTGACGATCATGTCCTTCACCCGGTCGGCCATGAACAGGAACCCCTCGGAGTCGACGCGACCCGCATCACCCGTGCGGTACCAGCCGTCGACGATGGCCGCCGCCGTTGCGTCTGGATTGTTCCAATAGCCGGTCATCATCGACCCGCACCTCACGTAGATCTCCCCGGTCTGCCCCTGAGGCTTCGGGACACCGCTTTCCGGATCGCGGATGTCGATCAGACAACCCGGCATCGGCCGACCGACGGACCGCAGGATGTCTCCGCCCCGCCGATGGTCCTCGGCCAGGAGTCCGGTAACCGTTGCCGCGCACTCGGTCATGCCATAGGCCTGGAAGAACTCGAGATGCGCGAACGTGGACATCCAACCCCGGAGCAGCTCCGGGGGCATGGGGGCGGCGCCGTACATCACCAGTTCCAGCGATGTCATGGCCGCAGGCTCGTAGGACGAATGAGCCATCATCATCGCCAACATCGTCGGTACGGCGCCGATCGCGGTGATGCCATGGTCACGAATCGACGCGTTGACCGCCCCGGCCTCAAATGCCGGGAGCACGACAGTGAGGCCGCCGTGGGGCAGGAACAGGCCCCACGAGGCAATGCCACCCACATGGAACATCGGCATGAACGCGAGGTAGCGCTGCTGCGCACCGAATCGTGCGCTCATCTGCATGCGGTAGATCACCAGACACACGGCGGCCTGGCTCAGCACGACGCCTTTCGGCAGACCGGTTGTGCCGCCGGTGTACATAAGCACGCACGGTGCGTCGTCCGGTGGTTCGGGCGGTAGCCCTACCGAAACAGCCGACGCCATGAGGTCATCGAGTCGGGCATCGCACGGTGCGTCACCCGTCCCGATGAGCACGACCTGTTGCAGGAGGGGGACACGCCGTCGCAGATCCTGCACGATCGGGGCGAAGGTGGAGTCGACGAAAAGCACCTTGGTGTCGGAGTCGTTGAGTATGTAGACGAGTTCGTCGGGGGCGAGGCGGGTGTTGAGGGGGTTGAGCAACGCCGCTCCGGCGAGCGCGGCCCGCCACAGTTCGATGTAGACGTGGCTCCCGCCGGCAAGCACCCCGAGTCGGTCTCCGGGACCGACGCCCAAGC
>JANOHI010000371.1:0-21820 GCA_031406385.1 Acidimicrobiia bacterium
TCCGGGCAGCGGCGCGTTCGGGCCCACGAGGAATTCTTTCGCCGTGGCGAGGTCGGTGTTCTGGGTCAGCTAGGAGCGTTGGGTCGGGAAAAACGCACTGATGCGATCCAGCCGACCCAACGCCCGGAGCTGACCCAAGACCGTCGTTCAGGATCAGTTCAGCCCCGGGCGCGGGTGAGGCCGGAGGAACACGGTGATGCCCGCCGTGCGCAATCGGAACGTCGCGCGTCCATATCAGTCGGATGAGACCATCGTCAGAGTGTCGCACAGAGCGTCGGAAAGGTCATTGTCCTCGGAACACCGGTCGCCGTTTCTCGGCGAACGCACGCCGGCCCTCGGCGAAGTCGTCACTGCCGACTGCTCGGGCGATCGCTACCGCCATGGCTTCAGCGTCCTCCGCAGAGGCTGGTTGTGGAGTGACGCCGAGGGCGAGCTTGTGGGCGCGGATCGACAGCGGTGCCAAACCGGCGATTCGAGCTGCCCAGGCTTCGGCGACATCCAGGTCGCAGCAACGTTGCACGAAGCCGAGTTCATACGCGCGCTGGCCATCAATGGTCTCGGCCCCGAGCAGCAACTCCGCCGCCGTCGATCGGCCGATCATCTGCACGAGACGAACGATCGTCGCGGAATCGAGGGCGAGGCCCAACTTCCCGGCGGGGATGCCGAAGGCGGAGCGCGCCGTGGCGACGCGGATATCGCAGAACATGGCGAGCTGCATCCCGGCGCCGAGTGCCGGTCCATCGATGGCCGCCATCGTCACCACGGGAGCGGTCGAGAGCAGGCGGAGTACCTCCGCCAGCGCGGGAGCGAATCCCCGCTCGCGCATGGCCGAGATATCAGCGCCGGCACAGAACCATCCATCGATTCCCCGGAGGCTGATCACCCGCGCCTCGGAATCGATCGCCCGCGTCAGGGCATCGATGATCATGTTCAGCGCGTCGAGGTCGAGAGCGTTGCGCTTCTCGGGCCGGTTGATGGTCACTTCGACGATCTGCGGGGTGAGCTCGCGATCGAGCACCTTCGCCGAATTCGGGGTCATAGAGGGCGGGGCCGTCTCAACGGGCGAGCGTGCTCGGCGCCCACGTCGGGCGGCGGTGCTCGTACGCCGAGATCGCGTCGCCCTGGCGCATGGTGAGGCCGATGTCGTCGAGGCCGTTGAGGAGGCGGTAGGCGGTGAAGTCGTCGAGCGGGAACGTCGTCTCGAGGCCGATCTTCGGCGCCGACAGCGAGCGCCGCTCGACGTCGATGGTGATCTCGAGCGTGGGGTCGGCCTCGACGGCGCGCATGAGTTGCTCGCCGACCTCGGCGCTGACCTGGACCGGGAGGAGCCCGACCTTCGTCGCGTTGTTCCGGAAGATGTCGCCGAAGCGGGGAGAGATGACGGCCTGGAAGCCGTAGTCCTCCAATGCCCACACGGCATGCTCACGCGACGAGCCGGTGCCGAAGTTGGAGCCGGCGATGAGGATGCGGGCACCGGCATACTGTTCCTGGTTGAGGACGAAGTCGCGGTCGTCACGCCACTCCGCAAAGAGCCCTTTGCCGAAACCGGTGCGCTCGATGCGCTTGAGCCAGTCCGACGGGATGATCTGGTCGGTGTCGACGTCGCTGCGGTCGAGTGGTGCGGCGGTACCGGTGATGACGGTGACGGAGTTCATGTCGTGATCCTCTGACGTTCAGCGGGCGGGAAGGTCGGCGGGGGCGGCGAGGTGGCCGGCGACGGCGGTGGCTGCGGCAACGGCGGGGGAGACGAGATGGGTGCGGGCACCGCGTCCTTGGCGTCCTTCGAAGTTGCGGTTGCTGGTCGATGCCGATCGTTGGCCGGGCTTGAGCGAATCGGGGTTCATCCCGAGACACATCGAACAGCCCGGTTCGCGCCACTCGGCGCCGGCGGCGACGAAGACCTTGTCGAGGCCCTCCTCCTCGGCCTGCACCTTCACCCGGTACGAGCCCGGCACGATAAGTGCACGTATGTTCGGCGCCAGCGTGCGGCCACCAAGGATTGCGGCAGCCACCCGAAGATCCTCGATGCGACTGTTGGTGCACGATCCGATGAACACGGTGTCGACGCTGATGTCGCGGATCTGCGTGCCAGGGGTGAGGCCCATGTAGTCGAGCGCCCGCTCGGTGGCGTTGCGCTCCACCGGATCGCTGAACTGATCCGGTGACGGGATCACTGCGCTGATCGGCAGGGTCTGGCCGGGGTTGGTACCCCAGCTCACGTGCGGCTCCAGCGTGGATCCGTCGATGATCACCGTCTTGTCGAACGCCGCGTCGTCGTCGGTGACCAGGGTTCGCCAGTCGGCAACAGCCGCTTCCCATTCGACACCCTTCGGCGCGTAGTCGCGTCCTTTCAGGTACGCGAAGGTTGTTTCGTCGGGTCCGATGAGGCCGGCTTTTGCCCCACCCTCGATGCTCATGTTGCAGACGGTCATGCGGCCTTCCATAGAAAGCGCGCGTATGGCCGAGCCGCGAAACTCGATGATGTGGCCCATGCCGCCACCGGTACCGATGCGGGCGATGATGGCGAGCACGATGTCTTTCGCCGTGACACCTTCTGGCGTGTCGCCGTGGACGACCACCTGCATGGTCTTCGGCTTGATCTGCGGGAGTGTCTGCGTGGCGAGGATGTGCTCGACCTCGCTCGTGCCGATGCCGAAAGCGATGCACCCGAACGCACCGTGGGTGGAGGTGTGGGAATCGCCGCACACCACCGTCATGCCGGGCAGGGTCAGCCCCAACTCCGGGCCGATAACGTGCACGATGCCCTGGTTGGGATGGCCCATCGGAAAGATCGGGATGCCGTACTCGTCGCAGTTCTTGGCGAGCGCAAGCATCTGGGCCCGGCTGACCTCATCGGTCACCAGTTCCGTGTTGTGCATGCCGAGGCCGGGGATGTCGGTCGGCACGTTGTGGTCCATCGTGGCGAGCGTGAGGTCCGGTCGGCGGACGCCGCGTCCGGCAAGACGAAGTCCGTCGAAGGCTTGCGGCGTGGTGACCTCGTGGATGAGGTGCAGGTCGATGAAGAGCAGGTCCGGTTCGCCCTCGACGCGGCGGACGACGTGTCGCTCCCACACCTTCTCGATCAGTGTCTGACCCATGTCTGCTCCGTTCGTGCCCACATGCCGACGCCGGATAGCGTCTCGCTATGTGAGATAGAGTTCCTGCGTGACGAGATCCAGTGTATCGACCGATGTCGGCGTGCTCGACAAGGCGGCGGCGATCCTCGCCGCCGTCGAGCAACGGCCACTGGCGTTGGCCGGCCTCGTCGAGGCGACGGGGTTCCACCGGGCGACGGCGCATCGCCTCGCCACCGCGTTGGAGGAGCACGGTCTGCTCCGCCGAGATGGCGTCGGACGTTTCGTCCTCGGACCGTGGCTCGTGTCGCTCGGCAGTCGGGCCGCCGCAGGGCTGCCATTGCGAGAGGTCGCCCGACCCGTTCTCGAACGACTCGTCGCCGAGACGGGTGAAAGCGCGCAGCTCTACGTGACCCAGGGTGACTCCCGCCTGTGTGTCGAGTCGGTCGAGTCGCCGAACGGTCTGCGGACGATCGTTGCCGTCGGCCAGACCCTCCCGCTCGATCGCGGGTCGGCCGGCAAGATCCTGCGCGGCGATGCGCGGGCCTTGCGTCAGGGTTGGGCCGAGAGCGTCGGCGAGCGGGAGGCCGGCGTCGCGTCCGTCAGCGCGCCGATCGTGAACCTAGCCGGCGAGATCGTCGCCGCAGTGTCGGTGTCGGGCCCGATCGAGCGGACGACCAAGCAGCCGGCGAAACGTTACGCCGCGGCAGTCGTGGGCGCCGCAAAAGAGATCGAAGCCGCCGCCGGCTGGTAGGTTCCCAAAGTACGTCTCACAAGTCTCACAGATCGGCCGAACGATGTGCTGATGGCTTCCGTGACAATCCGAGAGCTCCGCAACCACGGCGGAGATGGGTTGGCGAGGGTCGAAGCGGGCGAGACCCTGATCGTCACGAGGTCTGGCCGTCCGGGGGCCGAGCTCCGGCCGGTTGAGTTCCGCGGTACCGACGCCGGCACGGTGCTCGCTGCGTTTCGAGCCGTCACTCCGGTGGATGCCGACCGCTTCCGGGCGGACGATGATTCGCTGTTCGAGCCAGGACTGTGACCAGGGATCGCCGCCCGCTTGGAATGCTCGACACGAACCTCGTGATCCGCCTCACGGAACTTACGCCCGAGATGCTCCCTGTTCGAATTCTTGTCACGTGCATCACGATCGCCGAATTGTCCGTTGGGCCGGCAGTGTCGCGTTCGGATAACGACCGCACAGCTCGCCAGCGCCATTTGGACCGGGCGCGTGAATCGCTGGATCCGCGTCCGTTCGACGATGCGGCGGCCCTCGCCTTTGGAAAGGTCGCAGCAGACCTCCGAGCCGCTGGACGCACGTCAACGGCTCGCACGTTTGACTTACTGATAGCTGCCGCGGCAATTGCCGAAGAGGTGCCGCTCTACACAGCGAATCCGGACGACTTCAGCAATATTTCCGGCTTGACCGTAGTCCCGGTTCCCTAACCAATCTCGCCGGCACCGGGGACCAGGGCACAGCCGAGCGACCCGGCCGCGTGGTCACTTCGAGACGTGGCGGATCGCGCGGCGCAGGGCCGGGACGAACAGCTGGGGGTGGGACACGGCGGCGCGGTGGTCGGCGTCGATCGGGAACACCGTGGAGCCTGCTCGGCGGGCCGTTGCGAGCTGCCAGCGCGTCGGCACCGTCGTGTCGGCGCCGGTGACGACCGATGCCACCGGCATGGGGAGGTCGGCGATCCACGTGCTGGCGTCGAACCCTCCGATGGCAACCCCGGCTTGCACGATGACGGCCGGATCGTTGCGGGCGATCTGTTCGAGCATCCACGGCGGCGCGCTCGCCCGGCGGGTCATGGCGAATCGCTCGAAGAGTCCGAGGCGTAGGGCGTCCGGTGTGAACGACAGGGCGGCGGCGGTCATCGGCATGACTTTGTCCCACAGGAACCGCTTCTCGGTCGAACGTCGGAAGCGGCAACTCGTCGCGCACAGGACCAGACCGGTGACGGCCGTCGGATGGCGGCGCGCCACGAGCTGGGCGACGGCACCACCCATTGAGTACCCGACGACGACGGCTCGCTCGACACCGAGCGCCGCCAGAGTGGCGGCGACATCGTCGGCGACATCTTCGAGACGGAACCGCCGTGTCGGCATCCCCCGCCCGTGACCTCGCTGGTCGACGGCGATCACCCGGCCGGTTGAGGCGAGGCCGCTGTAGACGTTGTGGAAGTTGAGATCCGCCGTTGCTGTCCACCCGTGGAGCAGGACGATCGCTGGACGGTCGACCGGTCCGGGCTGGTCACGGACGAAGGTGACCCCGCGTCCGGGGAGCTCGAGATAGCGACCCGGCGGGAAGTCGGGCTCGGCCACCTGCTCGTGAAATGCCGTCGCCGTCATGGTCAAACGCTACCGAGGTCCTCGGGCAAGCGTGAGCGCCGCGTCGATGAGCGCGAGATGGCAGGGCGCTGCGAGCAGGTTGCCCCGGAGGTCCATGGTGAAGGGATCGGCATGGGTGGCGCCGAGATGTAGGGGGCCGAGGAAGCTGACCAGAGATTCCATCCGGATATGCGCTTCCTCCCACCGGCCGACATTGGCAAGTGCACTTACGAAGGTGAACGACGCCCAGAGATCGCCGCCCTGTCCCGGAGGGAGGCCGTCATCGACGTGGGGGAGGTGCCGGTGGGTGAACGGCCATTCGGCGAGTTGCGCGTCGGCCTCGTCGATCGTGACCACTCGACGATGTTCGGCCTCGCCCTCACCGTCGTCGGGAAGTTCCGGCGGTGCAGTGCGAAGCCAGCCCAGCAATGAAGCATCAGTGGAGTCATCGGCTTCACGCCCGCCGACGCGTCGCCATCCCGCTGCGGCCTGAGCGCCGAACAGCCCCTCTGCGGCAAGCCAACGTTCCCGCGCCACAGCCGCCTCTTCCCACTCGATCAGGCGCAGGTCGAGCGGGTCGCGTTGGCGAGCCGTGGTGATGAGCGCACGCAGGGCAGCTCGCACCGCGAGGGCGGATTCGACGTGCCGGACCGGTTTGGTCCGGCTGTCCCATCGCCCGTTGTCGGCGCGGTGGCCCTCGGTGGCCAGCCACACGGCGAGACGGTCGAGCTGCGGCCACGCCCGGCGACCGTCGAGTACGAGGCTCGCTTGGGCGATCGCCCCGAGGTCGAACGCGTCGCCCACCCGGTTCCCGACCCGCACGGGCGAGTTGGCCTCCCAACCGGGAAGGGTGAGCTCTTGTTCTGCCGAAGGGCGCAGCCCGTCGGGCCGGTAGGCGGGAGCGAGGGGGAACTCGTCGGTGGCCCGCTCCTCCAGCCAGAGTCGGGTGGCATCGGCGAGGTCGGGACGGCCGAGGCGCTCCCAGGTGACGACTGCTGCGGCGTTGTCACGCAGCCAGGCGTAGCGCTCGTCGAGGTTGCGTTCGTTACCCGTCCGGGCCGGGAGCGACGTGGTCGCGGCCCGACGAAGAGCGCCCGTCCGGCGGTCCGTGAGTAGCCGCAGCGCCCGAGCGCTCCGACGTGCGGCGTCAGCGAAGGGTCCGTCGAGGTCGAGGTTCCCGAGCTCGGAGGACCACCAGCGTGCATACTTTGTCCGCTCGTCGAGCGCCTCGCCGACACTCGGCTGAACAAAGGCCTCGCCGGTGTGGGTCACGCGTCCGTCATCGGTCTCGGTGATCGTATAGACGACCCGCTCGCCGAGGTCGAGCGACATCGGCTCACCGATGTTCGGGCCGCGAAGCGCGAGGCGTCCGAACGCAACGCCGTCCGACCACCGTCGCACGCGTCGGGGGACACCGAACGCATCGCCGGGGGTGATGTCGACCGTTACGGTGGGCCGACCGCTCCGCCCAGTAAGTACACGTATGATTGTCCCTCGCACGAGATGATCCGTGACCTCGATTGATCCATCACGGTCGTGGACCACAGTCGAAACGATCGGCGCCCCTGACGCGTGCATGGACTGCGCGCCGTCTCGCGCTCGAAGGCTTGGCTGCACTCGCACGGCGCCGCCGTTCGATGCGTCGAGGAGCGAGAAGAGCGAGGCCGGCGCTTCGAGGGTGCCCGGACACCACCAGTCGATGGTGGCGTCGGCATCGATAAGGGCGACGGTCTGGCGGTCGCCGATGGCACCGTGGTGCCGGAGCATCACCCGCTGATCGAGACGAGCTCGACACGAAGCTTGCCCCGCGGGGCGTCGAACTCCACGATGTCGCCGACCTTGTGCCCGAGCAATGCCGAACCGAGAGGTGACGAGGGAGACATCACGTCGAGTCCCTCGCGGCGCTCCTCTATGGAACCGAACAGGTAGCGAACGGTTTCGTCGTCGGCGTCGCCTTCATAGCGGATCTCGACCACAACTCCTGATGTGACCGACGAGGTATCGATCGATTGCACGATCTCCGCGCCGTCGAGAATCGCCAGGATCTGCTTCATCCGGCCGTCCATCTTCCCCTGCTCCTCCTTGGCCGCGTGGTAGTCGCCGTTCTCCTTGAGGTCTCCGAGCTCGCGGGCCGCCTCGATGCGTCGGGCGATGTCGATCTTGCCTCGGGTGGAGAGATCATCGAACTCCGTCTTGAGACGGTCGTAGGCCTCGCGGGACAGCTTGGTACTCACGTCGTGAGAGGTTACCGGGGCACGGGCGCACCTGTGCTCGGAGGGGAATGCGCCCGCGTAGGCTCGCTCGCCGTGAACACGACGGCAGGCTCGGACAAGACCCATCGCATTGCGGTGCTCGGCGGCGATGGAATCGGCCCGGAGGTGACCGCGGAGGCCCTCAAGGTCGTGGCCGCGACCGGCGTGATGCTCGACACCGTCGACTACGACCTCGGCGGCCGCCGCTATGCCCGCACCGGCGAGGTACTTCCCGACAGCGTCCTCGACGAACTCCGCGGCTTCGACGCGATCCTGCTCGGAGCGATCGGCACACCAGCGGTTGCGCCGGGCATCCTCGAGCGCGGTTTGTTGCTCAAGCTGCGCTTCGAGCTGGATCTTTTCATCAACCAGCGACCGTTCCTCTTCCCGAAGAACAACGTCGACTGCATCGTGATCCGCGAGAACACCGAGGGGACCTATGCCGGTGAAGGTGGGTTTCTGCGCAAGGGCACGCCGCACGAAGTCGCCACGCAAGGGAGCGTGAACACACGGATGGGCGTCGAACGCTGTGTCCGCTACGCCTTCGAGCTGGCCCGTTCGCGTGCGCGTAAACACCTCACGCTCGTGCACAAGACCAACGTGCTGCAGTTCTCCGGCGATCTTTGGCAGCGCACCTTCAACGAGGTCGCGTCCGAGTATCCCGATGTCGCAACGGCCTACAACCACATCGATGCCGCGTGCATCTACTTCGTGGAGTCGCCGCAGCGCTACGACGTCCTGGTGACCGACAACCTGTTCGGTGACATCATCACCGATCTCGCAGGAGCGGTGTCCGGCGGTGTCGGCCTGGCTTCGAGCGGAAACCTCAACCCAGCGCGCACCGGCCCGTCGATGTTCGAGCCCGTGCATGGTTCAGCTCCGGACATCGTTGGCACGGGCAAGGCCGATCCGCGGGCCGCCATCATCAGCGCGGCGATCATGCTCGACTTCCTCGGCGAGACCGCAGCGGCCGCACGGATCCGCTCGGCGATCGATGCAACCCTTGCGTCGACCTCCTCCATGCCCACCGGACCGACGACCGCCATTGGGGACCACATCGCCTCCCTGGTGTGAGGGAGAACACCTCCCAGCGGCGTTGGGAGGTGTTTTGCCCCCGTATGTTGGGGCAACCTCTCTCCCACGGAGTGCGGGTCACCCGTGTTGCGAGCAGTCGAGCGGAGCGAGCGGCGCAGCACCGATCCGGCGTAGGGGCAACCTCTCTCCCACGGTCTACGGGTCAGTGGGCGTTGGAGAGTGAGGTGGTGATCAGCGCGGTGAGTTGATCGGCGACGTTCACGACGTGGCCGATGACGATGGTCGCCGGATTGGCGATCGATGTGTCGGGGAGTTCTGCCAGGGTGGTTCGGACGATGCGCTGGGTCGCGGTGGTGGCCCGTTCGATCGCTGCGACGGCGAGGTCTGGTGAGGCGCCTGCGGCCAGGAGGAGTTCGACGTAGCTCCGGCGGCTGGCCACACCCATGAGCACTACCACGGTGCCACCAGCGGCGAGGATCGGCGCGAGGGCCGACCACTCCGGTGCGTTGTGGCCGTCGCCGCACGTGCCGGTGACGATCGTGACACTCCGGGCGACGCCGCGGTGCGTCACCGGGATGTTCGCGGCCGCCGGCGCAGCGAACGATGAAGACACGCCCGGGACAACCGTGAATGCGATGCCCGCTTCGGCGAGCGCGAGGGCTTCCTCGCCACCACGACCGAAGACGAACGGGTCGCCGCCTTTCAGGCGCACGACCTCGCGGCCCTCGTTTCCGAGATGAACAAGCAGCGCGCTTATCAACTCTTGGGGAGTCGAGCGGCCCGGGGCCTTACCGACATCGATCAGCTCGGCCGACGGGGACGCGAGCGCCACGATGGCGGCGTCGGCGAGACGGTCATAGACGATGACCTCGGCCGACTGGACTAGGCGGAGGGCCCGAACGGTCAGCAGGTCAGGATCACCGGGACCGGCACCGACGAGGTGGACGGTCACGCGTCGTCTCCCTCGGCTGCGACCACAGCACTGCGCCGCCGCGGCGTCGGGGCGGGTATGAGCTCGGCCAACTTCTCGACGCCGACGCGGTGGGCCCAGTCGCCGAACGACTCGAGTGCGCCGGACGACGTTGCCGCGGCGTATTCGGCGACGACGGGCTCGAGCGTGCGCGTGAGGTCCCGGAGCTCGACATCGGTCGCGAGACAAACACCGAGGCGCTCCCCGCCGGGAGAACCGCCGAGGTAGATGTCGCTCGTCTTCTTGGTCCGGCCGACGATGCCCAGCTCGGCGGTGTATGGACGGGCGCAGCCGTTCGGGCAGCCCGTCATGTGCAGGCGGATGTTGCGCGTGATGCTATGTGCACTGAGTAGTGACTCGACGTCGTCGACGATACCGGGAAGGATGCGCTCGGCCTCACCGAGGGCCTGCCCGCAGGTGGGGAGTGCGGGGCAGGCAATGGCCAAGCGCTCGACCGGACCCAGATCGACGGAGAGCCGCACTCCATATGCGCGCAGAAGATCGTCGACCCTGGCGCGGTCGTCGTAGGTGACACCGCAGAGGAGCACGTCCTGATTCGGGGTGATGCGCACTTCTCCGACATGGGCGGCGATCACCTCGCGCAGCGCCGTGCGCAGCTTCACCGCATCGGTGTCACGGACGCGTCCCGAAGGCACCCGCACGCCCAGGAACCAGGTCCCCTCGTCGTCGGCGTGCCACCCGAGATGGTCGTGTATCAGATCCCAGGCGGGGAGCGCCGGCACGTCGAGGAGCGGGGCGCCGAGGCGCGCCTCGACCTCGGCCCGGAACCACGCTTCGCCGCGATCGGCGAGCAGGTACTTGAGGCGGGCGCGTCCGCGGTCGCCGCGGTCGCCGTGGTCCCGGAAGACGGTGACGACCGCCTCGACGGTGGGCATCAGGTTGGTGGTGGGGACCCATCCGAGCGGTGTGGCCAGCCTGGGGAACGTGTCGTCCGGTCGAGCATGGGACTGCCCCTGGCCGCCGCCGACGAACACGGCGTAGCCGTCGACGCCGTCGACCGCGAAGGGCACGAGACCGACGTCGTTCGACAGCACGTCGACGCAGTTGTCACCGGGTGGGGCGACGGCGATCTTGAACTTTCGGGGGAGGTAGGTGTCGCCGTAGATCGCTTCGACGCCGGTCGCGCCTTGGTCGCCGAATGACATCGCCTGCTCACCGTCGAGCCAGATCTCGACATAGGCATTGGTCCGCGGGCGGAAGTGGTCGGCGAGGGCTGAGGCGACTCCGGTGAGGACACCGGGGTTGCGGCCGGCAAGCGGTGCCGGGCAGGCACAGACGTTGCGGACGACATCGCCGCAGGCGGCAAGCGTGGTGAGGAGCTCTGCATGCACGGTTTGGATGAGGTGGCGCAGGCCGGCCTTTGGCACAGTGTGATACTGGATTCCCTGGCGGGTGGTAAGGCGCAATGCGCCGTCGGCCACCTCATCGCTGACCCGGTCGAGGGCCGACCATTGCTGCGGAGTGACGACTCCGCCGGGGATGGCCACGCGGATCATGCAGGAATACGCGAGCTGCTCACGTTTGCCGGCGAGGGCCTTGCGGCGGTCTCGATCGTCTTGCTGGTACAGCCCGTGGAACTTGATGAGGTGGGTGCTGTCGGTCGTGAACGGGGCCGCGGCGTCGTGCAATTCGGCGATCAGGGCTCCGCGAAGATGGTCGCTCACCGCCTTGGTCGCTTCGACCGGCGTGCCGACCCCAGGACCCGCGGTGGTGAGCGTCGTTCGATCGACGGACGGCGAGGGGGAGAACGATGACCCGGACACGGCCCTCGATCCTACCGGAAAACCCGACTATCCCTATCGGGAATAGGTCGAGGCGTCCGGTTGGTCCGATCCGGTGGGCAATCTGCTCGGACGCCGAGCGGCGTCACGCGCCGACGCCCTCCCGACTGGGAGACTGTCGCCGTGCAGGTGAGCGCCCGAGCTGAATACGCCGTCCGAGCCGCCGTCGAGCTGGCTCGACTGCCCGCGCACCGGGCGATCTCGGCCGAACGGGTGGCCATGCAAGCTGACGTGCCGGCCAAGTTCCTGGAGGCGATCCTCACCGATCTCCGCCACGGAGGGATCGTCGTGACCCAGCGGGGCGCCCAAGGCGGGTGTCGCCTGGCCCGACCGGCCGATCAGATAACCGTCGCCGAGGTCTTCGCGGCGGTCGAAGGGAGGCCCGGGCAGGTGCGGGGCCTTTCGCCGACGGAGGTGACCTATCCGGATGGGAACGAGTCGGTACGCCATCTGTGGATGGGCGTGCAGGCGTCGGTCCTCCGAGTGCTTTCGGGGGTCACGCTCGCCCACCTGGCCGACGACCGGCTGCCGCCGTCGATCGCTCGGATGGCCGTCGAGGGCTGACCGCGTTTTAAATACCTCTTGCCGATAGGAATTGTCGGGTTTATAGTGGTCGTCGTGGAAGCGACAGGCCCCAACACCCGAATGAACCTCGATCTCCGGGTCGCGCAGCATGGAGCCGCCTCGGCCCTGCCGACGGAGAGCCGAGCAGGACGCTCGCCGCTGGTCCGAGCGCTCCTGGTGCTTGCGGTCGTCGCCACCCTCGTGTGGGTCATCGCTGCGCCGTCGACGCCTGCGCTCATCGCCGTCGTGTCGGCCGTGATCGCCATCGTTGGCTGGGGTGACGGACCAGATCACGAGCCCTCGGCCTGATCACCCGCCTCCGGTCCGCCGGTCGCCGGTTGAACTGAGCCGCACCCACCCCTACTGTCGGTGACCCGACGGGTAGGTGTGAAGGGATCCATGAAGCTCATGTTGAAGAAGCGAGCGCTTGCCGTGTTCACGGTTGTCGCTTTCGCCGTCGCCGGGAGCGCCGCGCTTTCCTCGCTCGATTCGGCTGCGGCGGGGCCGTTGGATTCGGTCAGCGCGGGCATTGCGGCGTACTTCCCCGACTCGCCGATCAATCGAGCGGCGATCACCTCGCGGCCCGGCATTGGTGTGGTGGTCATGAATACGCTGCAGTCGCCGGGCGGCGCCGCAGCTGTGGCGGACTACAAAGGGGCCGGCAAGCGGGTGTTCGGCTACTTTGCCGCCGGCTACGCACCGAGCGGCGCCAATGGCATCTCACCCAAGTCGCTCGCGCAGTTGCAGGCTACGGCAAACGCGATACTCACGGGCTACCCGTCGATCGACGGGTTGTTCCTCGACGAGGTCCTCAACAACGATTCTGCCGGGTGTGCCGCGCCGGCAGCGTTCTATGCCGGCTTCTACGGCTGGTTCAAGTCGGCCTATCCGGCGAAGTCGCTGATCCTCAATCCCGGAACTGCGCTGTGCTCGTCCTTCGCGGCCGCGGCCGACATCTTCCTCGTCTATGAGAATCGGCTCGGGTTCTACCGCTCGGCGTTCGAGCCCTATTTCGCTCTCCCGGACTTCGACTGGATCCGGGCTCTGCCGAACTCCCAGGTCTGGTCGATCATCTACGGAGTGCCGAGTGCCGATATGGGCAGTCTGCTCGACGAGATGGCCGGCTATGCGGGCATCGTCACGGTGCTGTCCGACAATGCCGACCACCCGTACAGCAACGTGCCGTCGGTGAACGAACTGGACACCATGAACAATCGTGCGCTCGGTGTCGCCCTTCCCTCGACCACCACGATCGCCGTCGCCACCACCATTGCCGTCGCCACCACGACCTCGGTCGTACCCGTTCCCGTCGACGGAGCCGGCGCTCCTCAGGTCGTCCCTCCGGCCCTCGTGACGACGACAACTGTTCCGCCAACAACTGTTCCGCCAACAACGGTTCCTCCGACCAATTCGACTTCTCCGACGTCGACGGCCTTGTCGACGAGCACGACGGCCCCGTCGACGGCCCTGCGGGCTGCGGCTGCCGTCATTCTCCCGGTCACGCCGACAGCGGCGAAGAAGAGCGCTCCGCGCTACGTCTTGCGCCGCGTGACCCGCTGTCGGACGACTACGAGCAAGTCCGGGAAGAAGACACGCACGTGCAAGAAGGTCACTATTCGCGTGCTCGCCCGCACGTCCTGACCGGCGACCGCTCCGCCCCAGGCTGCGCCGTCCCACTCGTTCCGCGGGTCGTGGAAGACTAAATCGCATCATGGCTGCGCCCCGCTTCGTTCCCGTTGTTCCCGTTGGTGGCTTCCGCGATGGCGAACATCTCCCGCCGGCGCTCGAGTGGACAACTGACCGTCCGGGCGAGGTCCGCAACGGACAGCCGTCGGGTCGCAAGCTTGGAAGTCCCGGCCCGGACCAGGGCTATGCCATCAAGCTGGCGAACCTGTTCCACGGTCGGCTCCGGTTGGCCGAGCACGAGCACGAGCACGACGCGATGGCGGGCTGTCTCGCCGTTGCCATGAAGCGGTCATCCATCTTCGGTCGGGCTCCGGTGATCCACGATCTCGACGCCGCGTTTTCGGTGTTCGGATTCCTTGGTGACGACCCGGCACCGGCCGACCTCATTCGTATGCGCGCATCGTTGTTCGAAGCCGCCGGCCATCACTATGAGGTGCAGCGTCACATCGCCGACCTCGTGCCCGAATCGACCCTTCGGCTCTCGCCCGCTGAAATCCGCCAACTTCAACGTATCGACGGCTGGCAGACACTTCTTGTCGCCTGACGGTTGACGGCGGCTGATTCGTCTGGCAAGGTACTTGTTGAATGCTCTCCGGTGCTGCGCTCCTCCGCTGCGCTCCGACTGCTCGCAATACCCGTCTCACGTTCAACCGAATCCCACTATGGAGCAACATGACGTTCTCTCACGGACTTCTTCTTCTCACCTAGGCGAGCCCGACATACGGTGCTCGCCCGAACCCCTGTGCCTGATGGCCGGGGGTTTTTCTTTTGGCCGCATAGTTCTCTGACGAATCCACACCAACCTTCGAAGACCAAGGATCAAGCGCAATGCCTCCCCAGCCCGTCACACCGAAATCGATGCCCTTCGACAAGTACCGGTCCTATCCGGAGGTTCCGCTCGCCGATCGCACGTGGCCCAGCAAGCGGATCACGAAGGCACCACTGTGGTGCTCCGTCGATCTCCGCGACGGAAATCAGGCATTGATCGACCCGATGGACCCGAGTCGCAAGCTGAAGATGTTCGAGACGCTGGTGCAGATGGGCTTCAAGGAGATCGAGATCGGTTTTCCTTCGGCCAGCCAGCCCGACTTCGACTTCACCCGTCTGCTCATCGAAAAGGATCTGATTCCCGACGATGTCACCGTGCAGGTGCTGGTCCAGTGTCGTGAGGAACTCATCCAGCGCACTTTCGAGTCGCTCGTCGGAGTGCCGAACGCAATCGTGCACTTCTACAACTCCACTTCGACACTGCAGCGCCGCGTCGTGTTCGGTCTCGATCGCCCGGGCATCACCGGGATCGCCACGCAGGCTGCTCGCGTGTGCGAGCGCTTCCGTGACTCCGCCGGTGGCTCGTCGAACATCCGCTATGAGTATTCGCCGGAGAGCTTCACCGGCACCGAGATCGACTACGCGCTGGAGATCTGCAACGAGGTCATCGCGTCGATCGATCCGTCGCCCGATTGGCCGCTTATCCTGAACCTGCCGGCCACGGTTGAGATGTCCACACCGAACATCTACGCCGACCTGATCGAGACCTTCGATCGCAATGTCGACCGGCGCGACTCGGTCATCATCTCTCTGCATCCGCACAACGACCGAGGCACCGGTGTGGCCGCTGCCGAACTCGGCATGATGGCCGGAGCGGATCGCATCGAGGGAACACTGTTCGGCAACGGCGAGCGCACTGGCAACCTCGACCTGGTGAACGTTGCCCTGAACCTGATGGCCCAGGGCGTTGATCCACAACTCGAGCTGTCCGACATCGACCGACTGCGTCGGGTGGCCGAGTACTGCAACAGACTGCCCGTCCATCCGCGTCACGCGTATGCCGGCGACCTCGTATACACGAGCTTTTCGGGTTCGCATCAAGATGCCATCAAGAAGGGCTTCGCCGCGCTCTCGCACCCGACGGACTACACCGAGTGGGCCGTGCCGTATCTGCCGATCGACCCGGCACACGTCGGGCGCACCTATGAGGCGGTCATTCGCGTGAACTCGCAGTCCGGCAAGGGTGGAGTGGCGTACATCATGGAGGCGGAGCACGGCTACGTGCTGCCCCGTCGTCTGCAGGTCGAGTTCTCCAAGACGATCCAGACCATCACCGAGGATTCCGGTACCGAGATTTCCCCGACAGACATGTGGTCGAAGTTCCAGACGGAATACTTCCCCGAGAAGCCAACATATGAGCTGATCTCCCACGAGACGATCACCAAGCTGACGGAGCGCGGCGACCGGGCCACGGTCGTTGCCCAGATCGTTGTCGACGGCGAGCACCGCACGATCACCGGTGAGGGGAACGGTCCGATCGATGCCTTCGTGAAGGCGGTGCGTCATGATCTCGGCGTCGTCATCGACGTGACCGACTACCACGAGCACGCCAAGTCGGCCGGGTCCGATTCCACTGCGGTCTGTTACGTGGAGACGAGTGGCCCGGAGGGCGTTCTCTGGGGCGTCGGCGAAGACCCCAGCATCCTCAACGCCAGCTACCGAGCCGTCCTCAGCGCAGTGAACCGCCACCAGGCGTAGTCGCGTTGGGAGAGAGGTTGCCCCCAAATATGGGGGCAAAACACCTCCCAACGCCGTTGGGAGGTGTTTTGCCGCACGTGCGCTGTCCTTGGAGCGAGGGCCGGTCAGCGGTCAGGACGGTGGTGCACGAGGCCGCTGACGAGCAGGGCGGTGAAGCGTTCAGCGGTGTCCTCGATGTTCGGGGTGTCGACGCCGGCGAGCTCGTCGAGCCGGCGCATCTTCGCCTCGAGCTCAACGAGGCCCTGCATGGTGCTCCAGCAGAGCCTTGCCGCCGTCGTCACGGGTAGGCGGGGGTTGTAGGCGTCGGCGATCGCCTGCACCGTCGACTCGAGGAGGCCGAAGGTCTCGAGGCCGACGCGTTCGTAGTCGGCGTTCCCGGCATCGATCACGTCTTCGCGGAAGATCACCTCGCAGTGCGCCGGGAAACGGGTGGCAACCCGTACGTAGGCGCGGCCGATCGAGGTGAGCTGCTCGATCGGGTCGGTCACCCCTGACACGGCGGACTGCATCTCTCGGTACAACGTCTCGAAACCCTCGATGGCGAGAGCAGTGAGCAGGCCTTGGGAGTCGCCGAAGTGGTAACCCGGAGCAGCATGCGAGACGCCGGCCCGACGGGCAACCTCACGGATGCTGAACGCGCCGAGCCCCTTGTCGATGATGACCTGGGCGGCGGCCGCCCGGAGCACGGCGGCCAAACCGGTCGGGTCCTCGGTCGAGATTGTTTCCACGCCTCCAAGTATGGCCGCGCACTTGACGTCGTCAAGGTTAGTCTTTACAGTGTCAAGTGATTCCGCATGACACTGTCAAGTCGACGGTGTGTCCGAACGGAGGACTCCTTGACCATCATCGAAGCGCCGGCCGACCATCGCCCAGTCACCGTCGAAATCGTGCCGGATCCGAGGCGCTGGATCGCCCTCGGCGTGGTGTCGCTGGCCGTGTTCATCACGACACTCGACGGGCTCATTGTCAACATCGCGCTGCCCTCGCTCTCGAAGGACCTGGGCGCCGCAACCCGGGAACTGCAGTGGATCGTCGATGCGTATCTGCTCGTCTTCACTGGACTGCTCCTCGCTGCCGGCGGGCTGAGCGACCGCTTCGGTCGGCGTCGGGGCCTCCTGATCGGACTTGCAGTTTTCGGGGCCACCTCGGTGTACGCCGCATCGGTAGCTACCTCCGGTTCGCTGATCCTCGCCCGGGCGCTGATGGGCATCGGTGCCGCGGCCATCTTTCCGACAACGCTCGCCATCATCACGAACCTGTTTACCGACCCGAAGGAGCGGTCCGCCGCAATCGGGATCTGGAGCGCGGTGAGCGGCGTCGGCGTGGCCGCCGGACCGATCACGGGAGGCTGGCTCCTCGAGCACTATTGGTGGGGTTCGATCTTCCTGGTCAACATTCCCGTGGTCATCGTCGCAATGATCGCCGTGATGCTCGTCGTACCGGAATCGCGTGACCGCGAGGTGCCGAGGCTCGACCTTGTCGGCCTCGTGCTTTCGATTGCGGCGATCGGCGCGCTCGTGTTCAGCATCATCGAGGCGCCGCATTTCGGGTGGCTCGACCCGGTGACGCTCGGCGGGTTCGCCTTCGCGGGTTCGCTGCTCGTCGCGTTCGTCCGGTGGGAGCTGCGTGTGGCCCACCCTCTTCTCCCGGTGCGGATCTTCCGGAATCTCCGCTTCAGCGCGGCCAGCGTTGCCGTCACATCGGCGTTCTTCGCACTCTTCGGGTTCGTGTTCCTGATCACCCAGTACTTCCAGCTGGTGCGGGGCTACAGCCCGCTGAGCGCTGGTGTCCGGACCCTCCCCGTTGCGCTTTCGATCGCCGCCTCCAGCGTTGTCTCGCCGAAGATCGTCGACCGGATCGGCACGAAGCGAGTGGTGGCCGGAGGACTGGCGTTGATGGCGATTGGATTTGCCTGGATCTCCTTCGCTTCGGCGACGACCCCCTACTTGGAGATCGTCGGTCAGATGTTGTGCCTGGGATTGGGACTGGGCTCGACGACGGCACCCGCCACCGAATCCATCATGGGATCGCTTTCGATCGACAAAGCGGGTGTCGGCTCGGCCGTCAACGACACCACCCGCGAGCTCGGTGGCACGCTCGGGGTTGCGGTCATCGGCTCGGTTTTCACCTCGGTGTACGTGAATGCTCTCGACAGCGGCCCGCTGTTCGCTTCGCTGCCGGCCGTTGCACAGGAGGCGTCTCGGGATTCGGTGGTGGCGGCCGTCCGGGTAGCCGGAGGACTGGGAAGCAATGCTCCGGCCTTCGTGTCCGAGGTGAGCAACGCGTTTCTCTCGGGTCTCAGCACGGCGTGTTGGGTGGTTGCCGGCGTTGCGCTCGCCGGCTCGCTCTTTGCGCTGAAGTTCCTCCCGGCTCGCGCTGCGGAGTAGGCGCGCGACTCGGTCGCCGTTCGGCGCGGACCCCCTCGCTGCTGTCGACGGACGATCGAGGACGCGAAGCGGCCCCGGGGTGAATCCCGGGGCCGCTCGTAGTTCTGCTGTCGATGCCGCCGGTCCATGCCGACCAAGTGGGACGGTCAGATGCAGATGCTGCGGAGTGGCTCGAAGCCGTTGAAGCCGACTGCCGCATAGGTCGTGGTGTAAGCACCTGTGGAGAGGAACACGACCCGGTCGCCTTCGTCGAGCGTCAGCGGGAGCTCGTAGTCGGACTTCTCGTAGAGCACGTCGGCGGAATCGCACGTGGGGCCGGCGATGACTACGGGTCCGGTGGCGCTGCCGTCGCCACAGCGTGATGTGTGGAGGCGATAACGGATTGCCTCGTCCATAGTCTCGGCGAGGCCGCCGAACTTGCCGCAGTCGAGGTACACCCAGCGCTTGGCATCGAACTCGTGCTTACGGGCCACGAGGACGACCTCGGTCTCGAGCACGCCGGCATCGGCCACGAGGTAGCGGCCGGGCTCGGCGAGAACGCGGGGGAGGTGATCCCCGTGGGTTTCGGCGAGATGGAGGCGAACGGCGGTGTCGATGGCGGCTCCGTATGCCTCGATCGGCGGCATCTCGTCCTGGTAACGGCCCGGGAACCCGCCGCCGATGTTCACAAGGTCGAGGCGATGGCCAGCGTCGGCCAACGTCCGGGCAAGGCTCCCGACAATCTCGAGGGCACCGTCCCAGGCGTTGACGTCGCGCTGCTGGGAGCCAACGTGGAACGAGGCGCCAACCGAGAAGCCACGGTGAGCGGCGAGAAGCAGCAGCCGGGCCGCTTCGGACGGCTCGCAGCCGAACTTGCGCGAGAGCGGCCAGTCGGCGCCGGAACCGTCGCAGAGCACACGGCAGAAGATCGTGGAACCAGGAGCGACGGCGGTGAGCTTGTCGAGTTCTGACTCGGAGTCGAACGCGAAGAGGCGGACACCCTGGTCATAGGCACGCTGAATATCAGCGCGCTTCTTGATGGTGTTGCCGAAAGAGATCTGGTCTGCACGAGCGCCGATCGCCAGGCAGGCGGCGATCTCGTTGGGGGAGGCAACATCGAAGTTTCCGCCACGTTCCAACACGAGTCGAAGAAGTTCCGGGGCCGGGTTCGCCTTGACGGCATAGAACACGTCGGCGACCGGGAGAGCATTGCGCAAAGCGTCGTAGCGCTCGGCCACGACGTCGGTGTCGACGACCAGGTACGGCGTCGGTAGGCCCGACGGGTCGATGGCGTTGCACGCGAGGAACCGCTCGATCTTCTCGGTTGGGATCCCGGAACGTGCCGGGGCGGCGGAAACGGCCAATGAAGGACCTCCTAGGAAGAAATCCGCACGATGCGGAGCCGGAAGAACATACGGAACTTCGAGGTACCTCCTTGACCGTTTCGTGAAATACGAATCGAACCGTGTTCAGCTGGCCCTCGGGGTGCGAAATGACTCGTCGACACGGCTGGTCGTTGCGTTTTGACTTGCGTGCGCCCGCCCGGAATGTAGAGAGCTCTTGACGTCAAGTTTGGTTTACGTCATGGTAGATGTCATGACTACTTCACATTCCTCGGTCGGGAAGGCGAATCGGTTCGATCGCATCGTCGACTGGGTGCTCGACCACGACGGCGATATCTACGGCGACGAGCGCTCCCGGCTGCGCTGGTACGAGGGTCTGGCGTTCACCGCCTCGGTGCAGTGGGTCGTCGTGCTGTGGGTGCTGGCCGGCTGCGCATGGATCGCTCCGCCTTCTGCGGCCCCCTACCTCTGGTCGATCGCCGCCGCCTTCGTGGTCCCGATGTACCTTTCGCTCATCTACGCCGGGCGCCGTGGCGTCGATGTCACCCGGCCGTCGCGTTCCCGGAAGTCGAAGATCGTCCAGGCCGTGACGGGGCTTCCCCTCTTGGCGTTCGTCCTCGGGATGACGGTCGGACTCGATGTCCGGAGCGGTCGATCGTGGTCGGAGATAAGCCCGGCGCTGCGAGGAGGCGCTCTCGGAGGGTGCGTCGGTCTCGCTATCGCCGCCGCCTTCGTGGTCTGGATGCGCCGCCGCGGCGAACGGCACTCCGCAGACGGTTCGGATCTCGACTGATGGGTTCTCGCGAGCGCGCCTCAGGTGGGCCGGTCCGTTCCGACGAGCGCGACGGCGCAGCGGGGTCGGCGGTTCGTCTCCGCCGGCGGGCACGGTCGCTCACCCAGCAGGACCTCGCGGAGTCTGTCGGCGTCAGCCGTCAGACCGTGATCTCCATGGAGACCGGTGACTACGCGCCATCGGTGTACCTCGCGCTCCGTATCGCCCGAGCGCTCGACTCGACCGTCGAGGCGCTCTGGGGCTGAGATCGGAGAGGAAGGGTCCGGCCCGGTCGGGGCCCGGTTTGGCTACTTCGCGATCTCGATCGTCACCCGTCGGGCGAAGGCCAGATCGTCGATCTGTTCGGCGTCACCCTTGGCGTCGGCGGTGAATGCCACGTTCGAGGCCTTGTCGGCCAGGCCTTTCACCAACGCTGTTTGAACGGCTGCGGCCCGGCGCTTCGACAGCGCAAGGTTTGCCGCAGCGTTGCCGGTCTTGTCGGCACGGCCGACGAGGGCAACCTTCGTGCCGGCCGGCACCGACGAGAGGACCTCGACGGCACCATCGATCTTCGCCTGGCCGGCGGCGTTGATCTGGGCCGAAGCGCTGTCGAAGTACACGGTGAGATCCTCTGGTGTTGCGTCGCCGGCCTTGTTGGTGGTGGTGAGATCGACCGGGGCATCGGCCGCGGGCTTCAGGAGTGCAGATACGTCGAGGCCGGACGGGAGCAGCACCTTGTCGATGACATGGATGACACCGTTGCTCGTGGCGACATCGGCGGTGACGACCTTGGCGTCGTTCACAGTGACGCCGCCTTCGGTGGCGAGTTTCACGGTGCCGCCTTCAACGGTGGCGACGTCGCCCGCCTTGATGTCAGCAGCGAGGACCTGGCCGGCGAGCACGTGGTACGTGAGGATCTTCGTGAGCGTCGCCTTGTTCTCCGGCTTCACGAGCGCAGCGACGAGCCCAGCGGGCAGCGCCGCGAACGCATCGTCGGTCGGCGCGAAGACGGTGAAAGGGCCCGTGCCGCTCAGCGTTTCGCCCAGTCCGGCGGCATTGACCGCAGCGACGAGGGTGGTGAAGCTGCCGTTGGCAACTG
>JANOHI010000374.1:0-8785 GCA_031406385.1 Acidimicrobiia bacterium
GACGGTGCAGATCGAAAATCCCGCCCCCGCAAATGCACGCCCTCCCTGACGGACGCTGGGGTCGAGCAGATACGCCGTCGCGGGAGCCGTGACGTGCACGGTGCCACCGAACGACGACGCCGTGGACACATGACTGTGGCCGCACAGAATGGCTCCGACGCGATGGCGAAGGAGGACGGCCTCGAAGTCGGCGCGGTCGTCGAGGAGATAATCGTCGGCGCGCGGAACACCTCGCGGCACACTGGGGTGGTGGAGCGCCACGATCGTGACCCGGTCATCGGCGGTCGCCAGCTGATCGTCGAGCCAGTTCAGCTGCTCCGGTCCGAGGTGCCCGTAGACACTCCCGGTGACGTAGGAATCACACATAACGACTCTGGTTTTGTCGGTGTCGAACGTGTAGTTGTACGCGAGGGAATCGTCCGCGCTCGACTCGCCCAGGTAGGCCTGGCGGAAGGCCCCGCGATGATCGTGGTTGCCCACAATGGTCAGTACTGGACACCCGATCGGCTCGATTTCCTCAGCGACGATCGAGCGAAGGTGACGGTAGCTCTCCGGGTCGCCCTTGTCCGAGAGATCACCGGTGAGCAGGACGGCGGCCGGCCGGAGGTCCATGGACCGGATCATGGCGGCCACGGCACGAAGGTTGCCCGCGGTGTCGGTGCCGTAGGGGAGCGTTCCTTCGGCGCCGATGTGCAAGTCGCTCAACTGGACGAACACTTCGCCCGACGGGATCGCGGCCACCCCGTTGCCGGCGTGTGCGTCGTCGTGCATCACCTGACCAACTCCTGTGCACGCTTCTGCGCGTCGCCGAAGGTGTCGCGAACGTTCGCGCCTTCGTAGAGCACCTTCTGGAGCGACGAGAGGAACAGCGAACGGATCTGCAGCGCGTTCGGGCCGAAGTAGGAAAGGCTCGGCTCAAGCGTGTCGAGTTGCTTCAGGTTCGGGACGATCAAGTCGCGCTCCTTCCAGTTCTTCAGGTACTTCGCGTCGTCGACCATGCCGACTCGAAGCGGGAGGTAACCGACCTCGACGGTGATGATCTGCTGGGCCTCTTCACCGGTGAGGAACTTCATAAGTTCCCATGCCGCTTTGACCTTCGCCGGATCCTTGGCCATGATTCCGAGGCCGGCTCCGGAGTTCACCGGCACGACCGCTTTGGCGCCAAACGAGGGCATGGCAGTCGCACGGAGGTCCCACTTGCCCGCCGAGGCCCTGAGGAACCCGCCCTGCGCCGCGCTGGTCTGCAGCATCATCCCAAGGTTTCCGGCGTTGAAGGCATCGCTCGCCTCTGTTGCGTTCAGTTTCGTGTGCGATCCGTTCTTGACCATCTCCTGCCACCAGCGAAAGGTGTCGATGTTCTCGTCCGACGCCCACGCGATGGTCTTGCGGTCCGGGCTCATAGCCCGACCGCCGTTGGATCGCATCAGTCCCTGGGTGCACCAGTCAAGGGTGATGCACGCGATGTACAGGCCCTGCTTACCCCCGATGATCTGGATTCGATTCGCGGCCGCCTCCACCTCTTCCCACGTCTTGGGTGGCTTGTTGGGATCAAGTCCGGCCTGCGTGAACAGGTTGGCGTTGTAGAACAGCGTCGGCGTGGAGAACACGTACGAGAGCCCGTAGGTCTTCCCGCCGCGCTGCGTGAGCGCAGCTGCTTTCGGGTGGTACGGGTATCCCGCATCGAGGTGCTGCTTCAGCGCTGCGGCGCCGATGACGGGCGAGTCCTCCAGCACGACGAGCGGAAAGTTCTCGACGTTCTGATCCCATTCACGAAGAACCAGCTGCGCGATGTCCGGAGGGTTGCCGGCAGCGATCTGCGCCTGGATCGACTGGAACATCTCCTGATCGCGGGTGGCCTTCGTCTCCACCTTGATGAGCGGATTGTCTTTTTCGAACATCTCGATCAGCTTGAGCGTGGCATCGCGGCCGGGGCCGGCCGTGGCGAGGTTGTAGTTCTCGAATCGGATGGTGACGGGCTTCTGCGGAGTCGTGACCGTGGGCGCAGTCGAGGTGACTGGAGCGGCGGTCTTGGCAGCCTTTGTCGTCTTGGTGGCCTTGGTGGCCTTCGTCGTCTTCGTAGCCGCACTGGCGGGCACTACCGCGGCAAGCGAAACAACTGCGAGTGCCGCCATCATGATTCGTCTCTGCATGACGCTCCCTGGGTGTCGAGTGGTGGGGCCGTTCGGACGGCTTCGGCCGACCGGCCTTCAGAGCGTCTACAACCCCACCAAACACGGCGCGACCACGAGACCTACGTCGCGTGAATAGGTATTGAAGAACAGACCAGGAGTCAGGTTCGGTCGAGGAAGGCGCCGACGATCTTGTCGAAGCGCACCTTGGTGTCCCTACCGGCGATCGCGTGGGGCAGGTCTGACCACAGCTCGCCCGTGGCGCCGGGGATCCCGTGTTCGAGCGGAAGTGTGTTCGACGGCGGTGTGATCGCGTCGGCGCCGGCGTGGACGAGATGCGTCGGACAGCGGATCTGTCCCAGACGGCTGAGCACGTCGTGGTCCAGACACGCCTGCACGAGTCGCTCGTGGGCCGGGAGGCGACCGCGCAACTCGCCCCAGGCGCCCTTGGCGCCGAGGAGCCGGCTGCGGTTGGCGTCGTAGAACTCCGGGTCGAAGGACAAGCTCGCCGCCATCGTCTGAAACGCTTCGAACCCGAGGTGACGGTGCACTTCACGGAACAGGACGAGCACGTCGACGAGACGGGCATCGGGCCGGGCCCAGCAACCGGTCATGAACAGGCTGCGGGCCAGATCGGGTCGGGCGATCGCCACCTCCTGGGCGATGCACGCACCCATGCCGACGATCCCGATCAGATGCACCGACGACCAGCCGACATGATCGCAGAGCGACGCGGTGATCTGGGCGTACCGACGCATCGACGGCTGATGCGCCCCGTCGAAGCCGGAGTCGCCGATCCCGGGGTAATCCCACACCAGCACCTGGCACCGGTCGCGCACGGCTTGCGGCACCCCGTCGATTGCGCCGTGGGCAAATGTGCCCCAACCGCCCATCACGACGGCCGGATCTCGGTCGGTGTCGCCGTGCACCTCGAACCAGATGTCAGTGCCGTCAACAGGAAGCAGGGGCATCTGCCCATTCTCGTCGACGTCAGGGCAATGACCGAGCCGACCCATGCGTTGGTCCAAGCTCGTGGCATGCAGATCTCAACCCCGGATCACGGTTGCACCGCAGCGATCGGCCGGGCGCTGGCGCGGCGGGCCCGGGCTTGTGGGATGACGATCGCCTACAGCAATCGTCGACCGGTCGAGCCCGACATCGCGGCTGCGCTCGGTGCGCTATTCGTCTCGCTCGATGAGCTCGTGTCATCGAGCGACATCGTGTCGATCCACTGCCCGTACTCGCCCGTCACCCATCACCTCTTCGATGCCGACCTTCTGGTGCGGATGCGGCCCGGCGCGTTCCTCGTGAACACCGCCCGAGGTCCGATCGTCGACGAAGCCGCGCTCGTCGACGCGCTCGAGCGGCGAATCATCGCCGGTGCCGGGCTCGACGTGTTCGAGCACGAACCGTCCGTGCACCCCGGCTGACTGACGCGCGACGACGTGGTGCTGCTGCCCCATCTCGGGTCGCCCACCGTCGAGACCCGAACGGCGATGGCGGAGCTCGCGGTCCGCAACTGCCTCGCCGTCCTCAACGGCCAGCCCCCGCTCACCCCGATCCGCTAGCAGGGTGCTGGGCTGAGCCCCTAGCCGATCTACGCGGCGTTGACCGTGGTGCTCGTCGGTGCTGGCGTCGAGGTGGCAGGGAGTCGGCGAAGCGAGATGTCGGAGCACTCGACACACGACGACTCGGGTAGCACGCCGAAGCGGACGAGATGGCCGTACATCCAGCAGCCGAGGCAGAAGCCGAGCCCGGCTTCGAGCGACGCGGCGAACACGAGGATGGCCATGGCGGCGACCGCGACGGCGGGAGCACCGGCGAACCATCCGACGGATGCGACCGACGAAACGACGAGCCCGATGCCCTGGGCGAAGCGTTTCGGCGACCCGGCCACGATCCTCGGCTCACCCAGTTGGGGGGCGACCACGTGGACGGCGAGGCGGGCAAGGGGCGAGAACGTTGGACCGGCAATCACCCGGGCAAGGAAGCCGAACGCCAACGTGAGCAGGAGAAACGACCACCGGAAGGCAAGAAAGAGCACAGCCTGAGCAACGACGCCGGAGGCAACGACTCGCGCGGCCTTCTCATTCACCGTCGCCGGGAATCGGAGCCATGTCGGACGCATGCCCTCAACCCTAGCGGCGATTCCCGACAAAAACCATCGGCTTTATCGCCAATCGCTGGCCGCCAACCCAGGCCCGCCAACGCTGGAGCGTGACCAGACCCACCACCGCAGCCCAGCCCAGGCCACGCGCAGATCGGCTGGTCTGGCGCGCAGATCGTCCAACTCGCCGGCCGATCTGCGTCAAACAGCCTGATTTGCGCGTGAAGCAGCCTGATCTGCGCGTCAAGCAGCGGAACGGCGGGCTCACCGGCGCCTACGTGGTGGCGAACTGTTTGGTGAGCTCGCGCTTAAGGAACTTGCCGGCGGCGTTGCGGGGCAGCGGCTCGTCGATGATGAACACCTTGGTGGGCACCTTGAACGACGCCAGCTTCGTGGCAACGTGGGCTTGCAGCGCAGCGGCGTCGAGCGTGGCCCCGGGTAGCAGGTGCACGGCGACGGCGACCTCCTCCCCCAGACGGGGGTGCTCGATTCCGAACACCGCAGCCTCGTGGATACCGGGCATCTCGTAGATGAGCGCTTCGATTTCGGCGCAATACACGTTCTCCCCGCCGCGCAGGATCATGTCTTTGGCCCGGTCCTCGATGTAGAGAAACCCGTCGTCGTCGAGCCGACCGATGTCGCCGCTGTTGAGCCAACCATCGACGATCGTCTCGGCCGTGGCCTCCGGTTTGTTCCAGTAGCCCCGGATCAGGTTCGGGCCACGGAACCAGATGTCGCCGCGCTCACCCACCGGCAGGGGTTCACGGTCCAGCCCGCGGATCTCCATATCGACCACCGGCACCCATCGCCCCGTACTGGTGGGGTGTTCGAGATAGTCGCGGCCGCGGTTGCCCGGGCCGTAGGCGTTCGTCTCGGTCATGCCGTAGCCAAGCACCGGACCGCCGCCCTTGAGCGAGCCGGACACTTTCTTGACGAGCGCTGCGGGGGCCGGCGCGCCGCCGCCACCGACGTCGCGCAGTGACGAGGTGTCGAACTCGGCGAAACGCGGATGATTCACGAGATCCCAGCTCTGCGTCGGTACTCCAGTGACATTGGTGATGCGCTCGCGCTCAATCAACTCCAACGCCTTCTCGGGATCCCACTTGTACATCACGACGAGCTTCAGTCCGCCGCCGAAACACGACAGCATCACCGGCACGCAGCCGGTCACATGGAAGAGCGGCACGATGAGAATGAACGACGGCTTCGATGCAGCAGGCGGCGCAGCATCAGGACGCAATGTCTCGATGACCCCGCGGCACTGGAAGGCCATGAGCGCTTGGCAGATCGCCCGATGCGTGGACACCGCACCCTTCGGACGGCCCGTGGTACCCGAGGTGTAGAGGATCGTGGCGTCCATGTCGGGCGTGACATCGACCTGCGGGGCCGGGGTTCCCGGCACAACCGCATCGCTCCACGAAACAACACCCGGCCGCGGCGCGTTCATACGTACACCGATCATCTTGATGCCGAGCTGTTCGCACGTCGCTCGGCCATGGTCGAGGCGCTCATCGTCGGCGATCAGCACGGTTGACCCTGAGTCTTCCAACGCGTAAGCGAGCTCATGGTCGGTCCACCAGCTGTTCATCGAGACGGAGATGCCACCCGCCGAAATGATCCCGGCGAACGCCATGATCCACTCCGGGTAGTTCCGCATGGCGATTGCCACCCGGTCACCCGGCTTGATGCCGAAATCGCACACCAGAGCGGCCGCCAACGCATCTACCTTGGCCATCACGTCGGTGAACGAGTGGGTCTCGTCCTCGTAGACGATGAACGGTTCGTCGCCGTTGCTCCGGCCCCGCTCGAACACCTCACACAGTGTCTTCGGCGCGTTCACGAACACCTTGGTAGCGAGTCCGCCGACGTCGATCGTGGCAATCTCGAACGGAGCGCCGGGCGCCGTCAGCTGGGCGGCAACGGCGTGGAACGTCTGGGCATAGGTCAATGGGGGCCCGGGGACAGTGTCAGTCACCCGACGAGTCAAGCACCACTGGCTGCCTCACCTCAGGCTCCGCGTGATGGCTGCTACACCCTCGCCGCAACGGGCTGCCTCACCTCAGGCTCCGCGTGGTGGCCCTCCACGTTCAGGTTCGGCAACAGCCGGTCGAGCCACTTCGGCAGCCACCAGTTCCTGTCACCGAGCAGTTCCATCGTGGCCGGCACCAGGAGCATGCGAACGATCGTGGCATCGAGGAACACCGCCATGGAGAGCCCGATGCCGAACATCTTCACCGTCCGGTCGTCCTCGATCACGAACGCTCCGAACACCACGACCATGATCGCTGCCGCCGCGGTGATCACCCGGGCCGTCATCGCCAAGCCGTCCGCCACGGCCGAGGCGTTGTCCTTGGTGCGATCGAACTCCTCCTTCATCCGCGAGAGGAGGAACACCTCGTAGTCCATCGAGAGACCGAACACGATGGCGAAGAGCATCATCGGCAGGAACGGCTCGATCGGACCACCCTTGCCCACGCCAACGATCGAAGCGCCCCAACCCCATTGGAATATGGCAACGACCACGCCATAGGCCGCGCCGATCGACAGAAGGTTCATGATCACCGCCTTGAGCGGGACGAGCAAGGACCGGAACACCGCCATGAGCAACAGGAACGACAGGCCGAGCACGGCACCGAAGAAGATCGGGGTTCGACCAGAGAGATAACTCGAGAAGTCAAGATTGGCCGGCGTGGATCCGGTCACGAACGGCTGCACCGAGCTGTCGCCGAGCGCTCCCGGGATCACTTCGGAACGCATGCGCTTGACGAGGGCATCGGTGGCAACGTCCTGCGGCGCCGACTTCGCAACAACGCGGACAAGAGCAGCCGACCCACTCGGGTTCGGGAAAGCCGGCGAAGCAAAGGCGACGTTGGGGTCTTTCGCAAGTGCTTCGCTGATTGCCGTCATCGTCGCCATGTCGGCAGGAGACCCGAGCTTGGCGACGACCAGCATCGGCGACGCGAACCCGGCACCGAAGGCCGAGGCAACAGTGTCGTACGCCTGACGCGCTTCGGTACCCTTCGGCAGGTTGCCTTCGTCGGCGAAGCCAAGTCGAAGCCCCAACACCGGGGCCGAAAGCACACCGAGCATGACTACCGCAAGGATGGCCATCGGCCACGGGCGGTGTTGCACGACTCGGCTCCACCGGTACCAGATCGTTTCGCGCAGCGGCTTCTCCGCACGGTGCGGCAATTCTCGACGCAGCGCTGGCAAAAAGAAGCTCGCGACGATGGTGAGGACAATGCCGGCGACACCTACCAGTCCGACGATCGGAAGCTTGACGCCGAATCCGAGAAACATGAGAGCGAGGAAACCCGCAGCGATGATGCCGCGCCACCGCGTGATCCCGACGCGCGCTCCGGCGAAACCGAGGAGGGCAGGTAGGAGCGTCATCGTCGCAGCAAGCACGATGAGCACCGTGACAGCTGCACCGGTGGCCAGCCCTTGGATGAACTTGAGGCCCATGAGCCACATGCCCGAGACGCTGATCACGACAGTGATGCCGGCGAACAGCACAGCGCGTCCGGCGGTGTCCATCGCCTCGACGGTGCCGTCCTCGAACGACATCCCATTGCGAAGGTTGTCGCGATAGCGCGTGAGGATGAACAGCGCGTAGTCAATGCCCACGCCGAGGCCGATCATGATGGCCACAAACGAGGTGAAGTCAGGAATCTGGATGACCCGCGAGAGCAGCGCAACGAGGCCGGTACCGATGCCGATGCCGAACAACGCTGTTCCGATCGGCAGACCCATGGCGAGCACCGAACCAAAGGCGAGGATCAGAATCACCACGGCGAAGGCGAGACCGATGAGCTCTGACGCAGGAGGTTCGAACGCCGCAAACGCCTGACCGCCGAGGACCGTTTCCGTTCCGGGCACGTCGGGGAACGATCGACGGATCTCTTTGCCGATCGCGGTGCTTCGCTCCTGCCCAGCACTTCGGGCCAGTGACACATCCGCATAGGCGACCTTGCCGGCCGACGGGCTCTCGGGGCCGGCGATCTGCACCGCACCTTCGGGAGTGAATGGTGAGGTGACCGTGACGTCCTTGATCTTGGCGACCTTGTCGAGGAATGCAACCAGCGGAACGCGCACCGCCGGATCATCGAAGCTTCCGGTGGTGGCGAAGACGATCTGCCCACCGAAGCCGGTCGAGTCAACGCCGAATTCGTCGCGGAGAACATCGAACCCATTCGTGCTCTCGGCGTTCTTCAGTCCGAACTCGGTGCGGTAATTCGGGCCGACGGCACCTTGCGCGACGCCGATAGCGATGAAGGCGACCACCCAGAGCCCCAGGACGAAACGACGTTTGCGGAAACAGAAGCGGGCGAGGGAGGCGAGCACGAGCAACTCCTGGAATGGACAGATGGGCCGATTGGCACTGCGAATCGTGGCCTTTGACCGTAGCGAACGAACGCGTCGGGTCACCGCAACCAGCGGTGATTATCGTCACGCGATGGTCGATGAGCCTGCGCTCAGGTCCATCGGGTCACCCCCAACCAGCGGTGATTGTCGTCGGGCAACGGTCGAGAACCGCAGTGTGGCCGCC
>JANOHI010000399.1:0-5223 GCA_031406385.1 Acidimicrobiia bacterium
ACCGGGCACCGTCGTCGACGATGAGGTCGTCGACGACGACCGTTCGGACGATTGCCTCGGGGTGGTACCGGGAGAAGGTAGCGGTGGCCCGGTCGGCGTACGCGCGTCGGGCGACCGTGGTGATGCACACGACGATCAGCGGGCGCTCCACAACCCCGAGCATACGGGTGGGGAGATCCGCTACTTCGCCTTGTTCGATGTGGAGACCTAGGACGAGACTCTCGCGGCAGTTCTCTTGCCCGTCGACGGGCGAAGCGCGAGTGCCTTCGGGCCGCCGGCGATCCAGCCTGCCTGACTTGCGGGACCGTCGACGACGGCACCGAACTGATACTCCGACGGCGAGGTGATGCCGCCGATCCTCACCGGTCCGCCCGAGTACGCCCGGCCGACCTGGCCGTTGCGCCGGTGCACGACGTAGATGAACCACGTGCCGTTGGTCCCCGGTGATGGTGTCCACGTGAATGCGTTGCGTCCGGCCTTTACCGGTATGCCCGAAGCGATCTGGGTGCCGTTGAAACCGGCGCGGTCGGTGTCGATGAACAGCTCAGCGGTCGTGGCGTCGGCGAAGGAATTGTCGTGCCATTCGATGGTGAAACTCGTTGCGCCGGCATCGAGGTCGGCGACCTTCACCCGGTCGACGCGAAAGGAGCGTTCCCCGCGGTCTTCGTTGGGATCGAAGCGGAGCATCTCGATCGTCTGTCCGGCCCAGCCGACCCGTGGTCCGTTCTGGTTCGGGTCGGTGATGTCGGCCGGTGTGGCGGTGGCGAGATCGACGGTGAAGGACCGTTGGTTCGGATAGGTGACGATGTCGTCGGAGTTCTGCAGGTCGGCGCCGTTCTTCGTGAGCGGCGTGCCGGCGATGCGCCAGATCAAGCGGGCGTTCGTGCCGCCGTTGGGCTTGTCCTCGAGACCGAACGGTCCGTCGTAGGAATAATCGACGGTCACTCGACGGAAGTCGCTTCCGTTGAAGGCCCGGGCTAGGCGCAGTCCGATGGCAGGGTCGTTGGTCGCGGGCGAGGCGTTGGTTCCCACGAACATCCCGTTGACGACAGAGCCGCGGACGTTGTCGAGACGGTGGATATCGGTTGCCTCGGCGAAGTCCCATCCGTCGCCGTTGCGGACGATCGTTGCGTAGTCGGCGCCGCCGGTCACGTCGGGTTCGTCGATCTGCGGCACCGGCCCAACGGCTTCGCCGAACGTTCCGCCGGCTGGGTAGACCTGCATCCAGTCGACGTCGAAGTGCGTCGGTGCAGAAGGTGACAGCGCCACTCGCAATGACAAGATGTTGCCGGCCCACGGCGTCGTGAGGTTCGCTTCATTGATGGCGGTGAGGGCGAAGTCGTAGGTGTGCCATCCCGGTTTGGTGAAGAAGTTGAAGCCGCCCTGGCAGGCGTCGCTGATCTCCAAACACGTGTACCAGCGAATCCCCGCCGGCACTTCGGCGGTCGCGTTCATGCGGAAGGCGATGCGGTTGTAGCGGCTGGCGTCGATCGGGGCGCCGGCACCGTCTCGGCCGTGGATGATGGATCCCGGGTAACCGCCCCACAGGGGATGGAAGTAGCCCGGTTGGGCCATGTCGAAGTGCAGCTGTCCGCCGCTGAGTGATGCGTTCGTCGCCGAGCGCATGGGGCCGTCGTCGGCCAGAACCTGATCCTCGAGGTTGTTGTAGTCCCACGGGTCGGAGAACGCCTCGGCGGCATAGTCGACAGGGGTGTTTCCGCTGGCCTGTGCCGGTGTCGACGGCTCAAGAACGGTGATAACGACGAGCGCGGCCATGCCAATGGCAACGGCGGAGGCAAGTCGGCAACGAGTCATGACGTTGATTTCGGCCACTGCGCGTGAAGACTTGACCGCGCAGCGTCAGGAATGGGCCGGAGGAACCATCCTACCCCCACCTCACCCCCAGAGTTCCCGCACCGCGAGGAACGGAAAGATCGGCCTCAGAGGCAGGCGTTCGTACACTGTTCGGCCGTGCCCTTGGATCGTTCACCTGTCGATCCGCACGTGTCCGTGTGCATCGTCCTTGTCACCTACAACGGACGTGAACACCTCGGCCCCTGCCTCGAGTCGATCGCCGCGCTCGACTACCCGGCGGATCTGGTCCGGACCGTCTGCGTCGACAACAACTCGACCGACGGCACCAAGGAGTTGCTTGCCGAGCGCTTTCCCTGGGTCGAGGTGCTCCCGCAGCGGACGAACCTGGGCTTCGCCCCCGCCGTCACGCTGGCGGCCGAGCATGCCTCGGAGGAATGCGTCGCGCTGATCAACAACGACATGCGCGTTGACCCGAGCTGGCTTCGCCAGCTTGTCCGGCGTTACCGCCCGGACGAGGGCGTGGTTTGTGTGGCGGGAACGATCCTTGATTGGGACGCGACCCACGTCGACTTCGCCGACGCGACCATCAATTTCCACGGATTCGGCCAGCAGCAGGGTTTCGGTACCAGCGTCGAAGAGGCGAAGGCGAAAGGGCTGATCGGGGATGCCGCCGACGGACGTCGCCTGCCGTTCGCCTGCGGTGGAGCGATGCTCGTCCGGCGTGATCTCTTCGTCGAGCTCGGGGGCTTCGACCCAGCGTTCTTTGCCTATTTCGAAGACGTCGACTTCGGTTGGCGACTCCAGTTGAGCGGCTACCGGGTTGAACTCAGCGCCCACGCGCTCAGCTATCACCGCCACCACGGCACATCGAGCCGTTTCGCGACCCACGAACGCATCCTGCTTCTGGAGCGCAACGCCCTGCGGATGCTGCTGAAGAACGTCGACGACGAGAACCTTCCGACCCTGCTCGCTTCGGCGCTGCTGATGGCGGCTCGGCGGGCCCGCAACGACGCCCGAAGCGACCGAGCGTCCTATGAGATCGGCGTGAAGGCCGACGAGATGGAACTGGTCCACCGCATCGGTACGGCGAGGATGCATGCGGTGAACGACGTGCTCGACGACCTCGATGCGATCCTGGCGCAGCGCCAAGACATTCAGGCGCGCCGCCAGGTCAGCGACAGAGCGGTGTTCGCGACCTTCGGCCAACCGCTGGAAGCACTCGGTAACGACTCGCCGCCCTATGTCGCCACTCTTGGCAGGGTCACTCGCTTCCTTGGTGTTCCCGGGCTGTTCGATGCCGCGCCCGTCGGACGCTTCGTCGTCCTGTGCGCCAACGACGTTGTTGGCGAACGGATGGCAGGCACGGCAATTCGGGCCTGGGAGTTGGCGTGTGCGCTCGGTGCCCACGTGCCGACGGTGCTGGCCTCGCCGAAGCCGGTCGGTCGCACCGACCCTGGCGTTGCGGTCGTCGAGTTCGCCGACCCGAGCGAGCTCCTGGCACTCGTCGATCAGGCCGACGCGGTGCTGGTGTTCGGTTTCGATCTGGTGCGCTACCCGTTCCTCAAGCACACGCGGGCGCTCGTGGTCGTGGACCTCTACGACCCGTGGATCTTCGGCTCGCTCGAGCAGTACGACGCCATGACGCGCGATGAAGCGGAAGGGGCGAAGGCACACGAGATCGGCACCTTGAACGACCTCCTGGACGTCGGTGACTATTTCATCTGCGCGTCCGAGCGCCAACGCGACTTCTGGCTGGGGATGCTGGCTTCGCGGGGTCGTCTCGACAAGGCCGCGCACGAGCTCGACCCCCATCTCCGCAAGCTCATCGACGTGGTTCCCTTCGGTTGCCCGACGGAGCCCCCAACCGCCCGCGTCGGTTCGGCGCTCCGCGGCGGCGCGTACCCCGGGATCGACGCCTCGTCGAAGATCGTTCTCTGGGGCGGAGGTACCTGGGACTGGTTCGATCCGATCGGCGTTGTTGATGCGTTCGTCCGCGTGCAGAAGGAGATCCCGGAAGCCCGCCTCTTCTTCATGGGGTTGGAGCTCGAAGGGCGGGGCGTGCCGGAGATGGCGACGACGCGTCGTCTGATCGAGCACATCGATGCGCTCGGGCTGCGGGAGCGAAACCTCGTCGTGCTCGGTCCGTGGTTGCCCTACGACGACCGCGGCGCGTTCCTCCTCGAGGCCGATGTCGGCGTGGTCGCAGCAAAGGCAATGGCGGAATCGCGGCTCGCGTGGCGAACGCGTGCCCTCGATCACTTCTGGGCCGGGCTCCCGACGATCACGACCGCCGGAGACGTGCTGTCCGATCTTGTCCACGAGACCGGGGCGGGCATCCGCATCCCGGCCAACGACGAGGACGCCCTCGTCGCCGCGATGCGTGACCTGCTCGGCGACGACGAGCGCCGCGCCGAATGTGCCCGCAACGCTTTGGCGCTCGCCGATCGGTTTCGGTGGCCGGCTGTCATTGCTCCGCTCGCATCATTGGCGGCCGAGCCAGGACCCTGGCGAGCAGCCCGCGCTGCGCGGGGCCGTCTCGTCGGCGCTGCGGGCAGCGGACGCGGGGTGAGCGGGGGAGTGGCCGCCGTCGAAGTTGCCCGGCTCGCCGCCGAATTGGCCGACACCCAGAAGCACCTCGCCGCCGCGCGGCGCAAGCTCGACGTTCTCAACAAGACCCCCATCTACCCGGCCTATCGTGCGCTGCAGTCGGCTCGCGCCCGACTTCGTGGGGGTGGCCGGTCATGACGTCTCTGTCGGAGATGGTGAGCCGGCGGGAGTTGCTCACCAACCTCACGCTGCGCGAACTACGAGGGAAGTACAAGCGCACCGCGCTCGGGTGGGCATGGTCGATGCTGAATCCGCTCTCGGCCATCGCCATCTTCAGCGTGGTGTTCTCGCTGTTCCTGGGCGGCGTTCCCGATGTCGGCGATCCGAGTGGTTTGAAGAACTTCACGCTGTGGCTCACGTGCGCGCTCCTCCCCTGGAACTTCACCAACAACGGTCTCCAGGCCACGCTCCCCTCGCTCGTCGGAAACTCAAACCTCGTGAAGAAGGTGTATTTTCCGCGCGAATTCATCGCGGCATCGTCGGTGTTCTCGTGGCTTGTGACCTTCCTCATCGAGCTGGGCGTGCTCAGCGTGTTCTTCCTCTTCTTCGGCCAGATCGTTATCCAGTGGCTGCCCGTCGTCCTCGTCGTGGTGCTGCTGCAGACCGCCTTCGTCCTCGGCCTCGCCCTTGCATTCAGCGCACTGAATGTGTATTTCCGAGACGTGCAGCACTTCGTGTCGATCGGCATGCAGGTGTGGTTTTATCTCACCCCGATCGTGTACCGAACCGAACTGGCCTACGACCGGCTCGGTCCGGTCGGTGAAGCGGTGTACCGACTGAACCCGATGATGCGCTTCGTCG
>JANOHI010000422.1:0-4311 GCA_031406385.1 Acidimicrobiia bacterium
GGACTGTGAACCCGCTTAGTCCATAGTTGCCCAATGGGTACAGGATGTTTCCTGGCCCGTTCATGTTTTTCGGCCCGATCCACACTTGGGCAATCGGCCCACTTTTCACAACCGGAATTGGTAGGTCGATGAAGGCAACAATCGACTCGATCTCGGCCGGCCGGTAGCCGAGGTTCTTGAGCGCCCGGGGCACGGTCTGGTTGACGATCTGCATCGAGCCGCCGCCGACCATCTTCTTGAACTTCACCAGGCCGAGGTCGGGCTCGACACCGGTGGTGTCGCAGTCCATCAGCAGACCAATAGTGCCGGTCGGGGCGAGCACCGACGCCTGAGCGTTGCGCACACCGTAGACAGCACCAAGTTCACATGCTGTGTCCCACGCCTCTTGCGCGGCGAAGAGCACGTCGTGATCGGTGATCTCTTCGTCGATCTTGGCGACCTCGACACGGTGCATCTCCAGCACGTTGTTCATGGCGTCACGGTTTTCCAGATACCCGGCGAAGGGACCCATCTTCTTCGCGATGCGGGCCGACGTGGCATACGCGTGGCCGGTCATGAGGGCAGTGATCGATGCGGCAAGGGCGCGGCCGTCGTCGGAGTCATACGCCTTGCCCCGGGCCATGAGAAGCGCACCGATGTTGGCGTAGCCAAGGCCGAGTTGGCGGAACCGGTGGCTGTTCTCGCCGATCTTCTGGGTCGGATAGTCGCCGTTGCCGACGATGATCTCCTGGGCCGTGATGAGCAGTGTGACGGCCTGCGTGAACCCATCGACATCGAACGAATCGTCGTCGTTGAGGAACTTCATGAGGTTGATCGACGCCAGGTTGCAGGCCGAGTTGTCGACGTGCATGTATTCCGAGCACGGATTGGAGCCGTTGATCCGGCCCGAGTTCGGCGCGGTGTGCCAGCGGTTGATCGTGGTGTCGTATTGCATGCCCGGATCGGCACACTCCCAGGCTGCTTCGGCGAACTGACGGAACAGGTCGCGCGCCCGGACGGTCTGGACGACCTGACCGTTACCGACGGCCCGCAGATGCCAGTCGCCGTCGTCGACGACGGCGTTCATGAAGTCGTCGGTGACCCGCATCGAGTTGTTGGCGTTTTGGTACTGGATCGAGATGGCGTCCTTGCCGTCGAGGTCCATGTCGAAGCCGGCGTCGCGCAGCACACGCGCCTTGCGCTCCTCGATCGCCTTGCACCACAGGAAGTCTTCGATGTCGGGGTGATCGGCGTTGAGGATGACCATCTTCGCGGCGCGGCGGGTCTTGCCTCCGGACTTGATGGTGCCGGCCGACGCGTCGGCTCCACGCATGAAGCTGACCGGACCCGAAGCGGTGCCGCCGCCGTTGAGAAACTCCTTCGACGAACGGATCTTGGACAGGTTGACACCGGCGCCCGAGCCGCCCTTGAAGATCACGCCTTCTTCGCGGTACCAGTTGAGGATCGAGTCCATCGTGTCGTCGACGTCGAGGATGAAGCACGCCGATCCCTGCTGGGGGACGCCCTTCACACCGATGTTGAACCACACCGGGGAGTTGAACGCCGCCTTCTGGGTGATGATCAGGTGCTTGAGCTCGACGTTGAACACCTCGGCTTCGGTGTCGTCGGCGAAGTAGCCGCCCTTGCGGCCCCAGTTCGCGATGGTATCGACGACCCGGTCGGCAACCTGGCGGAGCGACCATTCCCGCTCGGGGGTGCCGACGGTTCCCCTGAAGTACTTCTGGGCGAGGATGTTGGTGGCGTTGAGGCTCCAAGAGGACGGCACCTCCACGCCGAGCTGCTCGAACGCGACCTCCTGGGTCTTCCAGTTGGCGATCACGGAATCGCGTCGCTCCCACGCCAACTCGTCGTACGGATGCACGTCCGGAGTGGTGAAGTGACGAGTGATGCCGATACCGGTGCGCTCGGGCGCAAGAGCCATGGGGTGGTGCCTTTCGGGGTCGGCCGAGGTGTGATGGCCGGAGATGGGAGTGACAGAAACAGACGGTGTGACAGGAAGAGCATCGAGGGGTCGCGGGAAGGCTGGTCAGTGCGTGCTGGGGTCGACAGACGAGGGGAAAGTGATGTGACTCCTCAGACAGCGTTGTCCGGGAAGGAACTGCGCCGGGGGCTCGAGAGGTTCTGGATGCTCCCCACACAATGGGCATCAACCACAACATCTAGTGGGTGGGCCCCCTGGCCACCACGAGATGACCAAGTTACAAGCGTGGAATTCATGGCGTCAAGTGTTTCCTCACCGTTCACCGAGAATCTCCCGCGCGAGCCGTTCGACGGTACGGAAGCCATCCTGTGGACAACCAGACCCCGGTCGCTGTGGACGACCGAGGGATCCCCGGTGGATCGTCAGGAAGGGCCGAAATCGGCGGGGCGGTGCGCCGTGCGAGATGTCAGGCGGGGGTGTCGGGCGCAGGAACACCATCGGCATCGTGGTCTGCCTCAGCTCGAGCCGGGCCGGCCACCTCGGCGGCGGCCTCGGCCAGCTGGTGCGCATCGGTGAAGCTCTGATGGACGCTGGCGAAGCGGACGTAGGCCACGCCATCGTGGATCCGCAGCACATTGAGGACTGCCTTGCCGATCGCCTCGGAGCTGACCTCGGGACCGGCGTCGAGGCGAACCTGCTCCTCGATCTCGGCGACGAGCGCCTCGATCTGCAGATCGTGAAGCGAACCGTTCTTGGTGGCCGCCTGGAGACCGCGAAGGAGCTTTCCCCGGTCGAACGGCTGGCGGGTTCCGTTTCGCTTCAGCACCGTCAACGGCACGTCTTCGATCCGTTCGAAGGTGGTGTAGCGCCGTGTGCACGTCAGGCACTCCCGGCGTCGGCGGATGACCGCGCCATCGTCCGCCGCACGTGAATCGACGACCTTGTCGTCGTTCCCGGCACACCACGGACATCGCACAGACGACAACGCTACTGCCACCGCCCAACGGAGGGGCCTCGGTGTGGCCGTGGCACTCAAGGCCGAACTGAAGCGATCATCACCGCTCCGAGGCGATATTCGGGAGGACGATGCGGTCACCCGCCCGCAGCGACGAACCGCCATTGGCCCGGCTGAGTTGAGCAACCAGCGGGCGCAGATCACCTTTGGGTTGCACCTCCCGGGCAAGGCTCCAAAGGGTGTCACCCGGCTGCACAATGACGACCGCAGCACTAGTCACCCGCTCGGTCTGTGGACCGCCCTGGCCAGCGTCGGCGAAACGGGTCGAGGACAGCCCGACAACGACGACGGCGAGCCCGATCACCGCACCCGCCACACCGAGGCGTCGCCGCAGATAGCTCGGGGTCAACGACGCAGCACCAGCCGAGCGTGCCGCAACCGGAGAACGGAGCGGCGAGCCAGCAGGACGTCGGGGTGATGAGCGGAAGGCGACAGCGGTCATGGCGTTCTCCAGGCGGACTTGCGGAACGTGAGGGTGGTTCGGGGAAGGTGGGGCGGTCGGTGCAGCGGTTGAACCGAACTGTTCGAAGATGTATTCGAGATCGAACGAACGAATGTTCGTGGACCAGTCAACACGAACCCTCGTTCGAGTGTCAAGAAAATTCTCGAACGAATGTTTGCATCCCCGCTCGCCGGTGATCTACAGTGCTGGTCCGGACGCCAGCCAATGCAGGAGTCTCGTCCCGTCCGAATCCGAGGTACCGCAATGTCGCAGTGGGGGTCCGTGCCCTCGCTGACCAGCCCGGAGGATTTGTTCGACTCGCTCCCTGCGTCAACACACCGCCGACTCCGAGCAAAGGATCGACCATGCCGAGCTTCCCAAAAGACCCATCCGAGCACTACACGACCACCGACGATCTGGTGCACTCGAACGATCGCCTGACCGACCGTCAGCGCACGATTCTCGAATGCATCGAGCAATCCATGCGCGACCGGGGGTATCCGCCGTCGGTTCGCGAGATCGGTGAAGCTGTCGGCCTGTCGTCGTCCTCCACCGTGCACAGTCACCTGAAGTCCCTGCAGAAACAGGGTTACCTTCGCCGAGACCCAACCAAGCCGCGCGCCATCGAAGTGCGATTCGACCCGGCAACCGGCAGCCAGGCTGAGCGACGTCCCGTCCGACACGTCCCACTCATCGGCAACGTTGCCGCCGGTACCGGCGTCCTCTCCGAGGAACGGGTGGAGGAGATCCTGCCCCTTCCGGAAGATTTCACCGGCGACGGCAACCTGTTCATGCTCAAGGTCCGGGGTGAGTCGATGATCAACGCCGGCATCCTCAACGGCGACTACGTGGTCGTCAAACAGGCAGCGGAGATCAAGAACGGCGACCTCGTCGTTGCCGGCATGCCAGGCGAGGAGGCCACGGTGAAGACCT
>JANOHI010000432.1:0-6807 GCA_031406385.1 Acidimicrobiia bacterium
CGGTAGTCGTGCTGCTGGGGTCGCGCTGGCTGCGCGAGGAAAAACGATGACGCCGCGCTGGCACCGCTGGGGCTTTCTCGCGCTGGCGCTGTTGATGGTCGGCATCATCCTGTTTCCCGTGTACTGGATGTTTGTCACTTCGCTGCGTCCGGCGAACAGCATCTATGACCGAAGCCTGATCCCTCGGTCGATGAGCCTCGACAACTACCGCTACGTGTGGCAGACGATCCCGATCGGCCGCATGCTGATGAACACCTTCACGATGGCGGCCATGCAGACCGGCGCCCAGATGATGACTGCCCTGCTTGCCGCGTACGCCTTCGCTCGGTGGAGCTTTCGCGGAGAACGAATCTTGTTCCTGGCCTTCGTGGGCACGTGGCTGATTCCGTTCCAGGTCACGATGATCCCGAACTACGTGATGCTGGCTCGCTTGGGGTGGCTCAACACCGTCTGGGCCATCGTGATCCCACAGTTCACGGCGGCGTTCGCCATCATTCTTCTTCGCCAGCACCTCAAGGCGTTTCCGACCGAATTGATCGACGCTGCCCGCATGGACGGTTCGTCGAGCTGGGGAATTCTCTGGCGGGTCGTCGTCCCGAATCTGCGGGCACCGCTTGCGGCTCTTGGCATCTTGTTGTTCATCTCGGCTTGGAACGAATACTTCTGGCCGCTGATCGTCATGAACGACATCAACCGATCGGTGATCCAGGTCGGACTGCAGATGTTCCTTTCCCAGGAAGGCGATCAATGGGGGCCGTTGATGGCCGCCGCCGGCATTGCGTCGCTTCCGATCCTCGTCATCTATGTCGTGCTGCAGCGTCACGTCATCGATGCATTCGTGAAATCCGGTCTCAAATGAGCGCCGTCACCCGTCACCCTCGGAGGTCCACCCATGGCTGAGCTGCGATTCGAACGTCTGGGCCGCAAATTCGGCGACTTCGAGGCGGTGAAGGAGTTCTCCCTCCATGTTGGTGCCGACGACTTCCTGGTGTTGCTCGGTCCCAGCGGCTGCGGCAAGACGACTGTGCTCCGGATGCTTGCCGGGCTCCTGCCGGCATCGTCGGGTCGCATCCTCCTCGACGGCCGCGACATCACCAGCGAACCACCCAAGCGTCGCGATCTTGCGATGGTGTTCCAGAGCTATGCGCTCTACCCCCACATGACCGTCGCCCGCAACATCGGGTTCCCGTTGAAGCTGCGCGGCGTGCCGAAGAGTGAGATCGACCGACAGGTTCGCGATGCAGCAGAGATGCTCCAGCTGAGCGAACTCTTGGGTCGGCGTCCGAAGGAACTCTCTGGCGGCCAACGTCAGCGGGTCGCCCTTGGGCGTGCTGTCGTTCGTCGCCCGAAAGCGTTTTTGATGGACGAGCCGCTCTCGAATCTCGATGCCAAACTGCGCAACGCGACCCGCATGGAACTGACGGAGCTTCATCGACGGCTCGGTACGACATTTGTGTACGTCACCCATGATCAGGTGGAAGCAATGACCATGGCGACCCGGATCGCCATCATGAACGCCGGCGTACTCGAACAGGTGGGCTCGCCGACCGAGGTGTACGACCGTCCGTCGACGACGTTCGTCGCCGGGTTCATCGGGTCGCCGCCCATGAACCTTCTTGCCGGATCGCTCGGCTCCGAGGACGGCCTTCTCGTCGTCAGCGCAACAGGCCTGCGGGTGCCGCTGTGGCGCGGATCTGAAGTTCCGCGCAACGTCGTCGTCGGGATTCGTCCCGAGGACCTGCACCCGACTTCGGCGGCGATTCTCGACCTCGACGCGCCACGGCTGAATGCAGTCGTCACGGCAGTCGAGAATCTTGGAAGCGAGGAAGTAGCGGTCTGCTCGATGGGTCTGCAGCCGGTGCTGGTGCGTGGGGCGCGCCCGTTGGGACTAACCCCGGGCTCGCACTTGACGCTCACCTGTCGAGCGGATCGCGTCCACCTTTTCGACGCGGCGTCAGGCCGGAGATTGGTGTGGGCGGCAGCTGACCAGGAGGACGCGTTGGCGGTTTCGGCGGCTGTCGGTTCGTGACCGAAGAACTCGAGGAGCGGCGAGTTCGCGGTGCGTCGGAGCTCAAGCGCCGTCAGGAGAACGCAGTGACCGGGCGCCCGACGTGGTGGCCGTCGATTTCGACGTCGACCTTCTCGTTGTAGAAGCTGACCAGCCCGGCGATCTTGAACGCTTCCGGGATCGGGTCGCGATAGCTCCACACGATGTCGGGATGGGTCGTGTCGTCCAGGGCGACCGACCAGTACTCGGCCACGCCTTTGTACGGACACACCGACGACTTTGCGGTCGGCGTGAGCATGTCCATGCGCACGTCGAGCTTCGGCAGGTAGTAGCGGGCGGGTAGGCCGGTCTCGAAGAGCAGGCGAGGGTGGACCGATTCGGCCACGACGACGCCGTCGACAATAACTCGCACGTGGCGGCTCGAGTCGCGCACGTCGACGCGGTGATACGGATCGCGAGGGTGTCCGAATGCCTCCTCGTCCTCCTCGAACCAAGCATCGACACCCTTCCAGTCGACGCGGACGTAGCCCTCGATGCCGATGCCGTCGCTGATCGCCGTGGCCGGGAGGAGGTCGCGCTTCACTGAGGCGTTGGGCACATACCACCACGGGTAGTAAGGATGCTCCCAGACGTAGATCGCCTCGGTGGTGTCGACCGCGACGATGCCGTCGTGCACGACCCGAACTCGACGCTGGCAGGGTTCATGATGTCCGGTTTCCATGTCTGGAGTATGTCGCACAGGGCCCGAGAAAGGAACCGGCTCGAGGGCGGTCTCCTTCGCGACCGGGCTACGCGCCGGCCCCCGTCAGCCAGTTGCGGACACTGTCGCCGAGGGACGGCACGTGGTAGCCGCCTTCTTGAAGGATCACGAGGGGACGGTCAAGCCCGGCGACGAGCCGTCCGTGGGTCTCGTAGGACTCCGTCCTGACCCGGAAGTCGCCAAGGGGATCGTGCTCGTGGGTGTCGACACCGAGTGACACCACGACGACCGACGGATCGAAGGCGTCGACGTGCTCGAGCGCCCGAACAAGCGTCGCCGTGAAGTCGTCATCGGTCGTCTTGCGGGGGAGCGGGAGGTTGACGTTGCTCCCGCGACCTCTGCCGGTCCCCACCTCGTCGGCATGGCCGATGAAGTAGGGGTACGCGTGACGAGGGTCGCCGTGCAGCGACACGTATTGGACGTCGTCGCGGTCGTAGAAGATCTGTTGGGTGCCGTTGCCGTGGTGGTAGTCCACATCGAGCACCGTCACCCGAGTGCCCGTCGTCGAGGCAATCATCTGCGCACTTACTGCAGCGTTGTTGAAGTAGCAGTAGCCGCCGTAGGCCGATCGCGGTGCGTGGTGTCCGGGCGGCCGGCACAAGCCATAGGCAGTTCGCTCGCCGCCGAGGACGAGGTCGGCCGCCGTGAGCGCGACGTCGACCGCTGCTCTCGCAGCGTCGTAGGTCCCCTCGACGAGCGGAGTCATCGTCTCGAAGCACCAATAGCCGAGCTGGGCGTGGACCGCCGACGGGAGCGGGGCCGGGCCCATGCCCTCGCGGATCGACGGATGCACGAACGTGTCGGGAAAGACCTCACGTTGCTTCTTGATCGACTGGAAGTCGCGCCAGGCGCGTGCGAGGAAGTCGACGAGTCCAGGATCGTGCACGGCGTCGACCGGCCCCCGTCCGTGATCCGTCGGCGCCACGAACGTGAACTGGTCCGGGTTTCGGCGCAGCGCGGCATCGATGACCTCGGCCCGGACCGGCGCCTCCCAGTGCCCTTCCGGTACTCCCCACGCCACCTCGGTGCCGTTGGCGTGACCGAGGTGGGCAGAACTGGCAACGACCTTCATGGTCATACGACGCTACCGAACCCGCGAACCGAGAAATCGCTGGGCATCGCCCACGTTGGCGTCTACCGTTTGCACGATGCGAACGGTCACCGGTGTCTGCCATCACGACTGCCCTGATTCCTGCGGCTGGATCGTCACCGTGGAGCCCGATGCCGTCGGGGGACCCGAGCGTGCGACCAAACTGCGCGGGAACCCCGAGCACCCGTTCTCACGGGGCGAGCTGTGTCCGAAGGTCACCCGCTATCTCGATCGTGTCTACAGCCCTGATCGTGTTCTCACCCCGCTGCGCCGGGCTGGAGCGAAGGGTGAGGGCCGGTTCGAGCCGATCACCTGGGAACAAGCACTCGCGGAGATTGGGGCGCGGTGGACGGCGATCATCGAGCGCGACGGTGGCGAGGGCATCATGCCTCTGTGGGATGCCGGCAATCAGAGCGTGCTGGCCATGCACGCCCACCAGCGACTGATGGACCGCATCGGCGCCTCCCGCATGGTCGACTCCGTGTGCGGTCAGGCGGCGGGTGTGGGCACCGCAGCCACCTACGGTTCCGGGCGGGCGGCCGATCCTGTCGAGATCCGCCATGCCACGTGCATCGTGCTGTGGGGCACCAACACGAGGCTCACCAACCGGCACCTTTGGCCGTTCGTCGAAGAAGCGAAACAAAAGGGTGCGACCGTCATCTGCATCGACCCGCTCCGAACGATGACGGCGGAGAACAGCGATCTGTTCCTGCAGCCGCTTCCCGGCACCGACGTGGCCCTGATGCTCGCGCTTGTCAACATCTTCGTCCGCGACGACCGCATCGATCATGCCTACGTCGACGCCTACGCGACCGGCTACGAGGACCTCGTGGTCGAAGCGGCCGACTGGACTCCGTCGCGCGCCGCGGAAGTATGCGGGCTTACGGTTGACGAGATCGAAGACCTTGCACGAACCCTTGCAACCGCCCCGCCGGTTCATTTCCGGACGGTGATCGGTGCCGAGCACCGCGAGCATGGTGCCCAGTTCTTCCGCCTCCTCGCTGCCCTGCCCGTGCTGCTCGGTTCGTGGCGCCATCGCGGTGGCGGCATGTCACGCTCCGTGGGCACCTACACCGGCGACGCGATCGGCTCGATCGCCGCGCCGAGTCTTCGGTCGGCCGAACCGTCTCGATCCCTCTCGCAGAACCAAGTGGGCCGCTGGCTGACGGATGACACGCTCGCTCCCCGGGTCTCGTCGCTCATGATCTGGAACTTCAATCCGGCGGTCACTCTCCCGAACGCTGACGTCATCCGTCGAGGTCTTGCGCGTGACGACCTCTTCACCGTGGTGCACGAGGTCTTCCTCACGGATACCGCGCGCTACGCCGACATCGTGCTGCCCGCGGCAACCCACATCGAAGCGAACGACATCACGCCGTCGTGGGGATCGATGCACCTCAACTGGAACCAGGCGGCGATTGCGCCACTCGGCGAATCGGTGTCCAACAGCGAACTGTTCCGACGCCTCGCCGGAGCGATGGGATTCACCGAACCGGAGCTCTTCGCCACCGACGACGAGCTTCTGAAGCTCGCTCTCTCGTCGGGTCATGAGTTCGCCGAAGGCATTTCCCTTGGGCGCCTTCAGGCCGAGGGAACGGTTCGGCTCAACATCGCCGACGACTACCGCCCGTTCGAGAAGGGCGGCTTTGCGACCCCGAACGGCCGGGCACAGTTGTCGTCCGAGGCCATGGAGCGGTCCGGTCTCGGTCGTGTCGCAACCTATATCCCGGCGATCGAAGGACCCCACGGTGCGGGGGCCTCCGAGTTCCCGCTCTCGCTCATGACACCAAAGGTCCACACGCGATTCCTCAACTCGTCCTACGCGCACCTACCGAACCACGGCGGCCGAGAAGGTGGACCGTATGTCGAGCTTTCCGAGTTCGACGCCGCGGCCCGGGGGATCGCAGTCGGCGACGCCGTCCGTGTGTTCAACGGGCGTTCCTCGCTGACGCTCACGGCGCGTATCGGCACCACCGTGCGTCCCGGCGTCGTGGCGGTGCCGTTCGGATGGGGAAGCGCAGACCACGCCGATGGGAGAACAGCGAATGCCCTCACCAACGACGCGCTCACGAGCTTCGGCGGAGGGGTCGCCTACTCCGACACGCTCGTCGAAGTAGCGCGCCTGTAGGGGTTACGTCCCCGGTGTTGGGACCGGCGTCCGTCGGATGAGTCGACGCGCGTTGACTTCACGGTGATAAGCAAGGGTCCGGACGACCCACCCCGGGCCGGGGCGTCCGCCACCCAAGCCGAGGCCCGCACACACGACCCGGGGGGATTCGTGAGTTCAGACAAATCTGGCAACGCCGATACAGACCGATTGCATGAACTGGGCTACGCCCAGGAACTGCACAGAGGCATGGGGACGTTCTCGAACTTCGCCATCAGCTTCTCCATCATCTCGGTGTTGGCCGGCGCACTCACCAGCTTTTCGCTCGGCATGTTCGCCGGCGGGCCACGCATCATCATCCTCGGCTGGATCATCGTCGGCATCGGCGCCCTTGCGGTTGGTGCGTCGATGGGTGAGATCTGCTCGGCCTATCCAACGGCCGGTGGTCTGTATTACTGGTCGGCCAAGCTCGCCCGCAAGAACGGCGCGATGTGGTCGTGGTTCACCGGCTGGTTCAACCTCGTCGGCCAGATCGGGGTCATCGCGTCGGTCGACTGGGCGCTCGCCAACTACCTGCTCTATAGCCTCAAGCTGCTGGGGTGGGACGACTTACGCCCGACCAAGTGGACCGTCTACGTCACCTACCTGATCCTGCTTGCGGTCCACGGTCTGCTCAACACCTACGGCGTGAAGCTCGTCAGACTGCTCGGCGACATCAGCGTGTGGTGGCACGTTGTCGGTGTTGTCGTGATCATCGGGGCTCTCCTGATCGCCGGCGAGAACAAGACCGGGACCACGGGCATCTTCGACTTCAAGAACTCCACCGGTTGGAGCTTCCCCGG
>JANOHI010000444.1:0-11755 GCA_031406385.1 Acidimicrobiia bacterium
CAACTGCTGGAATTGCACACCGGGGTGGACTACGACCAGCGCTCCATCCTGCGTCGTTTGGTGGACCTGCAGTTCGACCGCAACGACATGACGCTCGGCCGCGGCAAGTTCCGGGTGCGCGGCGACACCATCGAGATCCACCCGTCCTACGATGAGAGCGTGCTGCGGGTCGAGATGTTCGGCGACACCGTCGACCGCATCACCACCATCGACCCGCTCACCGGTGAAACCCTCGCCGAGCACAGCGAGATCCTCGTGTTTCCGGCCACCCACTACGTCGCCGGCGACGAGCGCATGCGCAAGGCCGTGGTCGGCATCGAGGCCGAACTGCAGGAGCGCCTGGCGTGGTTCGAGGCCAACGGCAAGCTGCTCGAGGCCCAGCGTTTGCGGATGCGCACCCAGTACGACCTCGAGATGATGCAGGAGGTCGGCTACTGCAACGGCATCGAGAACTACTCGATGCACATCGATGGTCGATCGGCGGGTGAGCCGCCGTTCACCCTGATCGACTACTTCCCCGACGACTTCCTGATGGTCATCGACGAGAGCCACGTGGCCGTTCCGCAGCTGCACGGCCAGTACCTGGGCGACCTGCGCCGCAAGGACGAACTGGTCGACTACGGCTTTCGACTGCCCAGCGCGCGCGACAACCGGCCCTTGCGGTTCGAGGAGGTGATCGAACGCATCAACCAGTGCATCTTCATGTCCGCCACGCCCAGCAACTACGAGGTGCAGCACAGCCAGCAGGTGGTCGAGCAGATCGTGCGTCCCACCGGGCTGGTCGACCCGGAAGTCATCGTCAGACCCACCAAGGGCCAGATCGACGATCTCATCGAACTGGTCAACGATCGCATCTCGCGCGGCGACCGCATCCTGGTCACGACGCTCACCAAGAAGATGGCCGAAGACCTCACCGACTACCTGCTCGAGCAGGGGCTGCGGGTGCGGTACCTGCACAGCAACATCGACACCGTGCAGCGCATCGAGATCCTGCGCGCGCTGCGCCTCGGCGAGTTCGACGTGTTGGTCGGCATCAACCTGCTGCGCGAGGGCCTCGACCTGCCGGAGGTGTCGCTGGTGTGCATCCTCGACGCCGACAAGGAAGGTTTCCTGCGGAGCGAAACGTCGTTGATCCAGACCACGGGTCGCGCTGCTCGAAACGTGAACGGCCAGGTGATCATGTACGCCGACCGGATCACCGGCTCGATGGAGCGGGCAATCTCGGTCACGAAGGCGCGCCGGGAGAAGCAGATTGCCTACAACCTGGAACACGGCATCAAGCCGGAGTCGATCCGCAAGGCGGTGACCGACATCTTGGCCATGTTGCGTCCCGAGGAAGCCGCGCAGCGGGCCACGGTCCCAGGGAGTGATCGGCGCAAGCGTCGTCCCGGCGACGTCCGCAGTGAGTTCAAGGAACTGCCGAAGCCGGAACTGCAGCGACTCATCCTCACCCTTGAGGAGGAGATGCGCGAAGCCGCGGTCGATCTCCGCTTCGAATATGCCGCCCGACTTCGTGATGAGATCAATGACCTCAAGAAGGAACTCACGCTGTGACATTGGCGGCGGGCCCAGCCTCCGCTCCGCTTCGGCACCCGCCGCAGTGGCCTCTTCGGGGATTCGAGGTCGCCTTCCGTCGCTTCGCTCCTCCCTGCAACACTCACCCACGGCCGCGCTACTGAAGCGTCGCCGGATCGTCTTCGAACCTTCGTACCCCCTGCGAGAATCCCTTCCTCATGTCTGACCGTCTGATCATCCGCGGAGCGCGGGAGCACAACCTGAAGAACGTCTCGCTCGATCTTCCGCGGGACAAGCTGATCGTCTTCACCGGGCTCTCGGGTTCGGGCAAGTCGTCGCTGGCGTTCGACACGATCTACGCGGAAGGACAACGCCGCTACGTCGAGTCACTGTCGGCCTACGCCCGCCAGTTTCTCGGGCAGATGGACAAGCCCGATGTCGATTTCATCGAAGGGCTCTCGCCGGCGATCTCGATCGATCAGAAGTCGGCGTCGCGCAATCCTCGCTCGACCGTTGGCACCGTCACGGAGGTCTACGACTACCTGCGTCTGTTGTTTGCCCGCATCGGGGTGCAGCACTGCCCGAACGACGGCACCAAGCTGGAACGCCAAACTCCGCAGCAGATCGTCGACCGGGTTCTCAAGCTCCCGGAAGGCACTCGCTTCCAGGTCCTGGCCCCGGTGGTGCGGGGGCGCAAAGGGGAGTATCACGAGCTTCTCGCCGATCTCGCCAAGCAGGGCTATGCCCGGGCCAAGGTTGATGGTCAGATTCGAGAGTTGAGCGAGAGCATCGATTTGGGGCGCTACGAGAATCACTCGATCTCAGTCATCATCGATCGCCTCGTCGCCCGGCCGGGCATCGAGCGGCGCTTGACAGACTCCCTTGAAACGGCGCTCCGCCTTGCCGAGGGTGTGGCCGAGGTGGAGCTCGTCGTGAAGGACGCGAAGGCCGGTGAGGAAGGTGAGGTCCTCACCTTCAGTCAGTACCTTGCCTGCCCATCGTGCGGCACGAGTTATGACGAGTTGGCGCCCCGCAACTTCTCGTTTAACTCGCCCTATGGCGCGTGCAACGCCTGCAAAGGGCTCGGCACCACGTTCGAGGTGGATCCCGAGCTCGTCGTCCCCGACGACGAGCTCTCCCTACTGCAAGGTGCGATCGCCCCGTGGGCGGGGGCCAAAGGGGAATACTTCGCCCGCATTCTCGAAGCGGTGGCCGACGCATTCGACTTCACCATGAAGACACCGTGGGCCAAGCTCACCAAGGCGCAGCAAAAGGTGCTGCTCCAGGGCACGGGCACCAAGACCGTCCACGTGGAGTATCGAAACCGCTATGGACGGTCGCGCGCCTACAACAGCGTCTTCGAGGGCGTCATCCCGTGGTTGAAGCGCCGCCACTCCGAGGCCGAGGGGGAGTGGTCCCGCGAGCAGATGGAGGGCTACATGCGCGAGGTCGCCTGCCCCGATTGCGGGGGTGCGCGCCTGAACAGGGCGTCTCTGGCCGTGACCATCAACGCCAAGAGCATCTTCGAAGTGGGGAACTTCTCGATCGCCGACGCGTCGGCGTTCCTCCTCGGTCTCACGCTGAGTGCTCGCGATCTGATGATCGCCGAACGCGTTGTCAAGGAGGTGAACGCCCGGCTGAAGTTCCTGCTCGACGTGGGGCTCGACTATCTCCAGCTGAACCGTTCGGCGGCCACGCTCGCCGGCGGCGAGGCACAGCGGATCAGGCTTGCCTCGCAGATCGGCTCCGGCCTGGTCGGTGTTCTCTACGTGCTCGACGAACCATCGATCGGTCTGCACCAACGTGACAACCATCGTCTGATCAAGACGCTCGAGCATCTCCGCGAACTGGGCAACACGGTGATTGTCGTGGAACACGACGAGGACACCATTCGCATTGCCGACCACATCGTCGACATCGGTCCCGGTGCCGGAGAGCACGGTGGCGAGGTCATCGTGTCCGGTCCGCTCGAGGATCTGATCTCCAACGAGCGCTCGATCACCGGCCAGTACCTCAACGGCACCCGACGGATTGAGATCCCGCACACGAGGCGTCCGGGCAACGGATTGTTCCTCACCGTTCGTGGTGCCCGGGAGAACAATCTCCGCAACGTCACCGTCGATTTTCCGCTCGGTCGATTCGTCGCCATTACCGGTGTGTCGGGTTCCGGGAAGTCCACGCTGGTCAACGACATCCTGCTCAACGCGCTCATGCAGAAGATCTACCGGGCCAAGACCGTGCCGGGTCTGCACAAGGGCATCGACGGGATCTCGGTGATCGACAAGGTCATCGCCATCGACCAGTCTCCGATCGGCCGCACGCCGCGCTCAAACCCAGCGACCTACACCGGCGTGTTCGACCACATCCGCAAACTCTTCGCCACCACCAGCGAGGCCAAAGTTCGTGGCTACCAGCAGGGCCGGTTCTCATTCAACGTGAAGGGTGGCCGCTGCGAGTCGTGCGCCGGCGACGGCACCATCAAGATCGAGATGAACTTCCTTCCCGATGTCTACGTGCCGTGCGAGGTGTGCAAGGGAGCCCGCTACAACCGCGACACGCTCGACGTCACCTTCAAGGGCAAGAACATCGCCGAGGTACTCGACCTGCCGTGCGAGGTCGCGCGTACCTTCTTCGAGAACCAGCCGAACATCGCGCGTCACATGACCACGCTGTGCGATGTCGGTCTCGGCTACGTGCGTCTCGGCCAGCCGGCCACGACCCTTTCGGGCGGGGAGGCGCAGCGGATCAAGCTGTCCGCCGAACTTTCCAAGCGTTCCACCGGCAAGACCGTCTACGTGCTCGACGAACCCACCACCGGTCTGCACTTCGAGGACATCCGGCGCCTGCTCATCGTGCTGGGCCGTCTCGTCGACCAGGGCAACACCGTGATCGTGATCGAGCACAATCTCGACGTGATCAAGACGGCCGACTGGGTGATCGACCTCGGGCCCGAGGGTGGCAGCGGTGGTGGACTGATCGTCTGTGAGGGCACACCCGAAGAGGTGGCGAAGCATGCGGCGAGTCACACCGGAAGGTTCCTCGCTCCGCTTCTGGCCGGGGCGGCTCCGGGTGAGCGTTCCCCAGCGCGGGCCGACACCGGTAAGAAACGCACGCGCAAGGCGGGATGATGTTGCGTCCGCCGGCCGGCACGATTCCTGATCAACCGGGCTCATACCAGTTCAGGGACGTCGAGGGCCGGATCATCTATGTCGGGAAGGCCAAGTCGCTGCGGAGCCGGCTGAACAGCTACTTCGGCAATCCGGTGCTGATGCATCCGAAGACCGCGCAGATGGTGTCGATGGCCGACACCGTCGAATGGATCACGGTGGAGACCGAGGTCCAGGCCTTGATGCTGGAGTACTCGCTGATCAAGCAGTTCCGGCCGCGCTTCAACATCCGGCTCCGCGACGACAAGAGCTATCCCTATCTCGCGGTCACGCTGAGCGATCAGTGGCCGAGGGCGATGGTGCGTCGAGGCACAAAGGACAAGGGGACGAAGTATTTCGGGCCGTATGGCAACGCGTATGCGATCCGCGAGACGCTCGACCTGTTGCTCCGAAGTTTCCCGATCCGTACGTGCAGTGACAATAAGCTCGCATATCACAACAAACTGGAACGGCCATGCCTGCTCTTCCATATCGAGAAGTGCTCCGGGCCGTGTGTCAATGAGATCGAGAAGCCGGCCTACGACACACTGGTGAACGACCTCGTCGACTTTCTCGACGGTGAGACGGGCCCGATGATGAAGCGGCTCGAAGGCGACATGCTGGCGGCGTCGGAAGCGCTGGAGTTCGAGCGGGCCGCTCGGCTACGCGACCGGTTGGCCAGTGTGAGGCGGGCCATCGAGAAGCAGCAGCTCGTTGCCGAGTCGACCGATGATCTCGACGTGATCGGGATGGTCGAGGACGAGCTCGAAGCCGCCGTGCAGCTGTTCTTCGTTCGTCGAGGTCGCGTGGTCGGCCGCAAAGGTTTCATCGTCGACAAGGTTGAGGAGCTGACCCCGGGGGCGCTCATGGGCCAGATTCTCGAGGAGCTCTACTACGACGCACCGCCGGTCGGCTATCCGAAGGAAGTACTCGTTCCGTCGCTTCCCGACGATGTCGACATCTACGAGGAGTTCCTTGCCCATCGGCGCAACGCGGAGCGCACGGCCGGTCCGGGCCGCATGGCGTCTCGCGTCGCTATTCGCGTGCCCGAGCGGGGGGAGAAGAAGGCGCTGCTCGAAACGGTGACCTCGAATGCCAAAGACGAGTTCATGAGGAATCGGCTACGCCGCAGCGCGGATCACAATGCTCGTGCGCGTGCACTCAACGAGCTCCAGGACCGTCTCGGTCTGCCGGAGGCGCCGTTGCGTATCGAGTGCTACGACAACAGCCACATCCAGGGGAGTGACTACGTGTCGTCGATGGTGGTCTTCGAAGACGCGCTTCCGAACAAACGCGAGTATCGGCGGTTCAAAGTGCGACGCGCCGACGACGGCTCGTCGTTGGGCAACGACGACTTTGCGGCGATGGAAGAGGTGCTCACCCGGCGGCTCACGGCGTACCTGAGGGACCGTGAGGCACCCATCGACCAGCGGGGCAAGTTCCGCTACCCACCCAATCTGCTCGTCATCGACGGAGGTAAGGGTCAACTCTCGTCGGTCATGAAGGTCCTCGTCGAGCTGGGGCTCGACGAGGAGATCAGCGTGTGCTCACTGGCCAAACAGTTCGAAGAGGTGTTCGTTCCGGGCCGGGAGGAGCCGATTCGCATCCCCCGCCAGTCGGAGGCGCTGTACTTGCTCCAGCGCCTCCGCGACGAGGCGCACCGCTTCGCCATCTCCTACCACCGTGAGCTGCGGGGCAAGCGAATGACCGCGAGCGTGCTCGACAACATCGCAGGTCTCGGTGATACCCGCAAGAAGCGGCTGACGAAAGAACTTGGCGGTGTCGGAGCGGTGAAGAAGGCGACGCTCGAGGAGCTCCGAGCGCTTCCGTGGCTACCCAACACGGTGGCCACGGCCGTGTTCGAGAAGATGCATCCGGCGCCATAGCTGGACGGTTGTTGCGCCGGGTCGCTCCAGGAGCGACCCAGCGCACCATCTCTCGTCGGTCAGAATGGGGACGTGCGTTCGGAACGAGAAGAGCTGTGGGAGATCAACGCCCAGTGGTGGATCGAGGGTTTCACCGACGGTGCCGATGTTGAATACGTTGAGCAGATCGTCCCGATGGTGGCCGAACGGCTGGTTGGCGCGCGACGAGTGCTCGACGTCGGCACGGGTGACGGTCAGCTCGCCCGGGTCGCGCATGGGCTCGGCGCCGACGTTGTCGGGATCGATCCGACCATGGCGCAGATCCGCGTTGCCGGCGAAAAGGCGGGCGGTCCGGCGTACGCTAGAGCGGAGGCGGCGGCCCTTCCGTTCCCGGACGCCTCGTTCGATGTTGTGATCGCCTGCCTGGTGTTTGAGCACATCAGTGCGGTCGATGCGGCGATTGCCGAAGTGGCGCGGGTTCTCGAGCCGGGTGGGCGTTTCGTCTTCCTCCTGAATCACCCGCTCCTGCAGACGCCGGGGAGCGGATGGATCGACGATCACATCCTGGAGGAGCAGTACTGGCGTATCGGCCCGTATCTGGTCGAGGCCGATGAGATCGAGGAGGTCGAGAAGAACGTGTTCATTCCGTTCGTGCATCGGCCGATGTCTCGCTATGTGAACGCGATGGCCGCAAACGGGCTTCACCTGATCGAGATGCAGGAACCTCGTCCGCCCCAGGGGTTCCTCGACAAGGCGGGGGAGTACGGCGAAGCCGGCACGATTCCGCGATTGCTCCTCCTCCACGCTCGAAAGGTGAACATGTGATGGACAGGGCGGCAGCATTCGCCGGGACCGGCGCAGCGCGGGAGAGAGTGGAGCATGGCTGAGTTCGTTTTCCTGTGCGGGATGTCCGGAGCCGGTCGGTCCACCGCGGCCGACGTGTTCGAGGACCAAGGCTGGTTCGTCATCGACAACCTCCCTCTCGCCCTGGTCGGCAAGGTTTCCGAACTCGTCGACTCACCGGGCGGGACGATCGATCGGGTCGTCTTCGTGGTTTCGCGAAACTCCGCCGAGGAGCTTGCCGAGGGCGCAACGTTCGACCAGGCCGTCGAGCAGCTGCGCCGAACCGGGGCGCGCGTGCGGATCGTGGTGCTCGAAGCGTCCGACGACGTGCTCGTACGCCGCTACGAGGGAACCCGGCGGCGCCATCCCAAGGCCGAGAATGATCGCGTCGTCGATGGCATCGATCGTGAGCGGCGGCTGATTGAGTTGCTGAAGGCGCAGGCCGACCTGGTGATCGACACCACCACACTGAACGTGCACGAGCTGAAGAGCCGGATCGTCGCGGCGTTCACCGAGGATGCCTCGACGATGGTGGTCACGGTGGTGTCGTTCGGGTTCAAGCACGGTCTGCCGACCGATGTGGATCTGGTGTTCGACCTCCGCTTCCTTCCGAATCCTCACTGGGTCGACGCGTTGAGGCCGTTCACCGGGCTCGATGAGCCGGTTCGGCAGTACGTGCTTGGGAACCCGACGACCCAGGTGTTCCTCGAGCACCTGCATTCGCTGTTCGAGCTGCTCCTGCCGGCCTACGCCAAGGAGGGCAAGAGCTACCTGTCGATCGGCATCGGCTGCACCGGCGGGCAGCATCGTTCCGTGGCGGTGGGCCATGAACTCGGCGCCATGATCACCGCGCTCGGCTTCAATGCGAGCGTTCGCCACCGAGACCTCGACAAGCGGTGAGCGAAACGCTGAGTACCGGTGCGCAAGCGTCTGGCACCGAGATGGGGCCGATCCTGCCGGACGATCGACGGTCGCGAACCGGTGTACCGGGCGGTCCTTCGGTCGTGGCACTCGGCGGGGGCTACGGATTGTCGGCCAGCCTGCGGGCCGCTCGCCGCTACGCCGGCGAGGTGACCGGGATCGTGTCGGTGGCCGACGACGGCGGTTCGAGCGGACGGCTCCGTCAGGCGTTCGGCATCCCGGCTCCCGGTGATCTGCGGCGCTGTCTGGTCGCCGTCGCTGCGGAGGGCAATGTGTGGGCCGAAGCGTTCGAGCATCGCTTCGATGGTGCCGAGCTCGACGGTCATCCCGTGGGCAACATCATTCTCGCCGGACTGACGGAGACCCTTGGGAGCTTCGGCGCGGCGATCGACGAATGCCTTCGCCTCCTAGGGAGCGTCGGCCGTGTCGTTCCTGCCACCGTGGAGCCGGTGATCCTGAAGGCGGTGTTCCGCGATCCGGAGTCGCCGGGCGGTCACAACACCGTGGAGGGCGAAGTCGAGGTCGGCCGGACGTCGAACCTGATGTCGATCGCAGTGGTGCCTGACAATCCGACGGTTCCGGATGAGGCGCTCGACGCGATCGCTCGCGCGGATCAGTTGATTCTCGGTCCTGGTTCGCTGTTCACGAGCGTGCTTGCGGTGCTCGCCGTGCCTTCGATCCGCGACGCCGTCCGAGAGGCGAAGGGTCAACGTGTCTACGTCGCCAATCTCAGCGAGCAGCATCCGGAGACAACCGGTTTCGACGTCGCCGATCACATCGGCGCGCTGCGATCGCATGGCGTCGAGGTCGACACTGTCCTGGTCGACCCAGATGGGCTACCGCTCGGCGATGTGCGTGGCCACAAGATCGTTACGCACCCTCTTGCCGGGGCCTATCGGCTTCATGATCCGGGACTTCTGGCAGTGGCGCTTCAGTTGGTCGCTGCTCGTTGATTCACCCGCATTTTCAAGGCTCCGGCAGCGATCGTCATGCAAGTCACCGATTGCCGAAATTCCTGCTCGGATCGTGCGCGAGGGCCGTCCGAACGGTGGCACGATGAGCAGGTCGATCAAAGGATCGGACCAGTTCCCGGACACGGACTCCGGGCCTCACGAGGAGCGTCAGCCAAGTCATGACAGTGCGCGTCGGCATCAACGGATTCGGTCGGATCGGCCGCAACTTCCTGCGGGCGGTGATGGAGCAGCAGGACAAGACCGGCCGCAAGGACATCGAGTTCATCGCGGTCAACGACCTCACCACGGTGGCAACACTGGCGCACCTACTCAAGTACGACTCCGTCATGGGCCGGCTGCCGCACACGGTCAAGGTTTCCAAGAACGGGATCACGGTTGACGGCGATGAGTTCTTGGTGCTCGCCGAGCGCGATCCGAAGGCGCTGCCGTGGGGCGATCTCGGCGTCGACATCGTGATCGAATCGACGGGCATCTTCACGGACCGGGCCAAGGCGGCGATGCATGTCGAAGCCGGCGCCAAGCGCGTCATCGTGAGCGCACCGAGTGCTGGCGCCGATGCCACGTTCGTCATCGGTGTCAACGATGACACCTATGACCCGAAGGCCCACGTCGTCGTGTCGAACGCATCGTGCACGACAAACTGTTTCGTGCCGATGATCAAGGTTCTCGACGATGCCTTCGGCGTCGAGAAGGGTCTGATGACCACGATCCATGCCTACACGGGCGACCAGTCCCTCGTCGACGGTCCGCACAAGGACCTCCGCCGAGCTCGCGCGGCTGCCATCAACATCATCCCGTCGTCCACCGGTGCCGCTCGGGCAACGGGCCTGGTGCTCCCCACGATGAAGGGGCGCCTCGATGGCCAGTCGCTCCGGGTGCCGGTGCCGACCGGTTCAGTCACCGACTTCACGGGCCTGCTGAAGAAGGACGTCACCGTTGAGGCGGTCAACGCGGCGTTCAAGGCTGCCGCGGCCAAGGGTCGGCTGAAGGGCATCTTGGAGTACACGACCGACGAGATCGTGAGCTCCGACATCGTGGGTAGCCCCTACAGCTGCGTCTACGACGCCCAGCTGACCCAGGTGTTGGGCAATATGGTCAAGGTGTTCGGCTGGTACGACAACGAGGCGGGCTACTCCAACCGACTTGTCGACCTCGTCCGCATCATGGGCAAGAAGAAGCGCTGATCCGTTATCGGGCTCGGCGCGGTTCCTTCCTGCACACAGCCGGCCACGCCCATTCACATCTCGCCGCGTCACACGATAACTCGTACGCGCGCCTACCTTCTCTGAGGTGAACCGATGAAGCATGGAGTTCCCGAACTCGAAGACCTTCCCGACGTCTCCGGCAAGCGAGTGCTGGTCCGGTGCGATTTCAACGTGCCTATCACGCGGTCGGATTCCGGCGCCGTGATCGACGACGACTTGCGAATCAGGGCGGCGTTGCCGACGCTGCGCTGGCTGGTCGATCACGGCGCGATAGTCACGGCATGCTCGCACCTCGGACGTCCGAAGGGCGCTCCGAATCCGAAATACTCGATGGACCCGGTGCGGGCGCGGCTCGCCGAACTCGCACCCGACGTCGCTCTCCTCGACAACTTGCGATTCAACCCGGGGGAGGAGGGCAACGACCCGGCGTTCGTGGCCGAGCTGATCACCGGACAGGACTTCTACGTCGATGATGCCTTCGGCGCGGCGCACCGTTCGCATGCCTCGATCGTTGGACCTCCGGCCCATCTCCCGAGTGCCGCCGGCCGACTGCTTGCCAAAGAGGTCGAGGTCCTCGGCGGGCTGTTGCACTCCCCGAAGCGTCCCTTCATCTGCGTGCTCGGTGGTTCGAAGGTGAGCGACAAGCTCGCGGTGATCGACGCCCTGCTACCGAAGGTCGACAAGCTGCTCATCGGCGGCGGTATGTGTTTCACGTTCCTTGCCGCCAAGGGCTTTCCCATCGGTGGTTCGCTGTTCGAGCCAGACATGGTCGACACCTGCAAGCGTCTTCTGGCCGAGGCCGGCGACAAGATCGTTCTGCCCCACGACCTCACGGCACTCTCGCCCGAAGGTCAGTTCGGATCCGACGCTGCGACGCGCTCCGGCGAGGTTCGTCAGGCGGGCGTATCGCTCCCGGAGGGTTGGAAGGGCCTCGACATCGGCCCCGGCACGGCCGCCCAGTTCGGGGACCTGCTCCTTGAGGCACGCACCGTGTTCTGGAACGGTCCGATGGGCGTGTTCGAAGACGATCGATTCGTCGGCGGCACCCGAACCGTTGCCCAGGCGATGGCCGACACGAAGGCCTTCACCATCGTCGGCGGCGGCGACTCGGCCGCCGCACTGGCCAAGTTCAAACTTGACGATGAGGTCGATCACGTGTCGACCGGCGGTGGCGCGTCGCTCGAGTACCTCGAGCAGGGCGACCTTCCGGGACTCGCCGCGCTGCGAAGTGCCGCCGTCCGGATGGGTCTCTGACATGGCTGCGTTGGGCATCACACGAACACACG
>JANOHI010000471.1:0-2724 GCA_031406385.1 Acidimicrobiia bacterium
AACCGTCCCCGCCTCGCCGCATTGTCGCGCGATCGAGCCGAGGCCCTGTTGTTTCACCACGACGATGGCCGGGTCGGCGGCTTCGCGCACCTCGGCAATGGCCTTGCGGTCGACTCCGTCATCCGACACGCCTACGCGAACGCTCTCCTTCGATTCGAGTCCGGCAACGCTGACGAGCCACCCAATCCCTTCGCCGGTGACACCTCGGCAACCTTCCTGGCCTGGATCACCTCACCCCAAGGTCATGAACCGTCACCGTTCCTCGAGGCCTTCCGCGGCGTCCATCCCGAACTCGTTGATGCACTTCCGACACCGGACGCGCTCCTCGCCTGGCTGACGGACCGCGGCGCCGCTGCGGGGATCCCTCGGGCGCTTCGGAAGCCCGAGGGACGACCGGAAGCAGTCACCCACGTCGCCCTCGGACCGGGACTGGCAATCAGTGGCTACATCGGCGCCCACTTCGGCATGGGTGAGGCCGCGCGTTCGCTCGTTCGCTCGGCGAACGAGGCAGGAATCACGACCCGAGTCACCGTCGACCCACGATCCGTGTATCACGAGGACCTCGACGCCACGACTGAGCCGACCGCGGACCCATCACGGCCTTTCACCCCGGCGACCTACGTCACCGTTCGCAACGCCGATGCACTCCTCGCCGATCCATCGGACGCGCTCACCGCAAGGGCGGCGGGACAACGGGTCATCGGATACTGGTTCTGGGAAGTCGCCCGGTTCCCGGACCGACTTCGCCCGGCGTTCACTCTCGTCGACGAGATCTGGGTCGCCACGGAGTTCGTCGCCGGTGCGATCCGCTCGGCGCCCGGCTCACCCGAGGTACGTGTCCTGCCCTATCCGCTGCCCGAGCCGGTCGATGCCACCGAACGCGCTCGACTACGGAACGCTTTCACACGTGCACATATGATTGCCGACGATCGCTTCGTGGTGTCCTTCAGCTTCGACTACGACTCTGTAGCCGATCGGAAGAACCCATGGGGTGCGGTCGAGGCGTACCGCCGTGCGTTCCCCGAGGAAGGCATCGGTCTCGTCGGCGGGCGCGTGCCACTCCTTGTGCTCAAAGCCATCGGCGCCGAACGTCACCCGATCGACCACGATCGTCTCCGCCATGCCATTGGCGATCGGACCGACGTGGTGCTCCTCGAGCGACGACTCGAGCCCGATCAGCAGCGCGGCCTTTTTGCCCGCACCGACACCTACCTCTCGCTGCACCGTGGAGAGGGACTCGGCCTGACCATTGCCGAAGCAATGTCCGTCGGCTGCCCCGTCGTGTGCACTGGCTACGGCGGGAATATGTCGTTCTGCACGGACGAAACGGTCTTCATCGTGCCCCACACGTTGATCGACATTCCCCCGGTCACGCCGGTCTACGCAACCTGTGGACAGTGGGCGGAGCCGGACGTACTCGCCGCCGCCGCCCATCTTCGGACGATCGCCGACCAGCCGACGATCGGACCATCAAAGGCCCGGGCCGCCGAGCGCCATCTCGCTGAACTGCACGGGACACGATCGACGGCCCTTCACGCGTTCCTGACCGAGCGAGCGGCGCACGGCGAACCACCGCCACCAACGGAGGACCATCCAATGCCAGAAACCCCGCCTGCCCCGGGCACCCCAGGAGCTACCAACTCGAACAGCCCCCCGCCGACCGGCCACCCCGGGCTCGGTGCGGTCGTTCTCCCCGGAGCACCGATGCCTGACCGGACCGCCGGCTCCGGCGTGCTCGGAGCGGTGGCGGGTCGCGTGCGATCCACCGTGGAGCCGATGATCGCCGCCCAGGCCGCCTTCGAGCAATCCCGCATCATTGCCTTGGTCGACGCCGTTCAGCAGACACGCCAGGCGGTGCTCGACCTCGAGGCCAATGCGCGGGCGGAACGCCAGACGCTCACCGAAGCGATCGGTGGTGTGGCGACGCATACATCGAATCTCCAGTCGAATCATGACAGCCTCTACGCCTCGGTCACCGAGCTCAGCACACAAGTACGCACGCTTAGCGATTCACACCTCGACCTGCACCACGCCATCTCTCGCATCGACCAGCGCCTCGACGCGCTCACGGCCGATCTCCGATTCCTGCTGGAAAGGCTTCCTCGGAGCTCCTGAATGGCTCAGTCTTCGGCCGTAACGATCACGTCGCGGAATCGGCCGGCTCCGGCGGAATCGAGGCGGGCGCGCACTCGCGTACCGTTGTCCTCATGGCTCTCGACGAGCACTTCGCCTTCGCGGTGGACCGCCGCAAGAAGGTCGCCGCGGTCGTACGGGATGAACATCTCGATAACGCTGGTCAGCGCTCGCACGCGATCCGAAACCGCCTCGAGCAGTTCCGCCACACCGTCGCCCCTGTACGCCGAGATCGCCACACTCCCCGGGTAGCGACCGAGGAGCTGTTCGACCCGCTCGGGCCATGCAACATCGGTCTTGTTGAACACGATGAGCTGCGGCACCCGAGCCGCCTGGATCGACCCGAGCACCTCGTCGACGGCATCGATGTTGCCCTCGGGAGACACTGCGCTGGCGTCGACGACATGCACCAGCAGATCGGCCTCAGCAACCTCGTCAAGCGTGCTCTTGAACGCCTCGACGAGCTGATGGGGAAGGTTGCGGACGAAGCCCACCGTGTCGGAGAGCAACACCACTTCGCCGCCCGGCAGCGACAGCCGGCGGGTTGTCGGATCAAGCGTGGAGAACAACCGGTTCTCGACCAGAACGCCG
>JANOHI010000238.1:0-1793 GCA_031406385.1 Acidimicrobiia bacterium
GACCGCCAACATCCACGAACCCGACTCGACCTACGCCCAGTTCTACCTCGTGCCGGTGATCGGGCCGCTGAGCTACCTCGCCTGGCAGCGGCTCAACCTGTACCTCCCCGCCGACGACACCCAGGTCCCCATCGACCACGACGAGCTCGCCTGGTCACTCGGAGCATCACCCGGACGCCTCAACCGGGCCATCACCCGACTCGTCAAATTCCACCTCGCCTACCTCGTCCCCGGCGAACCCGACACGCTCTACGTCAAACGCCGCGCCCCGACCCTCAACCCCGCACTCCTCGCCAGCCTCGCCGCCAAGTGCCCTACCCTCGCCGGAGCACACGCCGAGCAACTCGAGACCACCGCCGCCTGACCTCGATCCCCCCAACTTCTGCTCGAGCCGCCGGACGAACCCGGCGGCTCGTCCGCGTCATCGAAGCGCTCACTGATCGGTTGAACTCAGGCGCGGCCGCTGAGGGAACGCACATACTTTTCGATTGCGGACAGCGGGATCAGACGCCGCCGCCCGATTGCGACGCTCTCGAGATCACCTTGACCGAGCAGCGGGTAGAGACTGGCACGACTGATGCCCAACATGTTGGCTGCTTCGGTCACAGACAACAACGAACTCGGATGGCCTGCCGGCTCAACCGGCGCAACGACAGCGACCCGCGCCAACGATTCGTTCGCACGTCGAAGAAGTTCAACCAGGTGTCGAACCATATGCACCTGCTCCGACGTGAGTCCGTCCAACAGCCCGTCACCCATGAGTCACCCTCGCCCTTCTCTCGGATATCGCGGAACACACGGTACGACTGAGCAATCACCGTTCGACCGGCAACGAAAGCCATACGACGCCCGACGCACAATCGTGCCCCAACCGCCACCATCAGCCATGCGATTCAGAAGATGCCCCCGGCGGCACGCTGCGCATCGAACCACCGACCTAGGTTGCCGCCACCCGCTGACCTCACACCATTCAGCGCCAACGAGCTCAACGAAGCCACCGAACAATTCACCAGATCGCCCAACTCTGGCACCTCACCTACAGGCCGCTCGACGACACCACCCTCGACGCACCAACCGTCGACGCCATGACCCTTCGCGAACTCGCACACCACGCCGAAGAATCGATCGACCACGCCACCACCATCGGCACCCTCTGACCACGAACGCTTCGAGCCTCCGCTCCGCTCCGCCTCGACTGGCCGCCATGTCGTCGAACGATTGGTTGCAGCCCTCTCGTCCCCCTATCAGCAATCGTAAGGAGTTCCTACACAGTTGGAGGTACCGCTGGCACCTCCGGCAAGGTTGCCGTCCCACCAATGACAAGGGCTTCGAAGCTGGCATAGTCGGAGGGCATCGGAATACCGAAGCGTTGGCACAAGAGTGATACGTCGGCGTGATCTTCCACGTCGACGACGTAGCCGGTGTGCGAGCGCACCTGGAACTGTGCAGTCATGCACTGAACCGGTCGCCCAGCGATGCGACCGAGCCCGAGCGGTCCGAATCCGCCAGCCTCGTACGCCAGCCCGTTCGAGCCGTGACGTCGCACACCATCAGCATCGACGACGACCACCTCATCATCAAAGGAATGGAGGTCGACGACCCGGCCCCGAGAATCGGCGAACACCTGGTTGAACACTCCATCGTCACGAACCAACCCGAATCCCTCGATCTCCAACGCCGACACTGCGCTGCCCCAGCATCGGGTCGGGAGCGCAAGGTCGAGGTCTCGATGGGGTCGTGTCTGGTTGGTCAACAATGCGTCGACTCCCCATCCGCCGTCAACCCAACACGGC
>JANOHI010000017.1:0-4356 GCA_031406385.1 Acidimicrobiia bacterium
ACGTCGGCACCCAGTCGCTCAGTGTGGAGTCAGGCGACACCTACGGGTTTGTCATGTCCGGCAGCAACGGTGACAGCAACGACGTATTGCAGGGAACGCTGAAAGTCGACACCGGCAATAGCCCCCTGCCGTGCCCAACGCCGCCGACCACCACGACGTCCTCCACCACGACATCGACCACCACGACATCGACCACAACCACCGTCCCTCCCGTTCCGCCCGTCGGGCAGGTGTCGATCGTCCAGGCGGTCGCAACCTCGCCGAGTTCGGCCAACGTCACGGTCGAGGTAAGCGGCGCTCCCTCGACGCCCTACACCGTGAACTTCTCCACCGCCGAGCGGTGCAATTTCGAGAACACTCCGGTCGGCAGCCCGCTTCAGGTCACCACGGCCGCCAACGGGACCGTCTACGTGACGCAGACCATCACCGGACTGGAAGGCACGATCCGGGCCACGGTCGGCACTACCTCGGCGTGCGTGCCGATACAGGCCGACAACGATGCGTGGACCCGCGCTCTGGAGATTCCGCTGACCGGCAGCGGACCGCTCACCGGGAACGCCTCCGGCTACATCGATGCTGCCGGCGGGACGCGCTGGTACAAGTTCGCCGTTCAGCCCGGTGGCACGGCGCGCGTCGATCTCACGAACCTCCCGGTCGACTACGACCTTGCCCTGTTCAAGGACATCTCGCAGGCCTTCGTCACGTTGAACTCCATTCCGGAGCTCAACCGGCTCAGTGCCGAGTTCGCTCCGTCGGTGTTCAGCCCATCCGTCTTCAGCCCGTCGGTGTTCAGTCCGAGCGTGTTCAGCCCGGATGCGTTCGCCCCGTCGGTGTTCAGTCCGAGTGTGTTCTCCCCGTCGGTATTCAGCCCATCCGTCTTCAGCCCGTCGGTGTTCTCGCCATCGGTGTTCAGTCCGAGTGTGTTCTCCCCATCGGTGTTCTCGCCGTCGGTGTTCAGCCCGAGTGTGTTCTCGCCGAGTGTGTTCTCCCCATCGGTGTTCAGTCCTGCTGGTGTCGCGCCCTCGGTGTTCAGCCCCGACACATTCGCGAGCGCCCAGACCCGCAGCCTCTTGGTGAACGCCGCGACCGCCGGTACCGCAAACGAGACCGTCGTCTCCAACACGTGGAACAACACCGGTTACTTCTACGCACGCGTTACCGGTCGAAACGGTGCCTTCTCGGCCAGCTTGCCGTTCTCGGTGAGCGTGACTCGTGACGATCTCCCGGCCTGCGTCGGAGTGAACGAGATCGCCATCGCCGGGCCCCCGTCGGCCAGCGGACCGAACTTCCAGACCGTCATCCTCTGGGACTCGTCGCGCATGCCCACCGCAACGGCGGGGAACTCGGCCGCCGACATCGCAGCCTTGAGCGCGAAGTTGAACGTGTTCAAGTCCCGCCCGGAGGTCGCGGGCGTGGTCGTCGACCTCAAGGACGACTCTCGCGTGAGCGCCCTCAACCTGCAGGCGGACGGCAAGAAGGGATGTCCGTATGCCAAGAACCTGGTCGCGGGGGCCATCAAGGACATTGTCGGCGCCTACCGCGGAGCAAACGCCGGGTTGAAGTACGTCGTCATCGCCGGCCCCGACGGAGCCATCCCGTTCTTCCGCTATCCGGACCAGGCCCTCCTCGGACCCGAGCAGGACTACGTTCCGCCGGTGAGCGGAGACTCCTCATCCGAAGCGAGCCTTCGGCTGAACTACGTGCTCGGCCAGGATGAGTACGGGGCGAGCACCACCCTCGGGCTCGGCGCGGCCAGCTTCCCGATCCCCGACCTCGCCGTCGGTCGACTCGTGGAGACCGCCTCGGAGGCGTCCGGGATGATTGACGCCTACCTGTTGACTTCCGGTGGTGTCACGGAGACCCCGACTCGGGCGCTCGTGTCGGGCTACGACTTCCTCGCCGATGCGGCCGACGCCGTGGCCGGTGACCTCGCCGCCGGCATCGGTGGCGCCCCAGCCCCGGGCAATGCCGTCGACACCATCATCACCGCAAGCAACGTGTCGCCCCAAGATCCGAGGTCATGGACGGCCGACGGGCTGCGAGCCAAGTTGTTCGGCCCGCAGAAGAACGACCTCGTGTTCCTCGCCGGCCACTTCAGCGCCAACAGCGCCCTGGCGGCCGACTACGTCACAACCGTGCTCAGCACGGAACTTGCCAACTCCACCACCGACTTCACGAACAGCGTGGTCTTCAGCGCCGGGTGTCATTCGGGCTACAACATCGACGACACCGACGCCGTGCCCGGAGTGACCGCCACACTCGACTGGACCCAGGCCTTCGCTCGGAAGAAAGCCACCCTGATCGCCGGAACGGGCTATCAATACGGAGACACCGACTTCTTGGAGTATTCGGAGCGCATCTATAGCGGGTTCACCAAACAACTCCGCTACGGGTCCGGTCCGGTCTCCGTCGGACAGGCCCTCGTGCGCGCCAAGCAGGCCTATCTCAAAGACACCCCCGACGCGCGCGGCCTGCACCAGAAGGCGCTGCTGATCTCGACGCTGTTCGGTCTTCCGATGCTGTCAGTGAACATGCCCACCGGTCGCATCCCGCAGCCATCGGACTCTTCGATCATCGCCGCCACCGTCCCGGCCGTTACCGGGACGCCGGGTGCCCAACTCGAACTCGCGACGGCCAACGCAAGGATTGCCGAACCGACCACCCAGGTGATCAAGCCGCTGACGGACATCGGCACGAACACGGTGGTTGACGCTACCTACTTCACGGGTCCGGACGGTGTGGTCACGAACCCGGCCGAACCGGCGATCCCACTCATCGCCAAGGACGTGACGGTCACCGGGAAGGTGCTCCGCGGTGTCGGGTTCCGGGGCGGCGAATACTCTGACAGCACGGTCCTGCCGCTCACCGGTGCCGCGACCACAGAGATCCGGGGTGTCCACGCACCCTTCGTCTCACCGGTGTTCTTCCCGATGCGCCTGGCCACGATCAACTACTACGACGCCCGGTCGGGCGGCGACACGCGCCTCCTCGTGACGCCGGCCCAGCACCGCGCCAATCCGGGATCGACGCAGAGCACGCTTCGGCTTTACTCCGGTCTCGACTTCCGGCTCTTCTACAGCAGCAACTTCCAGCAACCAGCCCTCTCGGCAGCGCCGTCGATCGGCAACGTGTCGGGTGCGGTCGACGGCAACGATGTGGTGTTCCGGGCGAGCGTGGCCGGCAACCCGGCCGCCGGTATTCAGCAGGTGTGGGTCACCTACACCGGTGACGGACCCACCCGTTGGGCCCCCCTCGATCTTGTGCAGTGCGTTCTGACGCCTGCACAAACGGTGCTTCCGCCTGGATGCGGGTCGGTGGAGTCGACCACGTGGATCGGTCGACTGGGTGGGGCGGCGACCGGTGCCGCGTCCCTGCGGTTCATGGTCCAGGCGGCGAACGGCGTCGGTCTGGTGACCCTCGACGACAACCTCGGGGCGTATTTCTCGGTGCCGGTGCCGGCGGTAGTTGGCGGTGAGCCTCCCGTCGCCGCGGCCACCAGTCTCGTGCTCGGAACTGTCGCCAGCCCGGTGGTGTACGGATCGTCGATCAACGCTACGGCCACCTTGACATCCGAAGGTGCGCCCCTCCCCGGACGCACCGTCGTGTTCGCCCTCAACGGCGGAGGCGTCTCGGCCACAACGGACAACACGGGAACGGCGACGGCCAACCTTCCGGTGAACGTCGTGCCCGGCGCAGCGACGCTCCGGGCGTCATTCGCCGAGGTACCCGGCGCATTGCTGGCGTCGGCCGCAACGCAACCACTCACGGTCAGCAAGCTGTCGACGACTCTCGGTCTGGAGCTCACGTCGGGCCCGCTCGGCGCCCGGGCCACGCTCAAGGACAACGCCGGCACCGCACTTGGTTCGCGCACCGTGTATCTGACGGTGACCGGGCCGGGCACACCGACGGTGCGCACGGCCATCACCGACTTCCTCGGGCAGGCCAACTTCTCGCCGTTGTCGCTCGCTCCGGGCACCTACTCGCTCAACGCCCAGTTCCTCGGAACGGTGGCCGGGTCAACTCTCACTGATCCGACCTACCTGGGATCGGCCGACACGGAGCCCCTCACGGTGGTGGCGGTGTCGAACCTCGGCGTCAGCGGCTCAGTGCTGCCGGCGCCGCCGGTCAAGGGCTCCCCGATCACCTACACCTTCGTGATCACCAACACCGGGCCCGACGCTGCGGCGAACGTTCGCCTCACGGACAGCCTCCCGCCGTCGCTGTCATCACCGACCACGGCCACTTCGGAATGCAGCATCGTCACCTCAATCCTCTCGTGCCTGTTCCCAGCACTGGCAAGCGGGGCGTCTCAGACGGTGACTGTCACCGGCACACCGACGGTCTCGGGCACGTTGG
>JANOHI010000096.1:0-14941 GCA_031406385.1 Acidimicrobiia bacterium
ATGGTCATCAGCGCGACCTGATCGTTGCCGATCTGCATCTGGGCAAAGCTGCCGAGCGTGGCGGTCTGGTCGGTCACCCATTTCAGCGCATCATCGGCCGGTGCCGTTCGCGCCTTCACGTACTCAACGATGGCAGGGTCGATCCATGGTCCGGTTCTCGGTGACATGGACGCACCCTACGTCGTCCGCGGCTCGATCGACGGCGACCCGTCGCGGCACCCCCACCGCGTTCACGGTGGCACTCGTCTCTTTCGATTCGACGGCACCGGATCCAAGTCGTCGGAACGATCTGGGCGAGCCTACGGCTGCGAGTGATTGGTATCTCAGTCGCTCCCGGAGCGACTGAGATACCAACTTCGGCATCGCACCCCAGAACCAAGAATCGGCACCAACGACACCACAATCCTCTGAACGTAACCGAGCGAGGTGCGATCGCCCGGCGCCACGCGTGTACGGGGGATGCCCAGGGGTTGGCCGGAGGAATTCTGTCGGCGTTGTCGATTTGGGTCTGCCTTGCGCGTCATGATTTGAGTCGGCGGTGGTCGCTGACTGGAAAGGAATCGACATGAAGTACTTCGTGTTGCTCGCCGGTTACGGGGAGATGCCGTCGTGGGAGGATCTGAGCGCTGAAGAGCAGGAAGCCTCGATGGTCAAGCTCGGTGCTTTCGATGAGGTGTGCGCAGCCCGGTTGGGAGTCGAGCTGCTGAGTGGGGAGGCGCTGGCTGATGGCTCGATGGCCACGACAGTGCGCACTCGCCATGGCGAGTTCGTGGTGACCGATGGTCCATTCGCCGAAGCCGCCGAGCAGATCGGCGGGTATTACGTCCTGGACGCGCCGGATCTCGACACCGTGATCGACCTCTGCAGGGTTCTTCCTGCGTATGACATTGAGATTCGACCGGTCCTCGACGCGCCCTGATCTAACGATCGAGGCGGTCTATCGCGCCGAGTGGGGTCGGTTGCTCGCGCTGCTGGTGTCACGAACCCGTCGCCTCGATCTTGCCGAGGACGCGTTGGGTGAGGCATTTTTGCGCGGGCGACGGTGCGCTGGCCGATCGATGGCATGCCGCCCAATCCTGCAGGCTGGCTGTACACGACGGCTCACCGACAAGTCGTCGGGCGGCTTCGCGCCGAAGCGATCGCGGGGCGCAAAGCCCCGCTGCTCGCAGTCACCCCCGGATGGGTGTCGCCCGGTGGCGCGCCGGGCGAACTCGTCGACGATCGACTCCACCTGATCCTCTTGTGCTGCCACCCAGCCCTCCCAAGGGAGTCGCGCTCAGCGCTTGCGCTGCGCCTCGTGGTCGGGACATCGACCGTGCAGATCGCCCGGCTGTTTCTCGTTTCGACAGCGACGATGGCGGCACGACTGACACGAGCGAAGAAGAAGATCGTGCTTGCCGGCATTCCACTCGGCGCCCCGCTCGACGACGAACTCAGGTCACGTCTCGACGAGGTCTGCCGCACCATCTACCTCGCGTTCACAGCCGGGTACAACCCAAGCGCAGGGCCGGACCTTTTAAGGACCGATCTTGCGGGAGAGGCGGTCCAACTCGCCACGGTGTTGCACTCCCTCGTTCCCGAAGCCCCCCAGGTTCGAGCGACCCTGGCATTGTTGTTGCTGCAGCACGCTCGTCGTGCGGCTCGCGAACGCGACGGCCAGCTGGTGACCCTCGCCGACCAGGACCGCTCGTTGTGGCACCACGACGATATACGGACTGGCCTCAAACTCGTCGTCGGGCTTCTTCGGGCGACGGGATACGCCGAAGACCTCCGCCTCCAAGCCCTCATCGCTGCTGAGCACGCGAAGGCGCCGTCCTCCGAAGCAACGAACTGGGTGGCGATCGCCGGTCACTACGCCACCCTTGACGCGCGCACTGGATCCGCGATCGTGCGACTCAACCGGGCGGTCGCAGTCGCGGAAGCCCAAGGGCCACGGACGGGCCTCGCCCTGCTTGCAGGACTCGATGATGTCCTGCCCGACAACCACCGCGTCGCCGCCGTGCGCGCCGAGCTTGCCGCTCGTGCAGGCGACCTCGAGCTCGCTCAGGCCTCGTACCGGGCCGCGATCGGCAGGTGCGCCAACGATGTTGAACGGGCGCACTTGGCTACTCGACTCGCCGCGATCCGGACGTCTCCAAAGGACGAACCCGATAACCACGCCAACCCGCCGTGAACCTGCCGACGGCGAGCGCACCACGCCGGAAGCTCCCATGGATGTCGGGACGACTCACGCCGAGCCGGCGCGCGGGGGTCCCTCGGTCCCTCGACGAGATGGTTACCTCGGCGGCGCTATGGCCGAGCGTGAGGCGTTGATCACTTCCCACTTGTGCGGCGTTCAGGTTTCGCCGCGCGCCCGAAGCGGTTTACGTTTGGGGCATGGACGCTGACTCTGTTTCCCGGCTGCTCGACCCCGACATTCGGGCTGCGCTCGAACTGTTCCCCTTTCCACCTATCAACGCCGACACGCTGCCCATCATGCGTCCCGCCTTGGCGGTACCGGGCCCCGAGCTGTCGGACCGGGTCGTCCGTTCGGTCGTTCACGCCCCCGGACCGTCGGGCGCACCCGACGTTGCGCTGCGGGTGCATCGGCCGGCCGGTGCAACGGGCGCACTGCCGTGCCTGGTGTGGATGCACGGCGGTGGGCTCGTCATGGGCGTCGCCGGCATGGACGACGCCAGATTCGACGAGTGGTGCACCCGCCACAACATGATGGCGGTGAGCGTCGAGCACCGCCTTGCCCCGGAAACTCCGTTCCCCGGACCTTTCGATGATTGCTACGCGGCCCTACAGTACGTCGCCGACCATGCCGAGGAACTCGGCGTCGACCCCAGCCGCATCGGAGTCGGCGGGAACAGTGCCGGGGCCGGGCTGGCGGCTGCTCTTGCGCTCGCAACACGAGATCGCGGTGGCCCGCAGATCTCGTCGCAGCTCCTCATCTATCCGATGATCGATGATCGCCAGATCACCGTGTCGAGTTCCTGGGACGTACCCATCTGGCCCGCCGGCTCCAACACCTTCGGATGGACCTCGTACCTTGGCGCTGCCAAAGGCACCGACGGCGTGAGCGCATACGCGGCACCCGCGCGGGCCACGGATCTCAGCGGCCTGCCCCCGGCGATCATCGTCGTAGGAGGACTCGACGGCTTCGTCGATGAGGACATCGACTACGCCCGCCGCCTCAACAACGCCGGGGTCCCGGTCGAGTTCCACCTCTACCCGGGTGCACCGCATGCGTACGACGTGATGGTCCCGACCAGCGCCCCGGCGATCCAACTCGATGTCGATGTCGCGCGCTGGCTCGATCGCCACTACGGCACCGAGCAGTAGCCGAATGGACGCTGCATCGGTTTCTCGACTTCTCGACGACGACATCCGGGCGATGCTCGCCGATACCCCATTCACACCCATCTCTCGGGACACCCTTGAAGAAGCCCGGATCAATCGCTACTCGCAGGTCCCGGTCGAGCTCTCCGATCGAGTCCGCCGATGGACGATCGCCGTGCCCGGCCCCGAGGGTTCTCCCGACGTCGCTCTGCGCGTCCATAGGCCGGTCGGTGCGGTCGGCACTGTTCCGTGCATCGTCTGGATGCACGGCGGCGGGCTCGTCATCGGGAACGAGGAGCAGGACGACCCGCGCTTCGACCGGTGGTGCGTGCGCCACAACATGATGGCGGTGAGCATCGGGTACCGGCTTGCTCCGGAGACCCCGTTCCCCGGACCGATCGAGGACTGCTACGCGGGCTTACGGTATGTCGCCGACCACGCGGCCGAGCTCGGCGCCGACCCAGATCGCATCGGCATCGGCGGGGCCAGCGCCGGAGCGGGGCTGGCGGCGGCCTTGGCGCTCATCGCACGTGACCGCGGTGGGCCCACGATCGCGTCGCAGCTTCTCATCTATCCGATGATCGACGATCGCCAGATCACCGAGTCGAGCAACTGGGACGTGCCGATCTGGCCGCCTTCGTCGAATGCCTTCGGCTGGACGTCGTACCTCGGCCGCGCCAAGGGAACCGAGAAGGTGAGCCCCTATGCCGCGGCGGCCAGAGCAGAGGACCTCAGCGAACTTCCCCCCGCAATCATCGTGGTTGGTGCGCTCGACGGCTTCGTCGACGAGAACATCGACTACGCCCGTCGGCTGAACCACGCCGGCGTGCCGGTCGAGTTCCATCTCTACCCCGGGGCGCCGCACGGCTTCGACGCTCTGCTGCCCCGCAGCACCGTCGCCCGCCGGGCCAAGGCCGACATCGGACGGTGGCTCGATCGCCACTACGGCACCCATCCGTAACCGCGCCGGGCTAGCCGCTTGACTATCGCTTCTCGATACATCACACTTCGAGCGTGACAAAACGAGAGAAACCGCTCCCTGCTGCTTCGCTGTATCTGTTGCTTGCGCTCCTCGGTGGCGAGAACCATGGATACGCGCTGATGCAACTGGTCGAAGAGCAGAGCGACGGCGCGGTGCGGATGGGCCCCGGGACCCTGTACGGAACCCTGAACCGGCTCCTCGCCGACGGCTTGATCATCGAGACCACGGGCGAGCGAGCGGACGCCGCCGGCGAGCGCCGTCGCTACTACCGGCTCACCGCCGACGGAGACGGCGTCGCCCGGGCTGAACTCCACCGGCTGCGTTCGCTCGTCGCACGATTCAAGGGAATCCGCGGACTCGAAGGGGTCGGCGCATGAACCGTCGAACGCACGTGGCGCTGTACCGGGCAACGCGCGTCTTCTACCCGCGGAGATTTCGAGACGCGTACGGCGAAGACCTGGCCGCAGTGTTCGAGGAGCAGCTTCACGACCTCGGTGCCACCCGATGCTGGCTACGAACACTCCGCGATCTCGTCGTCAGCATTCCCGCACAACAACTGGAGTCACGAATGAAGAAGCCTGCCTCATCACACCTGTTCGTCTTTTCCCTCGCTCTTGGTGTCGGCGCCGTCCTGATGACGGCCGTCATCGGGACCGCCATCCCCGCCTTGATCTTTCTGCTCATCGCTGCAGTCTCGTTCGGCGTGGCGATGACCTCGCGCCGCGCCGTGAAGCCGGCGATCGCGTTGGAGCAGTCATCATCGTGGAAGAAGTTTTTGGCCGGGGGCGGCCTCATGCTCGGTGCATTGATCGTGCTGATCAATCTCCCGGCGAATAGGGACCAGGACCTGTCGACCATCGAATGGTCGATGCTGATGCTGGCAATCTTCACCAGCTTGAGCCTGATCGGAGCCGGGGTCGTCCTGGGCGTCATCGGGCGCAACCGCACGCGAAAGCGCTAGTTGGCACAGGCGATGACGGACGTTCGATGGTCCCCTGTCGTCGCCGCTGGGTTCGCCCCGCAACTCGACGGCTGGTGCCTACTGCGCTGGTACGGAAGCGTTCGGCCGAATCGATAGCTCGAGCGCAGTTCCAAGCGTGCTGCCATAGGCAATGGCCGAGAGGGTGACTGCGAGGCCGCCGAGTTGGACCGGTGAGAGTGACTGGCCGAGGACAATCCACCCGAGGGCTACTCCCGTCACGGGAGCGGCGAGCCCGAGAAGCGGTGGCGCGGGAGTCGGAAGTCGACGAATCCCGTTGAACCAGAGAACGAATGCCAATGCTGTCGTCACGAGGCTCAAGTAGGCGAAGCCGATGGCGTTTCGCTGCGTCAGCGCAGGCGGTGCACCCTCCACCAGAAGGCTGACAGGCACTAGAGCGACACCGCCCATCAACAATTGCCAACCGGTGGACGCGACCCGGTCGGAGGGCTCCGGAAAATGCTTCGTCAGCACTACACCGAGTGCGAACGAAACAGTGGCAGCAACGGCTGCAAGGATTCCCACCGGATCGATGCCCGCACCGGGGTGGATAACCACGAGCGCGACGCCGATCGCTGCTGCGCATCCAACCGCGATCTCCATCGATCTCGGCCGCCGCGCCGCCACGACGAACGAAAGACCGACGACGAGCAACGGCTGCAAACCGCCGACGGCAGCAGCGACTCCGCCGGGCAACCGGTACACGGCCACGGCGAGCAACGGGAAGAAGATGCCGAAGTTGCAGATTGCCAAGACGCCGGTCTGCCACCATTCAGCACCACGAGGCTGCCACCACGACCGACGCGCTGAAACCACCAGCAGAAGCGCGAGCCCTGAGGGAACGACGCGCATCGCTGCCACCAACAGCGGTCGGCCGGGCGGGAGGAGTTCCGTGACGACGAGGTACCCGGTCCCCCAGCTGATCGGAGCGAGCACGGTCATGGCGGGGAGGACTGCTCCTCCAAGTCGGTATCGCTTCATCTTCATTATCTTAATGTTCACTCACTTTATGTCAAGAGGAAGCGCTAGCTTCGGGGTCATGGCAACTCGCGAGAAAGACGCAGTCGACTGGATCATCTCGGAGTGGAACGCTGTCCGCCCCGACCTCGACGTCGAGCCGATCGCCGTCATCGGCCGGATCTCGCGACTGTCGCGCCTGATCGACAGACGGCTCGCCGAGAACTTCGCGACGTTCGGCATCGAGAGCTGGATGTACGACGTCCTTGCCACCCTTCGACGGTCCGGAACGCCCTACGAGCTCGCCGCCGGAGACCTCGTCCGCCACACCATGGTCACGACCGGCGCCATCACCAATAGGATCGATCGCCTCGAAGCCCGCGGGCTGGTCGCCCGAGCCTCCGCGGACGATCGGCGCAAGGTGATCGTCCGCTTGACCGCCGAAGGGCTTCGTCTGGTCGACGACATCGTGGAATCCCATCTCGAAGTCGAACGCGAGATTCTCTCGGTGCTCACCGATCGCAACCGCCAGGCGCTGGCCCGCCTGCTGAGCGCCACCCTCATCGCTCTCGGCGACATCCCTGCGCCGGGCTCGGACTGATCCGCGACGAGCCCGGCGCGCCGCCGTGCCGACGCAGCGACAAGCGTCACTTGACGTGAGAATGGTCGTTCTCGTAGGGTGAGAACGTACATTCTCACCAGGAGACTCACGATGACCCGTCCCCCGCTTCCACCATTCGACGAAACCTCGGCGCGGGCCAAGGTGCTGGCCGCGGAAGCGGCATGGAACTCCCGTGATCCCGAGCGGGTTGCCGCCGCGTACACCGTCGATTCGGTGTGGAGGAATCGTGACCGGTTCATCGTCGGCCGGGAGCAGATCGTCGAGTTCCTGCGCACCAAGTGGGACCAAGAACTCGACTACGCGCTGCGCAAGGACCTGTGGGCGTTCGGCGGCAACCGCATCGCCGTGCGGTTCCAGTACGAGTGGCACGACCACTCGGGCCAGTGGTTCCGCTCCTACGGCAACGAGAACTGGGAGTTCGACGACGAGGGCTACATGCGTCGACGGGAGGCAAGCATCAACGACGTCGGCATTGCTGCCGAGGAACGGCGCATCTTCGGGCCCCGGGCCGACGGTGACACGAGCGGGATTGCGTTGCAGTGAGCCCGGCCGCCAACTTCACCCGTGATGACGCCGATCGTCTGGTCCTCGACGCCGCCGACACCCTGTTCTACGAGCGGGGGATCTCGGGCGTCGGAATGGCCGAGGTCCGCGACGCATCGGGCGTTTCCCTGCGACGCATCTACGGGCTCTACCCCTCCAAACAGGACCTGGTCGCGGCGTGGCTGAACGACCGCCACGAGCGCTGGATGCGATGGTTCACCGAGACGGTCGATCGCCACGTCGCCCGCGGCACCGATCCGGTTCTCGCCGCGTTCGACGCAATCCGCCAATGGACGCGATCACCCGGCTATCGCGGGTGCGCGTTCATCAACGCGATAGCCGAGCCGATGGAGATCGACGATTCGCATCGGGCCATCGTGGCCGACCACAAGCGTTCGCTCGTCCGCCAGCTCGCCACGCTGGCCACGCGAACTCGGTCCCGCACCCCGGCGTGGTTCGCCGACGCGCTCGCCGTACTCATCGACGGAGCCATCGTGCAGTCCGCCATCTTCGGCAACGACAAGCCCATCATCGCGGCCCGCAAGGCCGCCGCCCAACTCCTAGAGACGATGCCATGACCACCAACCCACTGACCGTTGCCGAGCTGTGGCGCTATCCCGTCAAGACGCTTGCGGGCGAACGGCTTGAGACGGCCGAACTGACTGCGGACGGCGTTTTCGGCGATCGCTTCGTCCATGTACGGGGGCCCGAAGGGGTGCGCACCTCACGGCGTCATCACCGTCTCCTCGGCCTCCACGCGACGCTGGGTGACGATCACAGCCCGCTCGTCGACGGACTGCCGTGGACGTCACCCGAGGTCCTCGCCCGCGTGCGCCAGGCGGCCGGCGACGACGCGTTCCTCGCGGCCTACGACGGACCCGAGCGATTCGACGTGCTCCCGCTGCTCGTGGCGACGGACGGGGCGGTCGCGGCGTTCGGTCGCGATGTGCGCCGGCTGCGACCGAACATCGTGATCGCCGGGGTCGAGGCGATGGGGGAAACCGAATGGCCGGGACGCGAGCTCCACATCGGCGAGGTGATCATCGGCATCGACTCACGCCGTGGTCGCTGCCCGATGACCACCGTCGATCCCGACACCCTCGACGTCGATCGCGAAGTTCTCAAGGACATCATCAGGCGCTTCGACGGCAAGCTCGCCTTGAACGCCGAAGTACTGCGCGGCGGAACGATTCGCATCGGCGACGTCGCCACGCTCGTCCCTGCGTCGTAGCGACGCCGGCCGGCAAACACCGAGGGCCGCCCCGAACGGAGCGGCCCTCGAGTGACACGCGAAGCTGTTGCCACCCTCGCTGGTGATGCCCACGGCAACAGGGCTACAACGCGAGATGAAGGCGAAGTGCTTCGTCAAGACGCATGAGCAGCGCGGCTGGAACGACACCGACTCGCCGGCCGACTCGCCCGACATCAACAGAACGAACCTGTTCGGCCTGAGCTTTCGAATCGAGGTCAAGCCCGGTATCAGGAGCGAGTAGCAGCACCTGGAAGGGGTACACCCGGCTCACGTTCGAGGTGACCGGCACCACGGTAACCACGCCTCGCCCAAGTCGCAGCGCGGTTTGGTTTGCGCCGTCGTTGGTCACAACGACGGCCGGCCGCTGCTTGTTCGCCTCGGCCCCGCGGGCTGGATCAAGGTCCACCAACCGAATCTCGCCGCGTCGCATCAGCTCAGTCCGTCCGATGTCGTCGACTCCCAGAGATCGGCCTCGCCGGACTCAGACCATTCCGTCCACGCCTGCTCGTACGCCGCACCAAGTTCGGTCGCCCGGAGCAGCCGCACCGCTTTGTGCATGACCGCCGAACGCGACGGTAGGCCTTGCGACTTTGCATACTCGTCGAGATAACCAACGTCCTCGTCGGGAAGACTTACGCTGAGTTTCATACTCTAATGCTACCTAAAGTAAGCGCCAGGTAGCAATGAGCGAAGGCGCCCGTCATGCACCGAGGGCCGCTCCACTGGAGCGGCCCTCGTGCATTGCTATCCATCAGGCGCCTGCGCGCCGCGGAAACTGCTCAGTTACCGCCCTCGTTGAGGGTGATCGTGGCGGGCGTGAAGCCCTCGCCCTTCACGTCGACGCCGGCGGCGGCCCACTCCGTGTTCGCCTTCTCGGCGAACTCGTTCGAGAACGCCGCTGCGTCGACCGGCTTGGTGAGCACGGTGGCCCCTTCAGCATTCTTGGTCTCTGAGGCGATCTTGACCGTCTGATCCCAGGCCGCCTGGTCGATCATGCCGGCTCCACCGGGAGACGGCCAGACGAGCTTGTTGACTTCGTTCATCTGCCAGGCCTGGTGGCTCTTGCCGAGCTTGGAGCCCTTGCCCACGACGATGTCAACGCACTTGTCGGCGTTGTCACGGCAGAACACCCAACCCTGGATCGAGGCCTTCACGAAGCGGGCCGTCTGATCCTTGTAGGCCGCATCGGCCAGCTTCTCCGTGTTCGCCCAGATGGCGTCTTGGAGCATGGCCGTGCCTTCGTCGTTCCAGTTCACGACGCTGAACTTGTCGGCCGTGTAGAGCTCGCCGGTGGCGGGATCCTTGGCTTCGAGCAGCTGCGCGTATTCGTTGTAGGTCATGGCCTGGGCGGCGTCGATTTCCTTCTTCAGCAGCGCCTGCATGTCGAACTGCTGCTGAACGAGGGTGACGTCCTTCGCCGGGTCGAGACCGGCCTTGGTGATGCCGGCGAAGAGCTCGAACTCGTTGCCGAAGCCCCAGTTGCCGATCTTCTTGCCCTTGAAGTCGGCCGGGCCTTTGATGCCGGAGTCGGCCCAGGACACCTGGAGCGTTCCGGAACGTTGGTAGATCTGCGCAACGTTCGTGATACCGGCGCCCTGCTCGCGCGACGCGAGGGCCTTCGGCACCCAGGCGATGGCGTAGTCGACGGCGCCAGTAGCGAGCTGGGTCTGCGGGACGATCTCGACGCCGCCTTCAACGATCTCGACATCGAGGCACTGCCCTGCATAGAAACCCTGGTCGACGGCGGCGTAGTAGCCGGCGAATTGGGCCTGGGTGACCCACTGCAACTGGAGCTTCACCTTGCTGGGCTCGGCGCACTCAGCCGCGGCGGGTGCTGCGGCAGCTTCGGTCTCGGCTGCGGCAGCTTCGGTCTCTGCGGCGACAGCTTCGGTCTCCACGGCGGCGGCTTCGGTCTCGGCAACCGCGGCTTCGGTCTCGGCGGGGGCGGCCGTGGTGTCGGCAGAATCGCTACCGCAACCGGCGGCGACCATGGTGATGACGCCGAATGCGGCGACAGTTCGGATGATTCGGCTGGTTCTCATGTGCTCCTCGGGGATGGGTGTGTGGTCATTCGGGGGAAGAAGTTGGCGAGCGGTCAGGCCCGCTCCGACGCTCGGCGCCTCGCCTGCCAGGGCATGGCGACTCGCTCGAGTACGACGGCGAAGAGGTAGAAGCACAGGCCGAGCGCGCAAGCAGCAGCGACATAGGCCCATCCCTTGGCGGTGGCGGAGAGTTTCATGGCGGAGGCAGCGCGACTTCCGAGCCCGTTCTGCAGACCGCCAAAGTACTCGACGACCACTGCGGCGATCACCGAAAGCGACGCGGCGATCCGGATCCCGGTGATGGTGAACCCGAGAGCATTCGGAAGGCGAACGAGGCGCAAGAACGCGCTCTCCGACGCCGCGTACGAGCGCATCAGCTCCGAATGGATCGGATCAACCTGGGTCAGACCACGAAGGGTGTTGACGAACACCGGAAAGAACGCCACGAGACCGATCACGACGCGTCGGGCGGTGTCCGAGGTCGAGCCGAAGAGGTTGTAGAAGACCGGACCGAGGGCGACGATCGGCATGGTGTTGAGGGCGGCGCCGATGGGGGCGATGAGTGCTCGCACCGTCTCGTACCTCTGTGCCACGAAGGCGATCACGAGACCAACGAGCACTCCGGCGATGAGCCCGATCACCGCGTTCGTTCCCGTGTTGATCGCCGTCTGCCAGATGCCCGACTTGTTCAGCTTGAGCTGTTGCCAGATCGCCGATGGAGCCGGCAGGAGGAAGGGTTTGATCTCGCGCCATATGACAAAACGCTCCCAAGCAAAGAGGAACAGCGCGCCCCAGGCGAGCGGCGGAACGATCTGCGCGCTTCGATGTTGGAGCGCCCTGCCGAACGAGTTCATCGGTCATCCACTCTGCTGATCGGCGCTGCGCTGCTCCGCTTCGCTTCACTGCTCGCAACACCAGTAGCCGCACCACCCCACGTCATCGGTCATCCACTCTGACACCGTGCCCACCCTCGGCCCCACGCAGTGCTTCGCGGACTTCCGTGATCTTCTTGAAGAACTCGGCTGACTCGCGTACCTCGTCGGGGTTGATGCGATCGCCGAGATCCACGTCGATCACGTGGGTGATGCGACCGGGACGTGCCGACATCACCACGACCTGGTTCGAGAGGAACACCGCCTCCGGGATCGAGTGCGTCACGAAGATCACGGTCTTGCCAGTCTGCGCACAGATCCGCAACAACTCGGCCTGCATGTGCTCACGGGTCATCTCGTCGAGCGCGCCGAACGGTTCGTCCATGAGGAGCAACGGCGGGTCGATGGCGAGCGCACGGGCAATGGCGACGCGCTGCTGCATCCCGCCGGAGAGTTCCCATGGGTAGTGGTCTCCGAACGTTGGCAGCTGCACGAGTTGGAGCAACTCGGTGGATCGGGCGCGTCGTTTTGCCTTGTCCCAGCCGCGGAGTTCGAGCGGTAGCTCGATGTTGCGGTGGACCTTGCGCCACTCGAACAGCCCGGCCTGTTGAAAGGCCATCCCGTAGTCCTGATCCTTGCGGGCGTGCGCGGCATCCTTGCCGTTCACGGTGAGTGTGCCCGAGGTCGAGGAGGTGAGATCGCCGATGAGGCGGAGCAGCGTGGACTTCCCGCAACCGGAAGGGCCGATGAGCGAGACGAACGACCCGGGGGTCACGGTCATGCTCACATCGAGCAGCGCGTCGACCTGGTTGGCCTTTCCGGGGTTGAAGATCTTCGAGACACCGCGGACGTCTACGGCTGCTGCGGACGGGGACGAGCTCACGCCAACTCTGCCTTGGGACGGTTGCGAAGAAGAAACTTCTCCAGGACCGCAATCAACGCGGCGACGATGAGGCCGAGTGCCGCGGCGCCGAGGAACGCGGTGAACACCCGGGCCGGGTCACCGGTGGCCTTCTGGAAGTAGTCGAGGATGAGGCGGCCGATGCCACCGGCCATGCCGGACGATATCTCGGCGACGATCGCGCCGACGATCGATGCGGCGGCAGCCAGCTTGAGTGCCGGCAGCAGATACGCAACAGCGGCGGGAAAGCGGAGTTTGAGCAGCGTCTGCCACGATGAAGCGGCGTAGCTGTGCATCAACTCGAGCGACAGCGGCTTCGGTGACTGCAGCCCGCGCAAGGCCCCAACGGCAACCGGGAAGAACGAGAGATACGCGCTCATGGCGGCAACCGACATCCACGGTCGGCCCTGGAATCCGCCGATCTTGATCTGGCCGACGAGTCCGACGATGAGCGGCGCAAGGGCGATGAGCGGAACCGTCTGGGAGAGCACCACATAGGGAGACCAGGCCCGCTCCACGATCTTGAATCGCTGCATGACAACAGCAAGGAGCAGACCGATCACGACACCAATCACGAACCCGGCGATCGCCAGACGGAAGCTGAACCACATGCCCGATGCGACAGCGGCAAAGACCGTGCGGCCGTTCCCGCGGACTTCCGGTTCGGCGAAGCGGCGAAGCACCGTCCACAGGTGCGGCATCGATGCATCATCGGTGCTGATAGGCATGCGCCAGCCCAAGATGGTCGAGTCGGCCCCACCCAGCGCCTTGACTCCTTGCCAGGCAACCACGAACAGGGCCACGCCGAGCAACCCGAGGGCGGCGTCACGCATCTGTTTTCTTCGACGAGCGCGCGCCCCCAGGGCAGCGATTTCTCGCAACTCGTCGGACGATCCGTCGACGGCGGCGGCCCGACTCGTCGAATGTGGCGCCAAGTCTGACATCAGCCAGTCATGGTACTAATCGCGTTGTTTCAGCGCTGTTGCCGGAACGTTCATGACAACCCGCTTCATGACTTTGCCGGTCCACCGGCGTTGATGGCCGGAATCACCGCATTGCCGTAGGCGGCAAGGGTGCCGTCCATATCGTCGTGCTGGAGGTAGACGGAAAACTGGTCGACGCCGAGGGCGCGGAGTTCCTCGATACGGACGATCTGCTGCTCGACGGTGCCGATGATGCAGAACCGGTCGACGATCTCATCGGGCACAAAATCGGCATGGGTGTTCCCGGCCCGGCCGTGCTCGTTGTAGTCGTAGCCCTGACGGCCCTTGATGTAGTCGGTGAGGGCTTGTGGCACGCTCCCGCCGCCGGAATCGCCGTAACGCTCCACGATGTCGGCCACGTGGTTTCCGACCATTCCGCCGAACCAGCGGCACTGGTCTCGCCCATGGGCGTTGGCGGCGTCGGAGCCGTCGGTCACATAGGCCGGCGCCGCCACGCAGATGGTGATGGACATGGGATCGCGGCCCGCCGCGTCTGCGGCGTCACGAACGGCCTTGATCGTCCACGCCGCGATGTCGGGATCGGCGAGCTGGAGGATGAACCCGTCAGCGACCTCCCCGGTCATCGCCAGCATCTTCGGGCCATAGGCGGCCAGCCACACTTCCAGTTGCGAGCTGCGCACCCAGGGGAAGCGCAGCGTGGAGCCCTTGTACTCAACGGCTTTGCCTCCCGCGAGGTCGCGGATCACGCCGATAGATTCACGGGTGTCCTTCAACCCGACCGGAGCGCCGTTGATCACCCGCACTGCGGAATCACCGCGACCGATGCCGCAAACCGTGCGGTTGCCGTACATCTCGTTGAGCGTGGCAAACACACTCGCGGTGACGGTCCAATCACGGGTGGCCGGGTTGGTGACCATGGGGCCGACGATCACCCGCTTGGTCTCGGCCAGGATCTGGCTGTAGATGACGTAGGGCTCCATCCACAGGATGTGGGAGTCGAACGTCCACACGTGGGAGAAGCCGAACGTCTCGGCCCTCTTGGCGAGATCAACGACACGCCACACCGGCGGATTGGTCTGGAGAACGACTCCGATATCCATATGCGTACGCAGCTTTCTGGTTAGCGGTTCTTCGGGAAGCCGAGGTCGACCGACGACTCACGCGGGTCGGGCCACCGGCTGGTCACGGCCTTGGTGCGGGTGAAGAAGTCGACGCCTTCGGGACCGTACATGTGGCGATCCCCGAACAACGACGCCTTCCACCCACCGAAGGAGTAGTAGGCGACCGGGACCGGAATCGGCACGTTGATCCCGACCATGCCGACGATGCAGTCGTGCTGGAACTCGCGGGCGAGCCCACCATCGCGGGTGAAGATCGCCGTGCCGTTGCCGTACTGGTTGTCGTTGATGAGCTTGAGGCCGTCGTCGTAGGTGTCGACCCGGACCACGGAAAGCACGGGACCGAAGATCTCGTCTTCGTACACCGACATCCCGGGCTTCACGTTGTCGACGAGCGACACGCCG
>JANOHI010000129.1:0-2153 GCA_031406385.1 Acidimicrobiia bacterium
CCGCACCTCGGGGGTGACCGCTGTTCTCGACGGCGGCGGCGAAGGGTCGACGATGCTGCTCCGAGCCGACACCGATGCCCTTCCACTCCATGAGGACGCGGAGATCGACTTCCGTTCCGGCGATGCCGAGAAAATGCATGCCTGCGGCCACGATCTGCATGTGGCCATGCTCGTCGGCGCGGCGAGGATGCTGCATGCCCGCCGTCGTGACATCAAGGGCCAGGTGCTCTTCATGTTCCAGCCGGGCGAGGAGGGATATCACGGAGCACGTCACATGCTCGAGGACGGTCTTCTGACCACTGCGGGGCGAGTGACGAAGGCGTTTGCCATCCACGTCGGCGGAAACGTCCCGTCGGGGCTCGTCGCCATCAAAGGCGGACCGCAGATGGCGTCCGCCGACGAGTTCGAAATCGTGATCCGAGGGAGGGGCGGTCATGCCTCGGCGCCCCATCACGCGCTTGATCCGATTCCGATCGCTTGTGAGATCGTCATCGCGCTCCAGACGATGGTGACCCGACGCATCGACGCGTTCGACCCCGGCGTGATCACGGTCGGCAAGATCACCGCCGGCACGACCGACAACGTGATCCCCGACTCGGCCACGATCCTCGGGACGATCCGCGCCGTGTCCGAACGCACTCGTACCGCGCTGCACGACGGCATCCGCCGCGTCGCCGAGAACATCGCCGCCGCCCACGAGGCCGCCGCCGAAGTCGAGGTCACGTTCGGCTTCCCGGTCACCGTGAACGATGCGGCCGTTGCCGACGACGTTCTGCGAGTGGCGACCGCAGCGTTCGGTGACCGCGGCGCAATGCGTATGCCCCAGCCGGTCATGGGCGCCGAAGACTTCTCCTACGTTCTCCAGAAGGTTCCGGGGGCCATGGCCTTCCTCGGGGCGTGCCCGCCTGAGATCCCGACGCACACCGCCGCCCCGAACCACTCGAACCTCGTGCGCTTCGACGAGGGGTGCATGACGACCGGCATGGCTCTGCACGTGGCAATGACCCTCGACCACCTCGGCTGACCACACCGGCGCGCACAGCTCTGCACGTGGCAATGACCCTGGACCACCTCGGCTGACCACACCGGCGCGCACAGCTCTGCACGTGGCCATGACCCTCGACCACCTCGGCTGAGAAGCGTTCACGCACACATCAGCCGTAATCACGCGCAGATCGGTCGGACCAGGCGGCCTACCGGACTATTTTGGACGGAGGTGCGTGCGAAATCGTCTGAGCTGCGCGTGGGCGATTCCGACCGCACGCGGGCGCGGCCGGCAGATAGTACGCGCCGTCGAGTGGCCTCAGGCAGCTGGAGAGAACGCAGCGCAGTTGTCGATGAGGCGTGCCGACGCTCCGGCGCGGCCGACATGGGCGGCGATGAGAAGGCGGACCTCGCCGTCGATCGATGCGGGCGTCGCCAGCGTGAGCGGGTCGACGCACGCGGTGTAGTCGACCGAACGAACGACCGCCGAGGCATCGAGCACGGCCCGCATGTGGCCGCTCACCGCCTTCGGAGAGCGCTCACCGTCGGCGATCGCCTTGGCCCCCGCCTGGAGCGACCGCCACACGACGGACGCGTGTGGTCGGTCGTCGGCGGACAGGTAGTGGTTCCGGCTCGACATCGCCAATCCATCGGGCTCGCGCACCGTTGGGCAGCCGACAACCTCGACCGGCAACGAGAGGTCGGTGGCCATGCGGCGGACGACGGCGAGCTGCTGCCAGTCCTTCTCTCCAAAGAAGGCCGAGCACGTGCCGGCGATGGCGAAGAGCTTCGCCACCACGGTGGCGACACCGTCGAAGTGTCCGGGCCGGACGACCCCATCGAGCACACTGGTGATCTCGGCGACCGAGACGGTGGTGAGCACTCGGTCGGCACCGAACGGGTACATCTCCGAGACGGCGGGGACGAAAAGCACCGATGCCCCCGCGGCCAAGGCAAGCTCGCGGTCACGATCGAGGTCGCGTGGGTAGGCGGCGAGGTCCTCGGTAGGCGCGAACTGCAGCGGGTTCACAAAGATCGTGGTGACCACGACGTCGGATTCGACCGACGGCATGTTCGGGGACCTGCTGGCCGTATCGGCTCGCGCGCACGGCGTGGTGGGCCTGCTGATCGACGCGGGCATTCGCGACGTGGCGGACCTGACGACGATG
>JANOHI010000141.1:0-18998 GCA_031406385.1 Acidimicrobiia bacterium
GTGAAGAACTCGATCTGCGTCTTGATGTCGGTGGTGGCGATGGCGAGGTGGTTGATGCCGTTGGGATGCAGAGCCATGGTGGGTCCCTAGCGTGAGTCTTGTGTTGCGAGGAATTGGAGCGGCGCGGCGAGGCGGAGCGTGGTGCGATTCTGTCGCATCGGGCGCCCTTTCGCCCAGCCCGTCGTTCGGCGTGAGCGGCCGCTATCGTGCGCAATGAGCGTCGACGGAGACGTCACAAAGGAGCCAACCATGTCGTGGAAGACGAAGATCGAGAAGAACGTCGCCGAAGATCTGCAGCCGGGGGAGACGCTGATCGACGGCGTCCTCATCAATCCGTCGGGCCACACGATGAAGCTCGCCGCCTTTGGGGCCGCCGGTCTGGTGGGAGCGGCGATCGCCAAGCGGGTGATGAAGGACGGCGAAACTGATCCGTCAGCCGGATCGGCCTCGCTTCTTCCCAATGAGCCTCTGGTCCTCGGGCTCACCGACAAGCGGCTGATCGTGTGGGGCTGGGGGAAGCTGCTCGGCAAGCCCAAGGGATTCAAGGTGGCGTTCCCGCTCGCCGACGTGGCCGGCATGGAGACCGAAACCAGGAAGGCATCGGTTGCGGTAGCACTCGTCTTCACCGACGGCACGGGCGTGACCCGCGAGGCTCCCCGGCTCGGGAACGATGCCGAGGCATTCGCGGCCGCATTGCACGCGGCACGCGCAGGCAGCTGACCCGCGAGGGAGGCTCGGGCCGGGAACGGCCGGGAGAATCGAAGCCAGCTGGCCCGTGCAAACCAACTGGCCCTCTGCGCTGCGCTGGTAGACCGCCGAACCGTGCGATGGTTGGTAGGTGAACGCGAACAACCCTGATCGCATCTCCCGTCTCCGCACGTTCAACCTGGCGGCCGGTGTCCTGCACCTCGGGCAGGCCATCGTGGTGCTGTTCCTCACCAACGGGCGTTCCCTGCCGGTGACCGCCGCGTGGGGCAATGGTCCGCCAGGACAGCCGTCGGGTCCGCTCGTACTGGAGAAGCTGTTCTCCTACCGCATCGGCGTCGCCGTGTTCGTGTTCCTCGCGCTCTCTTCGTTTTTCCATTTCCTGGTGGCCAGCCCATGGGGGTTCCCGAAGTACCGCGAAGAGTTGCTCAACACCCGCAACCGGTTCCGTTGGGTCGAGTACTCGATCTCGTCGACCGTGATGATCGTGCTCATCGCCGGCATCGTCGGGATGACCGACGTGGTGGCACTCCTCGGCATCGCCGGCGCGAACGCCTCGATGATCTTCTTCGGTTGGCTCATGGAGACGACCAACAAACCGGGCCCCGGCGCCAACTGGTCGCCGTTCCGGTTCGGGTGCTTCGCCGGAATCATTCCCTGGCTGGGCGTGGTGATCTACACAATCGGTGCCGGAACGAGCAACAGCAGGAACGGTGACGGTGTGCCGCCATTCGTCTACGGCATCTTCGTGTCGCTCTTCCTGCTCTTCAACTGCTTCGCCGTCACCCAGCTGAAGCAGTACGCGGCGAAAGGGAAGTGGGCTGACTACCTCCACGGCGAGCGGGCCTACATCATCTTGTCGCTCGTGGCCAAGAGCGCGCTGGCGTGGCAGGTGTTCGCCAATGTGCTGCTACCGGACGTCTAGCGTCCGCGTCTGCCGCGTGCTCGGTACCTCGGTCGCTCCCGGGGCGACTGAGTGCACAACCATGCACGCGACAAGCCGTGCACCGACCAGCGTGTGGCCGACTTCACGCGCGGGCGCGTAACGTCGACGGCCGTGCCTCTCGATCGTGCCATCAAGGTCTTCCTCGACGCTGCTGCGGCCAATGGTCGACCGCCCATCTCGCAGCTGTCAGCGGCCGACGCCAGGGTCGGCTACGACACCTACATGGCCCTCGCCGGTGACGGTCCCGAGATGGCGTCGGTCGAAGACCGTGAGCTCGACGGTGTTCCGGTACGCATCTACCGGCCTCGCGGTGTCGCCGCAACTGGCGCGCCCGTGCTCGTGTGGATCCACGGTGGGGGTTGGATGATCGGGTCGATCGACACCGACGATTGTCGGGTCCGCACGATGGCCGAGAAGGCCGGTGTCGTCGCCGTCAGCGTCGGGTACCGGCTCGCGCCGGAGCACCCGTTCCCGGCCGCGTTCGACGACTGCTTTGCCGTCGTCTCCGCGGTGGCGGCGAAGGCCGACGAACTCGGCGTCGATGCCAGTCGGCTCGCTGTCGGCGGTGACTCGGCCGGCGGCAACCTCTCGGCCGCAATTGCGTTGTGGGCGCGGGACAGGGGAGGGCCGTCGATCGCATTCCAATTGCTCATCTATCCCGCAACGGACGGACCCGACGTGGACTACCCGTCCCGGGATGAGAACGCCAGCGGGTACTTCCTCACCAAGGACTCGATGCAGTACTTCTGGGCGAACTACGTGACCGAAGCCGACCGTGTCGCGTCGCGAACCGATGTGCGGGCCAGGCCGATGGCGGCGGCGTCGCTGGCCGGGCTGCCCCCGGCGCACGTGCTCACCGCAGAATTCGATCCGCTCCGGGATGAAGGCGCGGCCTATGCCGCTCGGCTTGCCGCCGACGGCGTGCCGACGACGTGGGTGAACTTCGAGGGCTGCATCCACGGCTTCTTCGGAATGGAAGCGCTCTTCCCGGTCGCGGGAGCGGCGATGGACGAAGCGACAACGCTGTTGCGGACTGCATTGGGCGGGCTCCCGTCGCCGACAGCGGGTAGCGGACCTAGCGATGGCGTCGCAAGTAGCGATGTGCCGCAAAACATCGCAGCGCTGCACGACGGAGTCTCGGCATGAGCGCAGTTGGCGCCGCGTCGAGCGCCCTCGGAAGGTTGGCCGGCAAGGTCGCGCTCATCACCGGTGGTGCACGCGGTCAGGGCGCGTCCGAGGCTGGGTTGTTCTGTCGAGAGGGTGCCACGGTGGTGATCGGCGACGTGCTCGATGCCGACGGTGAAGCCACCGCCGCGGCGCTTCGGGCCGACGGCTTTGCGTGTAGGTATCTCCACCACGACGTGACGAGCGAGGCGACATGGGCCGCGGTGGTGGCCTCGATCGTCGAGACACACGGCCGCCTCGACGTGCTGGTCAACAACGCCGGCATCTTCCCCCGGGGTGGTGTGCTCGATACCTCGCTGGAGGATTGGGATAAGGTGGTGGCCATCAACCAGACCGGTGTGTTCCTGGGCATGCAGGCTGCAGCCCGGGTCATGGTGACGCAGCGCTCGGGGTCGATCATCAACATCTCGTCGGTTGCCGGTCTCGAAGGTACGCCCGGCTTCATCGGCTACGGCGCCACCAAGTGGGCGGTGCGTGGGATGACCAAAGCAGCGGCCAAGGAACTTGCGGCACACGGCGTGCGAGTCAACTCGGTGCATCCCGGGATCATCGAGACGGCCATGCTCGAGACCTTCGATGCGATCTCGCCCGGCACTCGCGACGTGGTGAAGATGCGCATCCCGATGGGCCGCACGGCAGAGGCCGTCGAGGTCGCCCAGCTTGTGCTCTACCTCGCTTCGGACGAAAGTTCGTACTCGACCGGTTCAGAGTTCGTCGTCGACGGCGGCTGGATGGCATAGCTCCATGGGAGTTGTCGCGCCTGGTCGCTCCTGGAGCGACCGAGCGCAACATGTCCCGAGACTCCGACGCGGCCCTCGCAGAGTTCGCGTCGATGTCGCCTGACGGACACCCAGATGTCGACGGTTGGAAAACCACGACTCGAATGATCGCTGCGTGGCAATGGTGCGAGCGAGACGCCGATCGGAGTACGTCTTCGCCGCCGCGCTCCTTGCTCCGAACCTCCTCCTGCTGTTCTGGTTCACCTACCGGCCGCTTGTCGAGTCGCTCCGGTTGTCGCTGTACCGCTGGGATCTGATTTCACCGGACAAGGTGTGGGTCGGGCTCGACAACTTTGTCTCGGCGTGGCGGGATCCGGTCGGTCGCAAGACGATCGTGAACACGCTCGTCTTCTCGATCTCGACCGTGGCCGGTTCAACGATCGGTGGACTGTTGTTCGCGTTCGCGTTGGTGAAGAAGCGGCGAGGTTCGTCAGTGGCACGGTCCGCCCTGTTCTCGCCGTTTCTGATGCCCGGAGCGGTCGTGGCGATCGTGTGGTATTTCATGTTCGATCCGCGATTCGGCCTGCTCGCCGCGGGATTGCGCCTGGTCGGACTCGAATCTCCCAACTGGTACAACAGCCCAGGTTGGGCGATGGTCATGGTCTGCTTCGTCTACATCTGGAAGCAGCTTGGCTACACGTGCCTGCTCTTCATTGCCGGGTTGCAATCGATCCCGCCGGAGCTGTTCGAAGCTGCGGCGATCGATGGTGCCGGATGGTGGGCGCGGCTCCGACGCATCGCCCTCCCGTCGCTCCGGTCGACGACATCGTTCGTGCTTGCCACCTCGTTCATCGCGTCGATGCAGGCATTCGATGTGATCTACGTCATGACCCAAGGTGGTCCTCTCGACGGGACCCGAACGATGTCGTTTCAGATCTTCGACGAAGCGTTCGTCCGATTCCGTGTGGGACACGCATCGGCGATCGCCGCCGTGCTGTTCGTGGTGCTGCTCGTCGTCACGCTGGCCCAGGTGCGCATTCTCGATCGCAAGGACGCATGATGACCGTAACGGTCGATGCTCCGGTTCTGGTGCCTGACGAATCCGTACCTGCTGGAGTTGCCCGGCGTTCGACGACGCCAGGTGCGCTTCGTGGACGCACCGCTCAACGTCGGGTTCGGCAGGGGCCTGCTGGTCTCGTGGCGATCATTGGCGCGCTGGTGCTCACGGTGGTTCCTCTCGTGTGGATGGTGCTGGCATCACTGAAGAGCCGCGACGATCTGTACTCGCGACCCCTGCGCATCTTCCCTTCGAAGTTGGTCTGGAACAACTACCAGCGGGCGTTCAACGAAGTGCCCTTCGTCCGGTTCTTCGTGAACAGCTTCGTGACTACCGCGGCGACCACAGTGATCAAAGTGGTGCTCGGGGTGACCACGGCGTATGCCTTGGTCTTTCTTCGCTTCCCGGCGCGTCGCCTGATCTTCTGGGTCGTCGTGGCTTCGCTGATGGTGCCTTTCGAAGTTGTGCTGATCCCGAACTACGTGACCACCGCCCGGTTGGGTTGGCTCGACTCGTGGATCGGCATCGTCATCCCGACCGCCGGAGTTGCATTCGGCGCGTTCCTCCTTCATCAGACGTTTCGAGGTATCCCCTCCGAGATCATCGAAGCGGCGGAGATGGACGGGATCTCGCGGTGGGGTCTGATGACCAAGGTGGTTGTCCCGATGTCTCGACCGGCGATAGCCGCGTTCGCTCTCGTGACCGCCGTGGCGAAGTGGAACGACTATCTGTGGCCACGCCTCGTCACCTCGAAGGCGGACTCTGCGACGCTCCCGGTTGGACTCACGTTGCTGCGCGACAGCGAGGGCGTCAATGCGTGGGGTCCGATCATGGCCGGCGCCGTGCTCGTGATCCTCCCCGTCATTCCGATTCTGCTGTTTGCCCAGCGACGTGTTGTCGTCGGTCTCACCGGCGGCGTCAAGGGCTAACCCTCATCGACGATCGCTTCGTCCACTTCGGTGCGCTCGGCGATCGGATCCTGAACCCATCACCCGCACCACACCCCACCCAGTACACCCACCCACCCACACAAACCCAAGGGACATTCCAATGACTGCACAGCTTCCATCGATCCCGACCGGTGCGTCTGACGCTGACCGGTCCGCACTGTCACGCCGACGCTTCCTCGGCCTCGTGGCCGGCGCCGGCGCCGCGGCGCTCGCGCTTCCCGACGTGGCCTTCGGCGCAACATCGAAGACGACGAAGAAGACGGCCAGGGCGGCAACCGGCCGCTATGCCAAGGTCAAGCCGGCGACCGAGATCACCTACTGGAGCTCACACCCGGCGAGGTCGAAGCCGGTGGAAGAGATCTTGATCAAGCGATTTGAAGATGCTAACCCCGGTTTCAAGGTGAACTTGCAGACCGCGGGCGCAAACTATGCCGAAATCGCCCAGAAGTTCAACGCTTCCATTGCTGCGAAGCAGTTGCCGGACATCGTCATGCTGTCGGACGTGTGGTGGTTCAAGTATGCGATCTCCAAGGCCATCACGCCGCTCAACGAGTTGTTCCGTGCCGTCAATCTCGACACCGCCGACTACCAGGCGGTGCTGATGGATGACTACCTCTATAACAAGCAGCAGTGGGCGATGCCCTTCGCCCGCTCCACGCCCCTCTTCTATTACAACAAGCGCGTGTGGGCCGCGGCGGGCCTTCCCGACCGTGGGCCCGACACCTGGGCCGAGTTCGAAACGTGGGCACCGAAGCTCCAGGAGAAGCTCGGCTCGAGCGACAAGTTCCCGTTCACCGTGGTGAAGGGTGACAGCTACGTTGCCTGGACTTTTCAGAACCTGCTTTGGGGGCAGGGTGGCCAATACTCGATGCCCGACCTCAAACTCACCCTCGATGCCTCGGAAGCGATCGCCGCGGGTCAGTTCCTCCGTGATCAGGTGAACACCAAGAAGTATGCGAACGTAACTTCGAAGAGCGAAACCGATGACTTTCTGGCCGAGCTCTGCGCCTCCACGGTGTCGTCGACGGGTGGCCTGAGCGGAGTGCTGAGCGGAGCCAAGGGGAAGTTCGATGTCGGCACGTCGTTCCTTCCGAAGGGCCCGAAGGCGTTCGGTTGCCCGACCGGCGGCGCCGGCCTCGCCATTCCGGAGAACATTCCGGACGCCAACAAGCTCGCAGCAATGCGGTTTCTTGCCTTCATGACGAGCACCGACTCAACCGCCTTCTACTCGGCGTCTGTCGGTTACGTTCCGGTTCGCAAATCCGCTATTGAAGGCCCGGTGATGACCCAGGTCTACAAGGAACGTCCGCAGTTCCGTACGGCGGTCGATCAGGTAGCGAAGACGCGGAGTCAGGATTCGGCGCGCGTGTTCGTCCCCGGCGGCGATGCCATCCTCGGTAAGGCGCTCGAGTCGATGTTGCTGAGCAACAGCGACCCGAAGTCGGCGTGGTCGACCGCTGCGTCGCAGCTGCAGTCGATCATCGACACCGAGGTCAAACCGAAGATGAACCTCTGATCCCATGACTTCAGGGCTCGTGTCACATTGGGAGCACGGCACCTGGGCAACCGGCGAAACCCGGTTGCACTGGTACCTCCTCCCATCATCGGTGCCGGCTGACTACGTCAGCGGTGTGTTCCCACTCCTTGATATCCCCGGACTCGATGTCGTCCCGGCCGAGTGGCTTCACTGCACCGTTGTGGCACTTCGTCCCTCTCTTGCTACTGCGGACCGCAATGCTGTTGACCACATGGTCGACAGCGTGCGGTCTGCGGTTGCGGGCATCGGCGCGATCACTGCGTCGGCAACGCTTCAAGCGCATCACTCCGCTGTGGTGTGGGCACTCGAACCCGTGGAGGAGTTCGGCTCGGTATTCAACGCCGTCGTGCCGGCGTGCCGGCCCATGATCCGCACCGACATCACGCGCACGTATCAACCGCACCTCACCGTGGGGTATTCGAACAGGCACCACTCGGAGGCCTCGATGGCCGCTTTGCTTGGTGGCGGAGTCGGTGCGTTGGAGACGGTGGACTTCTCGGCTCTTCTGCTGCTTGATGTACGTCAGCAGGACCACTGCTACCAATGGGATGTCGTCAGCGAAATCCGGCTCTCGTGAACTGTCAAGCCGCGGCGAGAGTGTCCGCCGAGTCTCGGCTCCAGGAGCGGGCCATCAAGCGGACACGACCTCGAACGTTTTGGCGGTCAGACGCCGAGTTGGTCGAGGGTTGCCGACACTTCCCGCCACGCCTCGTCGGCGGGCTGCAGTTCCGCTGCGAGCCATGTCTCGAGCTCGTCGAGGCGCTCTCGATGCTGCGGTCCGAGCGCGGCGAAGCGCTCCCAGCGAGGGACATCTCCGAGCCGCTCTCCGACCAGCACCGGAACCCGAACGCTGGAGCACGGGGATCCAAGGGTCACCCACATGCGAGCGTCGTCGCGGACTCTCGTGGTGTCTCCGGGCAGTTCAGCGATGAACGCCGCAGTCGTACGCTGCTCGTGGCCGCGATCGAGCACATGCATGCAGATGCTCCATCCGGCCGCATCAGGATGGTGCACGTGGGACGTTTGCCAGTCGATAAGTGCACGTAGGGTTACGGGTCGGTTGGTCATTGCTGCGGTTGAGCAGGCCAGGCGAGGATCGACCAGCGTGGCCACCGGCTGGCGGGGATGTCGATGCTCGGCATCGAAGGTGTCGATCGATGGGCGATTGCTGATCGAAGCGGCGTCGGTCACTTCCTCCGCCAGCCATGCACGTCCGCTGGTGTCGAGCTTGTAAGCGCGCGTGCCATCAGCGATCAGGAAGCCCGACCAGTACGGGGCGTGCCGGTCGGCCTCGCCGCTGCCGCCCTGGCCGTACATCCCGAGGAGGTCGACGATGACATCTACTGCCGCGGATGCGTCGACGGAGCGTTCGAGGGCGAGCCGTACGAGGTCCATTCCGGTGAGCGCGTCAGGAAAGAGTCGCGGGTCGAGCGTGGTGGTGACCCGCTCGTTGCCGATGGCCACGCCTGCTTCGTTCACCCCACCTTCCACGCCCCACATCCACCGGGGCTGGATGGAGAGATGCCCGAAGGTATTTTCCGAATGAGGTTCCACGGCAATGTGAGTTGTGTTGATCAAACCACGGTCGTGGCGGGGCGGCGACCACACCAGATCCTGCGCCTCATTGAACGGCCGGTCGCTGTTCTTCGCGAACAGTGTCGTCCGGCCGTCGGTCACTGGAGCAAGCGCCACAACGCAGTCGCACATCCCACCGTTTCTACCCGCTCTGGCGAGCCATGCCGTGCGCCACGGCTGTGTCGACATCCTGGTGGTCGATCCGCTGTCGGGCCATGCCGTGCGCCACTACGGTCGAAAGCGCAATGGAACGTTCGATGTTGCTCCTCGTCCTCGACCTCGTTGGCATAGCGGTATTCGCGACAGCAGGTGCGCTCTCGGGGATCTCGAAGCGGCTCGATCTCTTCGGCGTTGTCGTCATCGCCGGCGTCTCCGGACTCGGCGGCGGATTTCTCCGCGACGTCCTACTCGGTGACACTCCTGCGGTGGCGCTCCGAGACTGGCGGTACCTGGCCGCCCCCATTCCTGCGGCACTTGTGGTGTTCTTTCGGGCGAGTGGGGTCCAGCGCCTTCGCCATGCGTTGCTCGTGCTCGACGCGCTAGGGCTCGGGCTGTTTGCCGTCGCCGGGACGGAGAAGGCGCTCCGCTCCGGACTCGGTGTGCTGGCATCCATCGGGATCGGGGTCATCGCCGGCGTCGGCGGCGGAGTGATCCGCGACGTGCTGTTGCGGGAAATCCCGATCATCCTCCGTAAGGAGATCTACGCGACAGCGGCCATCCTCGGCGGCGTCGTGGTAACGGTCGGCGACCGATTCGATCTCCGGCGAACGCCGGTCGCTATCGCTGGTGTCGCCGTGGTCGGTCTGGTGCGAGTCCTGTCGCTACGCCGAGGCTGGAACGTGGTCGTCGCCGAACCGGACCCGAGCGTCGTCGTCTGACCGCGGGTCGGCCGACCGCAGACTGCGCTCCGCTAGCGCCAGGTTGCAGTAAGGAGAATCCACGTGCACAAGCAGGACTCCGGCGAGGAGATCGCTGATCGTCACTGGAACCGCATTCGATCAGCGACGGGTCGTCATGCGCCCCACCTTCATTGCTCCCGGCTGATGCGTTCGAGGAACTGCGCGATGACGGCCTGAACTTCGCGTCGGTGGGTGCGGTTCGGGAAATGCGGTCCTCCCTCGACCATATGCAGCATCGAATGCTCGATGCGTGCCGCGACTGCTCTGGTTTGTTCGGGGTCAGGAAAGGTGTCTGCCGATCCCCCGACGACGAGCGTCGGACAACGAATCGCCGCGCAGGCGTCGAGCCAGTCCGGCCGATCGAAGGTCTCATCGAGCAGCGCGAGGAACGATGCAACGGAGTGCCGATCGAGATGCTCGACGATCTCGGCGAACCGAGCCGGTCGAGCTCGCAGTTTCGAAAGGGCGTCGGCCCCCGACCGTCGCAGCACATTGGCCTCGTAGTACTTTGCGAACTCGTGCGCCTCGATCAGCGGTCGGTGCTCGGTCCACCATTGCCGTTCGACGTCGGTGGTAGCCGCCGGCGGGCCGCTGATGTCGATGATCGCCACGACCCGTTCGGGATCGTGCACCCCAGCCCAAAGGGACAGCGCCGCACCCATCGAGTTCCCACCCCAGATCGCCCGCTCGATGCCGAGCGTGTCAAGGAGTGCGACCATATCGGCGCACTTTGCCGCCCACGTGTACTCGGCCTTCGTTTCGAACCGGCTCGAACGACCGTGACCTCGCGCGTCGGGAATCAGTACCCGCAACAAGTCGAAGAACGGCTCGAGGTCGCGGGTCATCATCGACGAGTCTTCGACGGAGCCGCCATGCATCCAAAGTGTCGGGATGCCCGTCGGGTTTCCGAACTGGCGGACGAAGAGCCGGACCCCGTTGCCCACGTCGACGAACGAGCCTGCATGGGTCAGTCGCGGACCGGGGGGCTCCGAGGCGTCGCTCTGCGTTCCCACGCCGGTGATCCTACGATCTGTTGCATGCGCGAAGGCTTCCGAGTGATGGACTCTGATCTGCACGTCATCGAAGGGGCGGCAGTCTTCGATGAGTATCTCGATGAGCGCTGGCGCGACATCGGCCCGACCTACCAGGGCTGGGGTCCGACGGGGTTTCCGTGGTGGTCGGTGAAGACCTCGACGGGGACTCGCTCCATCCCGCCCTGGGCTCGCTCCTCATCGGTTGCGTCCGCCCAGGCTGCGCTGCACGGACGCAATGACGATATCTACGCGGACGCGAAAGCCTGCGGCTACGACGCTGCCTCGACGCTCGCCGCGATGGACACCGAAGGGATAGACGTAGCGGTGATGTTCCGCACGTTCGCGTCGATGGTTCTGTCGCTCGACGATCTCGAAGCGCCACACGCGGAAGCGATATCGAGAGCGTTCAACGACTGGCTTCATGACTACTGCGCCGCCGATCCTGGTCGTCTGCGCTCATCGGCGATCGTCAGCCTGCACGATCCCGAGCTGGCTGCAGCGGAAGCTCGTCGTTCCGTTGAACGAGGTGCTGTGGCGATCGTCTTGCTCCCGATTCCGCTCGCCGGACGCAATCTGCATTCACCGGAGTGCGACGTGTTGTGGGCCGAGATCGAGCGGCTCGGTGTGCCGATGTGTCTTCATGGCACGAGCGGTGCTGCAGCCAAGGACTACGTGAGCAACCGCTTCACCGGACTTCCGAACGAGCGCACCCTCAATCACGCCTCAGCATTCGGCGTCGAGCTGATGCTGGCCTTCGGCGCCCTTGCCGTCGGAGGCGTGCTGATGCGCTTTCCCAACATGAAGGTTGCCTTGCTCGAAGGCAATCTCGGTTGGCTCCCGTGGTGGCTCGACCGTCTCGACGACCAGTGGCACAAGTACGGAAAAGGCGAGGCGGTTGCCCTCGACGCGCTCCCGAGCGAGTACTTCCGGCGCCAGTGCTGGATCGGCGCCGACATCGACGAGTCCTTCTTGCCCCTCGTGGCCGAACGGGTCGGCGAGGATCGCATCGTGATCTCGACCGACTATCCGCACCAGGACGGACCCTTCCCGCACGCCATCGAAGAACTGATGGAACGAAACGACCTCAGCCCCGAATTGCTCCGCAAGCTGCTGTGGGACAACTGCGCAACGCTCTACGGTCTCACTTGACGGTTGTGCACCTGGTCGCCCCCGGGGCGACTGGGTGCACAATCATCGGCCCTTCAGCACCGCGACCATCACCCCTGCGAGTGTATTGACAGGCGCTGTCTTCAAGCTCATACTACGGACGAGAACGGGTAATGGACCCGTGACTCGGTCGCATCCGAGGGGGTCAAATGGCCGGGCGCATGATTGCCGACTGCAGGGATTTTCCGAGTGAGAGCGGATGTACGCTCACCATTGCGGGGGAGGAGGACGAGGTTGTGGATGCCGCGGTTGCCCACGCGATCGCTGCCCATCAACACGAGCCGGGTCCCGAGCTGCGCGAAATGATTCGCGGCTCCTTGAAGGCTGAGTGACGCGATGCCGTACTCGACGGGTTGTCTCCAGCGTCTCGACACGGGGACGGAGTCCAATCGAAGGTTGTAGCCCTGGTCGCCCCCGGGGCGACCGAGTGCACAATCATCGGGCCTCGTCCCGACGATGATCCGCACACGGTGGGTTGTTACTCCGAGGTTCCGGCGCCCGAGTAGGTCTCGGAGCTACCGAGACTCCGAATGTTTCCCAGGAACGGCGATGCCCTCCGCGGCACCGGTGTGTTACCCAGTAAGCGCGTGGCGGCCCAGCACGAGTCCGACGGCGAGCGTCATGAGGCCACCGATATCGATCGCCAGCAGCAGGCGGTTCCCTCGACGGAGGTCTCCGATCGTTGCCGACACCATCTGCGGTCCGAGGGCGATGGCGAGTCCGATCCACACCAACGGGCGGTCCCGATCCAAGAGCGACGCGAGGGCGATGCCCGCCGAACCGGTCACGACCCACAGCCACACGTCGCGCTGTTTCGCGTGGGCGCGCCAAAGCAACAGGGCGCTCACCAGGTACGTGGCGGAGAGCACCAGTAACGACCGACGGGCCGAATCCATGACGGCTCAGTCTGCACCCGATTGGTCCGCGAACGGCTAGTTGATCTGGCGGGCGCGGCCTTCCCAGTAGGGCGCACGGAGGTCTTTCTTCAGGACCTTGCCGCTCGGGTTGCGGGGGAGGACATCGGTGAAGTCGACCGACGTGGGGCACTTGTAGCCGGCGAGACGCTCCTTGGCGAACGCCATGATCTCGGGCGCCGTGGCCGTCGCCCCGCTGCGCAGGACCACCACCGCCTTGACGGTTTCGCCCCACCGGTCGTGGGGCACGCCGATAACGGCGACCTCGGCCACCGCCGGATGCGACGCAAGCGCATTCTCCACCTCGGCCGGGTAGACATTCTCGCCTCCGGACACGATCATGTCCTTCACTCGGTCGGTGAGGAAGAGAAAGCCCTCGACGTCGACGTACCCGGCATCGCCCGTCTTGAGCCAGCCGTCGTCGGTGATGGTCTTGGCTGTCTCCTCCGGCTTGTTCCAATAGCCGAGCATGTTTTGGCGCGAGCGCGTCCACACCTCGCCCACGGTGCCGGGCTCACAGTCATTCCCGCTCTCGAGGTCGACGATTCGGAGCTCGACCCACGGATAGGGCGCGCCGGCCGAGCGCAGCAGATGGGCGCGGGGTCCGGCGGGATCGTGGTCCTCGGGAGCGAGTTGGGTGAAACCGCCCGTGGTCTCGGTCATTCCGTAGACCTGCACGAACGGAACCTTGAACACGTTCATCGCGGCAATGAGCACCTCGTTGGTGATCGGCGACGCGCCATAGACAATGCGGCGCATCGAGGAATAGTCACGATCGGCCGCACCGGGCACCATGGCCATGAACTGGAGCATCACCGGCACGTAGAGCGCGTTCGTTGCCTGATGCTCGACCATGAGGTCAAGGACCACATTCGGAACGAACTCGCGCACGATGATCGACTTGGCGCCGAAGAACATGCCGACCATGGCCCAGCCGCACCCACCGATGTGGAACAGCGGCATGGCCACCATGTTCACGGAGTTGCGGTCGAACGCCCAGTGCACGGCGATCTCCTCATAGAGCGTGAACATGTTCGAGTTGGCGAGCATCACGCCCTTCGGCAGTCCGGTGGTCCCGCTCGTGTAGAGCTGCATCGCCACATCGGACCAAGTCGAGGAGGCGCCCGGGTCGGTCGGCGCGCCGGACGCGGCGAAGTCGTCGAGCGACTCCCACGACGGGTGGTCGCCGATCACGATGATCTTCGTGACGGTCGTAAGTTCACTTGCTATTTGCTCGATCAGCGGGATGAAGTCCGGTCCGACAACAACGACCTTCGCTTGCGAATCATTGATCGTGTAGGCAAGCTCCGGCGGAGCGAGCCGCCAATTCGCGGCGACCAGAACCGCATTGAGCTTGGCCAGCCCGAAGGCCACCTCGAAGTACGAGGTTCCGTTCTTATCGATGAACACCACGCGTTCCTGGTTTCCGACGCCGACCGCGGCGAACGCGTTGGCCAGGCGGCTCGACCGTTCGTCGAGTTCCCGCCATGTGGTGATCGCACCCTCGAACACCATCGCCGTGTCGTCAGGCGTCTCCGTTCCCCATTTGCGGATGATCTCGGCCGTGCAGGTGGGGGCAGTTGACATGGGACTCCTGGGAAGCTCGCGTCGGACTCGGACGTCCGACACCGTACAGGGGTCAGCCGAGTGCGCGTCGGAGAAAGTCGACCTGGAGGAGCAACAGGTTCTCGGCCACTTCCTCCTGTGGGGTCATGTGGGTCACCCCCGACAGCGGAAGCACCGAGTGCGCCCGACCGGCGGCCAACAGTCGCGACGAAAGCTGGAGGGTGTGGGCGGCGACCACGTTGTCGTCGGCGAGCCCGTGGATCAGCAGAAGCGGTCGGCGAAGCCCGGCGGCGAGGGGAAAGAGCGAGGAACGTTCGTAGGCCTCCGGATTCTTCTTCGGGTGGCCGAGGTATCGCTCCGTGTAGCCGGTGTCGTAGAGACCCCAGTCGGTCACCGGGGCGCCGGCCACAGCGGCGTGGAAGACATCGGGAGCGCGAAGGACGGCGAGCGCGGCGAGATAGCCACCGAACGACCACCCCCGGATTCCGACCCGGGTGAGATCGATCTGCGGGAACCGTTCGGCGGCGTCGTGCAACGCAGTGATCTGATCTTCTAGCACCGGTCCGGCGAAGTCGCCGGCGATCGCCCGCTCCCAGATCGGCCCGATCCCCGGCGTGCCCCGGCCGTCGGCGACGATCACGATGAAGCCTTGATCAGCGAGCCATTGCGAGGACGCATGGGCGTTGCGCGAGGCGACGACGCGCGCCGCATGCGGTCCGCCGTAGGGGTCCATGATCACCGGCAACTTGGCGAACGGATCGCCAACCAAAGCGGCGTCGGTCGGGAGGAACACGCAGCACGGTATGGCGCGGTTGCCGGAGCGGAAGAACACCGGACGAGGCGTGACCACGGCAACCTCCGCGTCGTTTCGGATTGCCACCCGAGTTACCCCGTCGTGGAGCACATGATCGGCGCGCATACGATCGACCGAGGCCATTCGCAGAACCGAGACAGCGCCGCCGACGGTCACGTCATGGATTCCGGGATCGTCGGTCCCGCCGGCAATCACCTCGATCGGTTTGCTTCCGTCGATCGAGATCCGCAACACGCTGAGCGTGGCTGGATCAGCAGGAATAGCGAGTCCGGTGATCGGCCGTGACGCGTTCGCCACGACGACGACGCTGTTGCCTTCGATGGCGACGATCCGACGGATCTGCAGGTTGGCGGGCGAGAGGTGGAGGTATCCCGCATGATCGGGGCGCAGTCGAACGAGTGAGCGAGTCCCTTCCGGGTCGTCGAACACATCAAGCTCGACCGGCGTCGGCACACCGGCTGGGGTCGGTGACGGCACATGGCCGTCGACGGTGAAGAGCAGATTGTCATCGGCGAGGCGGATCGGTGCCCCGCCGGCGAGCTCGACCCAGACGTCGTCGCGTATGTCATGCAGCGTCCGAAGGCGACCGGACTCTGGAGTGACGTCGAGGACGCGCACGTGCCGCTGTGCTCGATCGAGCAAGGTGAGTGTGAGTCCGTGCTTCGTCCATTGGGCGTCGACGAGATAGGGGAATTCGTCGTGGGACCAAGCGATGTCGTGCCGAACGCCATTGTCGAGACCGACAATGGCGAGAGAAAGAAGTGCATTTGCGGTGCCCGCCGCGGGATAGCGATGGCTGACCGGAGGGCGCTCGGGGTTGGTGGGGTCAGCGATCGTCCACACGTTCACCGGGCTGACATCCACCCGCTCGGCCAGCACGTGGGTGGAATCGGGGGCCCACCAAAAGCCCCGGTAGCGATTGAGCTCCTCGGCGGCCACGAAGTCGACGACACCCCACGAGATGGCTTCGTCGTCCTCGCCGAGGAGCAGCCGATCGTCTGTTGACCCGGTTCGTGTGCTTACGGCCCGCAGGCAGCGGTCGCTCACGTAGGCCACGTGCTGCCCGTCCGGCGACAGACGGGGGTCATAGCCGCCCGGCTTCGTGGCGAGCGTGTGGGTCGACCCGGTGTCGAGATCAGCCACAACGAGGGTGCCGTTGAGCGCGAACACGGCCACCGAACCGGCGCTATCGACGTCACATGAGGTGATCCCGGACGCCTGCTCACGCAAACGCTCCCGGCGGGCGAGCTCCGCCGCCGGAAGAGAACCATCGGCGCGCAGGTCAAGGTGCAGCGGATCGACCACGAGGCGCTCGGTCCATGTGCCGGTGTCGAGCCGATCAAGACACCACAGTCGGTTCACCGGGTCGTCACCGCCGAGCGAGCGGAGAAACACCACCCGGTTGCCGTCGGAGTTCGGACGGTAGGACTTCGGCTCACCGCACGTGAAGCGGCGAGTGCGCGCGTATTGGCGGGGGAACGACTCTGAGCCGGTCATAGTCACCCGAGCGTATGCGCGCTCGCTCTTTTCCTCCGACCGTGGGTACCCTGGCGGACATGACACAACTCCCGGGCGGACAGAACGTTGCGGTGATCACGGGCGCGGGTTCGGGAATCGGTCGGGCCGCCGCTCATCGGTTTGCGTCGGCGGGCTACGCCGTGCTCGTGGCGGACGTCGACCTCAAAGGGGCCACCGCTGTGGCCGCTGAACTCTCCGCCTTGGGGCAGCGTGCCCTCGCCATCCGAGTCGACGTGACCGACGTGGACCACCTCCGCTCCATGTTTCAGCTCGCCGTGCAGGAGTTCGGACGAGTGGACGTCGTGCTCGCCAACGCCGGAATCATGACCGGAGCGCCTGACTATCCCGATGCGTCGCCTGAGCAGGTCACGAGAGTGGTCTCCGTCAACCTGACCGCCGTGATGCACACCTGCCAGCTCGCCCTTCCGCACATGCGGGCGAACGGTGGAGCGATCGTCTGCACGGCGTCGACTGCCGCCCTCTCGCCACTTGAAGGCGATCCGATCTATGCCGCAACCAAAGCAGGGGTCCTCCACTTCGCCAAGTCGTGCGCATCTTGGGGTGCCCGTTATGGAGTTCGCGTCAACGCCATCCTTCCGGGAATGACCGACACCCCAATCGTGAAGAAAACAGGCGATGGCGAGACACCGGCGGCATGGTTGGCACCGGCGCTACGCATGCTCACCATGATCGCACCAGAGGAAATTGCTGAAGCGATGTTCACTCTTGCCACAGACCCCGACGCAAGCGGTCAGGCGGTCACGATCTTCAACCCCGGGACGGCTCCGCGTTGATCGCGTCGACGATCTCTGGGGTCTTCTTGAAGGTCATCCCCGTGGCCGAACGGTGCGCATATTTGACGCGCCCCTTCGGATCGATCACGAAGACCGATCGACGGTAGAAGCCGAGCGGTCCGAGCACGCCGTAGAGCCGACCTACCGCCTTGTCGTTGTCGGCCAGAAGGGGAAAGGCGAACCCGCCCTGGCGGTTGGAGAACTTCTCGTGGCTCGAGACGCTCTGGGGCGACAACCCGAACACCTTGGCGTTGAGTCCCTCGAACTCGTCGAACTCGCGGGTGTAGGAGTTCAGCTGCAGGGTGCAGACCGGGGAGTTGTCACCCGGGTAGAAGGCCAACACCACATGGTGGCCGCGGTACTCGGACAGGGTGTACTCCTCCCCGCCCGTGCCGGGAAGGGTGAAGTCGGGGGCAACGTCTCCTACATCGACAGCCATACGAATCGACACGCTAACGGGTCGCGCCCGCGGGGCGTGAGCCGAGAAGTCGGTGAACGACGAAAAGACACTCTCAGACGATCGGAGGGGTGCGCTGGCGAACGGCTTCGAAGAGCGTGACCAACGCGGCCGACGCCACGTTGAGCGAGTCGGCCTGGCCCGCCATCGGAATCACCACGGTCTCGTCGGCACCGGCCAGCCACTCATTGGAAAGGCCGTGCATCTCCGAACCCATCACGATCGCCAGCGGTCCTCGGAAGTCGGCGTGCGTGTAGATCTGCGATGCCGCCGGAGTCGTGGCCACCGAGCGGATCCCGGCCGCTCGGAGGAACTCGATGACCGCCGACGACGTCGCTACCACCACCGGCACGGCGAAGAGCACACCGGTCGATGAGCGCACGACATTGGGATTGAACACGTCGGTGACCGGGTCGCAGAGAATCACGGCGTGCACTCCGGCGGCGTCGGCCGAACGAAGGATCGTACCGAGATTGCCCGGCTTTTCGATGGCCTCGACGACCAGCACGAACGGCTCCGCCGGGAGGCGATCACGAAGCCAGTCGAGTGAATGGTGCCACTGCGCAACGATTGCCAGGAGACCATCGGGTCGGTCGCGGTAGGCGCACTTGGCAAACGCCTCACGTCCGAGTTCGCAAACCGAGGACCCAAGCCGAGCAGCGTCGGCGACGAGTGCGTCCTCGTTCTCACCCTGAAACCACTCCGGCGACACGTAGAGCTCAGCCGGGGCGACGCCGTGATCGAGCATGCGCCGGATCGCCCGGTACCCCTCGACGGTGAACACGCCCTCGTCGTCGCGATCACGGCGGTCACGCAGTCGGACCAATCGCTTGACGCGCGGGTTCGTGACCGACGTGATCACCTCGCCGAACGACATCAGCTCACCGTGATGCGAAGGTATGTGTACAGAAGATCTGGGCGTCCGGGTGGCCGGCTCAGGAGAGCGTGGCGAGGATCTCGTCGGAGATGTCGAAGTTCACATAGATCTCGGCCACGTCGTCGAGATCGTCGAGGGCGTCGACCATCTTCAACACCTTCTTGGCGTCTTCAGCACTGAGCGGCACCAGGTTCTCGGCTTGCGAACTCGGACGTGAGGCGTTTGCCAAGTGCGCCTACCGCGACCGACCCGATGGTCTCCTGGCAATCGTTGCGCAGTGGCAC
>JANOHI010000159.1:0-29069 GCA_031406385.1 Acidimicrobiia bacterium
CCCTCGTGTCACGAAGCGGGGAAGGAGCCGTGACGTGTTGGTGAACGGTCGGCGCAGATGCCACCCGAGTGCCCGCGGGGTGGCCCGTGCCTGATCTCGAACTTCAGCTCTCGCCTGACCACGACCAGAGTCGAATGCTCCGCGCCAAGATCCGCGAGTGGTGTTTATCCGAAGGATATCCCGATCCCTACGTTGACGACGTGGTGCTCGTGGCGAGCGAACTGTTCAGCAACGCCGTTCAGGCGACTACCGGCGATGCTTCGATAACCGTCGCTCTTGCCCGTCATCCCGACGGCGCGCTTGTGCGAATGACGAACGAGGGCCCGGGCTTCGATCCTGAACGGGTTCCCGCCCCACATCCTGACCGCGTTGGCGGACGCGGGATCTGGCTGGCGAAAGCGCTCGGGACCCTCGGCGTGACGCAGCGTCAATCGAAGACGATCGTCACGGTTGTCGTCGGCTGATCGCCGGACGGCCCGTGTTTGCCTCAACCCGTTGGAGGGTACCGCTGCGCGATGGTCTTTCGCGTTCTCGATGAGCATCCCGTTGGCAACCTTTCGGAGTACGTCCGTCGAGGCGGCGGCGATGCGCTTCGCGCAGCGCGACTCGTGGAACCGACGGACCTGGTCGACGTCATCGCCGAGAGCGGACTGCGTGGCCGCGGTGGTGCGGGATTTCCGACCGCCACCAAGTGGCGGAGTGTGTTGGCGAATGCCTCAGAGGTCCGGCCGACGACTGTCGTGATCAACGCCGCGGAAGGAGAGCCGTCGACCTTCAAGGATCGGACCATCCTCCGCAACAACGTGTTCCGCGTCTTCGAGGGTGCCTTGATTGCCTGCCATGTCGTGGCTGCGTCGGAGCTCATCGTGGCCATAAAGGATTCGTTCGCGGCGGAGCTCGCCATCATCGAATCGGCGATCATCGACATGCGCGATGCCGGGTGGATCGATGCCATTGGTGTCCGAATCGTGCGCGGTCCCGGCTCGTACCTGTTCGGTGAAGAGACAGCGATGCTTGAAGTCATCAGCAACCGTCAGCCTTTCCCCGCGTGAGTCCGCCTTGGCGACGCGGGATCGACGATGCCGACGATGGAGACGGTGACGGAGCCACGGCCGAGTTGGCCGGCGCAGTGGAAGCTGTTGGCGCGCCGGCGTTGGTCAACAATGTCGAAACGTTCGCCAACGTCGCCTTGATCGTCGCCAACGGGCCGTCATGGTTTCGCGAGGTTGGTACTGCCGCCTCACCAGGCACGGTTGTTTGCACGGTCGTGGGTGACACGCGCCGCCACGGCGTCGGTGAGTTCGCCATGGGAACGCTGCTGAGTGAAGTGATCGACTCGATTGGTGGCGGCGCCCGCATAGGCCGAAGGATCATTGCTGTGTTGCCCGGAGCATCGTCGGCCGTTGTCGGCGCAAGCGCACTGACGACCCCGCTCACCTACGAGGATATGGACAAGGCCGGAAGCGGGTTGGGATCGGCCGGGTTCTTCTGCATCGACGATGCCGCCGACACGTTCGCTCTCGCGCACGGCGCTTCTCGATTCCTCTCCGTCGAATCATGCGGACAGTGCGTGCCATGCAAAGACGACGGGCTTGCCGTCACTGCGCTTCTCGCCCAGCTCCTCGACGGCACCGCGGCAATCGACGTGTCAACGAAGATCGGTGCTCGACTTGCCACGATCACCACGGGCGCCCGCTGCAGCCTTGCCAGTCAGCAGCAAGTTGTTGTCGGCTCGCTTGTCGCGCTGTGCGCGAGAACCCCGGTGCTGTCGTCGTCCGACGCCCCGGATGACGCCACAGGTCGTGCTGAACGAGTACTCGGTTCGGGGCTCCGTCCGCTGCTCGACATCATTGATGGGGTGGCCGTGCTCGATGACTCCTTCGCCGGCAAGCAGCCGGACTGGTCCTACGACGAACAGAGTTCCGGCCTGTACCCGGTGCAGCGACTCCGCGGTCCGTCATCGGAAGCGGACGGTGTCGTGGCGGAGCGCCTCCCGGCGTCCTTGCTCACCTGACGATTGTCCGGTACAGAGCTTCGTACCTGGCAACCATCGCCGTGGCGCTGAACCGGCGGACAGCGGAGTCGCGCACACCGCAGCGATCCAGCGCAACGGCCGCCTCGACGGCTTCGACCGCTGACTCGACATCGTCTGCCAGCACGCCGGTTGCTTCGTCGATCAGTTCACGCATCGAACCACGATCGAACGCAACCACCGGCGTACCCGATGTCATTGCTTCGACAACGCTGAATCCGAACGGTTCGTCGAAGTCGATGAGGTGGAGGAGCGCCGCTGCACCGCCGAGCAATTCGACACGGTCGGTGCCGCCCACCGCGCCGACAAAGCGCACGTGGTCGTCGTCGAGGTGAGGTTCGATCCGTTCGGTGAAATACGCCTCATCTTGAATAATGCCGGCGATGACGAGCCGACGGCCAGCCCGACGGGCCACTTCGATCGCCGTTTCGGTGCCTTTGTCAGGATGGATGCGCCCGAAGAACAGCAGATAGTCATCGGAGACTTCGCGCAAGGCGAAGTCGCGGGAGTCGATACCGTGGTGAATCGTGGCGGCATAGCGAAGCTTCGGGTGGCGATTGGCGTCGCTGATCGCCACATAGAAGTTCGAGTCGTTGTACCGCTCGTAGACGGGAACAATGGCGTCTGACGAAAAGCCATGGATCGTGGTGACAACCGGCGTGTCAACCAACTCGGAGTACGTCAGCGGCAAGAAGTCGAATCCGTTGTGGATCACATCGAAGTCCCCAGCGCACTCGAACACCGACGCGATGTGTAGGCATTCGGCCACCTTCGGTTCGATGTTCGAGTCCTCCGACCACCCCGTGGGTGACGTTGAGACCAGGCGAGCGTTCGTGCGGGAGTCTGCAGTGGCGAACAATGTGACCTCGTGTCCGAGCGAGACGAGCCCCTCCGTCAACAAGGAGGCAAAGAGTTCCCAGGGGCCATAGTGCCGCGGTGGCGTTCGCCAGGAAATCGGAGAAAGCACGGCGATGCGCATCTGTTCGTTGGCGGCGATAGGGAACAGGTGCCCCGTTCCCTGGCGTGGTAAACGCCAGGTTCGGTTCCCAGGGTTTGACCATCGTTGACGGTGGGTACATCGGATGTTCGACCGCCTTTGGCCGACTGACAGGAGCTACCGCCATGGACACACCAATTCGACATTCACGAACTTCGCCGTTGAGGGGACGTTCCCGAGCGCGAGTGGTTGTCGCGTCGGTTCTGGCCGCAGGATTGGTACTGGTCGCAGTACCCGGAACCCCTTCGGCTTCTGCTGTGACCCGGCGTAGGGTCGCCACGACAAAGAAGAGGGTGCCGGTCGATTTCGGCATTCGATTCATTCAGGACGCGCAAGCGGTGACCGCCGGCCAGACCGCTACGTATACGTTCGATACCTCGTCCAGTTCGTCATTCCGCGGGATCGTCGTGTTCGATCTTCCCAACCTGACCGACCGGTTCACCGGTCGCATAGTCACGGAGAGTGCGTCTCGCGGTCGGCTGGAAATCACGGTTCCGCCATTCGCAACGACGAACTCAGGCGTGTTCGTGCTGCGCGGACAGGGTGGATCGTTGGAACGAGAAGCCCTGTTTCGGTTGAACGTCACCGCTCGGCCCGTGGTCACGACTTCCACGGTCGCGCCGACGGCCAGCACCACCGTCGCCCCGCAGTTCACCCTGGTACCGGACGTCTTGAGCCGCGCCGGAGCGCCCGGCGAGCAACAACAGTTCGGAGTTACGGTCAATAGGATCGGCGGATTCAGCGGTGCCATTGACTTCCGTCTCGACGGTCTGCCGGCCGGGGCCTCCAGCAACTTCTCCCCGAGTCCGACGACGCAAAGCACCGTGCTCTACGTGACGCCATCGGCCGCTACTCCCTCAGGCACGTATCTGCTGAGCGTTGTCGGTCAAGCTGGTTCGACCACCCGGGCCACGGCGGTTCTGCTCGTCGTTCGCCGCACCGGCGACTTCGCGCTCGGCCTTGCCCCGCTCTCGGTGACGGTGCCTGCCGGCAACGATGCCGTTGCTGCGGTGAACGTTCTGCCGCGACCGGGCACGGTGTTTGCTCCCGACGTGGCGTTCACGGCCACCGGCCTCCCGAGCGGAGCGAGCGTCATCTTTGATCCGAACCCGTCGAATGGGCTCACGACCATTCGTGTGCGAACACAGCCGACCACTCCCGTCGGGACGTCGAAGATCACCATTGTGGGCAGGAGCGCTTCGGTGACGCGCACGATCGTGATGTCACTTGTGGTCGAAAGGAGCACGGTGGGCGGGTTTGCCCTCGCCGCCCAGCCGGAGTCGCAGACTGTCGCTCCCGGAGCAGACACCGCATACACCGTGGCGATTGCACCAAGTGGTGGGTTCTCCTCCTCGATCACCCTCGGGCTCAAGGGCCTTCCTCCGTTTGCCACGGCGACGGTTGTCTCCCAGACGGCAACGTCGGCGAGCATCAAGGTTTCGACAGGGATCACGACGCCCACCGGTAGCTTCCCGCTACAGATCAGCGGAACTGCCGGCAACCTCTCGGCCACCGTGCAGGTAACGCTCGTCGTCGCCTGAACCATCAAACGATGACGCATCCGGGGCAACCGTCCCGGATGCGTCATTCTTGCTTTGGGGGGTCGCTGGCGCGTCGCTCCAAGGCGAAATTGCGAACTGAGTGAACGCTTGGTCCGTCGAGGTTCGACGTTCCGTGAGGTTTGGACACGTGGCCGCCGTGGGTAGTGCAGATGACCCACGACAAACAAAGGAACAGTTCATGCCCGAACCTGTCCGTATCGGAATCTGTTCGACCTACGCCCCTCGTGCCTGCGGACTGGCCACCTTTGCCGCCGATCTCGAGAGCTCTCTCCGCCTCACAGCGAACGCTGGCGACGTGTCCATCATCGCCATGGTTGATTCTGAGCAGGTATGCGATGAACCGCTCGCGCCCCTCATTGCCGAGATCGTCGAGGCGGACGCCCATTCCTACGCTGTCGCAGCCCGTCGTGCGAACGCCACGTGTGATGTGGTGGTCGTGCAGCACGAATTCGGGATCTTCGGCGGCACCGATGGAGAACTCGTCCTCGAGTTCCTACGTTCACTTACCATTCCGTACATCTTGACCTTGCACACCGTGTTGTCCACCTTCAGCCCCGGGCAGGCGGCGTTGCTCCGCTCCGCGAGCGCCAGGGCCGCCGCCGTGACCGTGTTCACGCCGACTGCACGCGACCTAGTTGTCGGTCAACGTATCGTCGACGAGGCGAAGATCCATATCGTTCCTCACGGTGCGCCGAGTGCCCTGTTCGGCGCGAAGCCCGACGAGGCACGGAGTCGCCTCGAACTTGTCGACCGATTCGTGATTTCGACATTTGGACTCGTCTCGCCGGGCAAGGGTCTGGAGTTGGCGATCGATGCGATGCACAGCGTTGCCGACGCCGTTCCCTCAGCGGTTCTGGTCATCGCGGGTCGCACCCACCCTGGGGAGAGCCGCCGCAACGGGGAGCAGTATCGAACCTCCTTGCTTGCCCAGGTCGATCGTCTCGGCCTGGGTCAGCACGTTCGGTTCATTGACTCGTTCCTTCCGGTGGACGCCGTCGCCGATGTTCTGGCGGCAACAGACGTGTTCGTCACCCCGTACGTCAACGTTGAGCAGATCGTCTCAGGAGCGCTCACCTTCGCCGTCGCGTCAGGTTGTCCCGTGGTTTCCACCGACTACCTCTACGCGCGGGATCTGCTCGCTTCGGGAGCCGGCACCGTGGTCGAAGCACGTGGTCCGGCCACGTTCGCTCGTGCGATTCTTGCGTACGCCACTGACGACGCCTTCAGGGCCGCGGCGCGATCGGAAGCCTCTCGAATCGGCGCCGGGATGCACTGGGCGGCGGTCGGTCAGCAGGTGGCCGACCTCGCCGATCGTCTGCGTACTCCGTCAACCACGGGAGTTTCGTCCCATGTTGTCGGGATCGAGCGGGCCCGCTCCGCCTCGTTTGGTCGCCGTTCCGTTACTCGACGACCCCTCGCGTCGCTGCCGGCGTCGAGCCCATCAATGGGGTGGGATCACCGTCACGAGCGGTCGAGGGCAACGGCTCCGCACCCGGTTGTTCCGCTCGTCCACCTATGGCGTTTGATCGACGGCACGGGAATCGTGCAACACGCCACCGGGATCGTCCCGCTTCTGTCAAGCGGATACTGCGTTGACGACGTTGCCCGTTTGATCCCGATCGGGAAACGTTTCGAAGTTGATTCGTACTGGGACCGAGTGGCCGCCCGGGCAGTGGCCTTCGTTGCCAACGCATTCGACCCCGACGGAGTCGGGTTGGCGACGCGACGCGGTGATCGGATGCACAACTTCATGGCCTTTGATCGATCGTGGTCGGACCGACCGTATTTCGGTGACCACGTCGGTCGTGCCGCCGTTGGTCTCGCGTCGGTCGTCCACGACGAGCGATACGCGCCGGTCTGTGAACCGATCCTCCGAGCGGCGTTTCGTGATGTCCCTTCGGGTCCCGCGATCCATCCCGTCGCCTATACCCTGCTCGCTCAGTCGGTCGCACCGTGGCTCACAACACGTGACGACATGGCCGATCGAGTGGCGGTGCTGATGGACCGGCTCCAGACGAACAGCCACGACTCCTGGTTCTGGTTCGAAGAGTCGGTTCGATACGACGCAGCGATGCTGCCGGAAGCCCTTCTTGCGGGTGGCGTTGCACTCGATGACGACCATGCCGTGGAGGTCGCCCTGCGAGCGTTACGGTGGCTCGACGCTCAGTGCGACCGGGACGACCACGTGCGCTTTCCCGGCCACCTCGGCATGCGGCGGGGGCAAACCACGGCAGGGACCGGCGACGAACAGCCCTTGGAAGCGCACGCCCTCGTTCGCGCTCACGCCCGAGCGTGGGAGGTGACGGGTGATGGTTGGTTCCGCGACCGCGCCGCTCTCATGCATACCTGGTTTCACGGCCGCAACCGACTTGGTGTCGCGGTCGCCGATGATGATGGCGGATGCTTCGATGGTCTGAGCGCACATGGGGTGAATCGAAATCAGGGAGCGGAGTCGACCCTCGCGTATGTGGCGTCCGCGCTGACCCTTGAGCGCATCCACCTCGCTCGTGCTGCCGCGGTACTGACTGCGGAGGTGGCGGAACTGCCCGCCGACCGACCCTCCGCGGTTCATTAACCGTGGTCTCGCCTTCGGAAGACGGGGGTAGGGCGCCGCAGCAGGACGGTAGACCGACGACGACCGTGACGGGACCGAAGCTCTGGGCAACCGGTGCTCCGGCAATCGCGTCCTCCGTCACGAGATCGGTCGGAGCCATGGGGTTGCGCCGCGCCGCCATGGCTCTGTCCGTCATCAACCAGCCGAACGGTTTCGACTGTCCAGGATGCGCATGGCCCGAGTTGGTGAGCGAGGCGGATTTTCGACGGTTATTCCGGATGAGCGTTGTCCGGTGAGCCCTCCCAGCGCACGAGCATCGCAGTGGCGTCGTCATCGAGTTCGTCGATTCCCTGGAAGGTCCGGACACTCTGCACGAGTTGACGCAACATTTCCTCCGGTCGAAGCGACTCTGCCGAGTACCGGTTCATGAAGTCGATGAGTCGGTCCACGCCGAAGAACTCGCGGTCAGCGCTGCGTGCTTCGGTGATGCCATCGGTATACAGCAGCAGGCAATCCCCGGGCTCGAGTTGTTCCGTTGCCACGGCAGGATGGCGGCCAGTGACACCCCACGGTGGAGTCGGCGCGCAGTGCAGTTCACGCACGACGCGTCCGCCACGAATCAGCAGCGGCAGGGGGTGGCCGGCGTTGGTCCAGGAGAAGATACCGGTACGGAGCTCGATGCGCCCGATGATTCCCGTGGCGAACTGGTGTTTCCCGACCTGCGCAACAGTTGTCCCGAGATTTTCGTGGATCGTCGCGAGCGTGCGGCAGTCGCGGCGATCGTGCCGGTAGCTGCTCAGGGTCAGCGAAGCTATACGAGCTGCAGCAAGGCCGCGTCCGACAGCATCGAAGATGGCGAAGTCGAGAACGTGACCGTTGAGTGAATAGTCGAAACAGTCGCCGCCGATGTCGTATGCCGGTTCGAGGAGCCCGGCGACACGCAGACCGCCGGCGTGCAGGACAAGCGGTGGGAGCAGGTCCCATTGCATGCTGGCAGCAAGGCTCATGTTACGACGACGCCTGTAGACGTTGTAGACGTCAGTACAACGAGCGTGGACCGCGAACAGGTATCCGGCCAGGATGCCCAGATCTTCGCATGCCGTCAGCAGCGTCTCCTCTGAGCTTGGAAGCGTGAGAGCAATGACGCCCGTGTGATCGGATCCTTCGATGATCGGCACCCAGACCCTGATCGAGTCGCCGCGGTCCGCGATGAGAACTCTCTGATCGGTGAAGGCGCGGCCTGCCATGGTGGTGGCCACCGCCTCTGATGGGGGAGAGGGCCCAGGGCTCGAAAGGTCCGGCATGACCTCGAGGACGGTCTGTCCGAAATCGACGAGATACACGATGACGTCGGATGCCCCGAAGTCGACGGCCGATCTGGCCAAGATCGCCGGCATTGAAGCTGGGTTGGCGCCGCGGGCCATGCGCAGCGCCCCCTTGAGGTCGATCATCGACACCGGTTCAAACCACACATGGAGCTGAGATCGACCAGGAAACCGGCTTCTTCAGATCGTTGCTCGTCATGAGCGGCTCCCGGTTTCGTTGGTGAAAAGGGTATGCACGGTCCGGTTGCCGCAACCGCCGATGCGGCACCGGAGTCCTGGGGTCAGCTCTTGGGGCTCCGGTCGTTGATCGAATCGACGGCCTCGCCTGCCTTCTTGCGAACCGCGTCGATCGCATCCTTGGTCTTCCCGGCGACCTGATCTGCCTTGCCGCTTCGCTTCATGTCTTTCGAACCTGAGAGGGCGCCGACCGCTTCCTTCAATCGTCCCTTGACTTCGTCGATTGCTCCCATGAGCGTCTCCTTCGTTCTGGTCGGCGACGGTGCCGACGACAACCAAGTACCCGCCCGTCGGGATGGCAAACCTCGGATGCAGCGGGTTCTCCCCTTCCTCGATGGGCGCGCTAAGGAAACGCGTTTTCCTCAGCGTGCTTGTCTCTGCCGATCATCTCCGCCATCTGGTCGAGCGCCTGACGCAGGAGACGAGATACGTGCATCTGGCTGATACCCACGGCTTGGGCTATCTCGCTCTGGGAAAGTTCATCGTAGAAGCGCAGTTGAACGATTCGCCGAGTTCGCTCGGAAAGAAGGGGGAGGAGGCGAGCAACCGTCTCGCGAGCATCGACCTGAGAGAAAGGTGCGTCGGGCTCGTCGGAAGCCATGGTCGCGTGAAGCGAGGAACCGGCTGTTCCGGGCGCAGGCGCGTCGAGCGATCGTGCCCGGAACGCGGCGCTTGCCTCCATGGCTTCGATCACCTGCTCACGCGTCAGGCCGATCCGTGCTCCGATTTCATCCAGGGTTGGAGAGCGGCCGAGCTCGTGGTTCAGTTCACCGACCGCTGGACCGAGACGCTGGGTTGCCTCCTGTAACGATCGGGGCATGTGAACGCTCCACACCGTGCGAAAGTGCTTTCGCAACTCGCCGAGGACCGTTGGCGTCGCAAACCCGATGAACGGGACTCCACGATCAGGGTCAAATCGCTCGATGGCATGGAGAAGACCGATCTGTGCGACCTGAATGAGGTCGTCGAGCTCCGCACCCCGGTCGCGGAATCGACGGGCGAGGCCGATGACGATTCCCTGGGCATCGCGCAGAATCTCGTCACGGAGCTTCTCATCTCGTGTGGCGTGGTAGCGCCTGATGCGTTCGGTTTCGTTGTCGCGTTGGGGTGGGGACTGCGGGGCGTCCGGGGCGGGGTCAGCCTCCGCCGGACGATCGTTCATTTGGAAGCCGGCGGGCATTGGAAGAAGACCCGCAGTTCCCCGCCGATGCTCGACACCGTGCAGCTTGTCGTCAAGGCCGTGACGATCTGCGAAGCGAGCGGGTCGAACTCGGCGTGGTCATTGTCGGTTGGGCATTCCATACCAACAGCAATCGCGCCGTCGACGCCGAAGATGCCGACGCGTACGGCGCTCCCATCGCGGCAGGCGCCGATCGCCAGGTTCGCCGCCTCGTCAGCAACGATGCGAAGGTCTTCCACCTCCTCGTACGCGTAGCCCAGGTCCGAAGCCGAGGAGGCCACGACGAGGCGAACGAGCCTGACGTAGGCCGGGTCGGCCGGGATGGTGAGTGTGACCTGTGCCTCGTCAACTCGTGTCATTTCCGTCCTCTTGTCGACGTTGAATAGCGGGGACCGCCCGTTCACAACGAGGGGAGCCGCGTCAAAGCTTTTCATATCAGATCAGTGCTGTTCGGCGGGTCGTCTTTGCCCGGTCTGCGTAGACGCGCCACCCGGTCCGCCAGACCCACTCGTTCACCTTTGAGTTTCTGGCGGCTCCGATCGATTGAACGGGCCTGTCGGGCGATCGGGCGAACGTCTGCGAATGCAGCCTTGGTTTCACCGGAACGCGCTCGACGAATCACGCTCGGAAGCGACTGTGCGACCGCGCCCGCTTCGCTGCGGTGCCGCCAGAGCCACATGGCGAGACCCTCGAGAACGAGCGAGGAGCGAAAGGAGAGGCGGGGTCGTCGGAAAGCCATCTGGAGGATGGTACCCAGCTCCGACCGGATCAAACTCTTTGGAGGTGCACTGGGGCGACGACTGGCGGGGAGGTTTGGCCGACACTGTCGCGGGTACCAACTCGGCAAGCCGCCGGACCTCCGGCCTGACCTCAGGAGCACCAATGGCACCACGAAAGCAGACCAGCCCTACCGCTCGGACCGTCAAGGTCGCAAAGGCGGCTGCAAGATCGATGAACGCAAACGCGAACTCAGCCGGGAACTTCACCGTCCCGGGCATGGCTCCCGCTGAAGGTGCGCAGGTGGCCGGCATCCTGCAAGAACGTCTTGGTGCATTGATTGACCTTGGCCTCGTCCTGAAACACGTGCATTGGAACGTGGTGGGACCGACGTTCATCGGTGTGCATACGATGCTCGATCCTCAGGTCGATGGGGTGGCCGAAATGGTCGATGCCACCGCCGAACGAATCGCCACGCTCGGCTCCTCGCCGAACGGTCTCGCCGGGAATATGGTCAGAACGCGTACGTGGGGTGACTATCCGCTGCGCCGGGATCTCGTTCCGGAGCACCTCACCGCCCTGGATTCGGTCTACGTCGGCGTCATCGACGATCATCGAAAGGCGATTGAAGCCGTGTCCGATGCCGATCCGATCACGGAGGATCTGCTCATCGGCCAATCGGGGATTCTCGAGCAGTATCAGTGGTTTGTTCGCGCTCATCTGGAGTCGGCGTCAGGGAAACTGTCCAACCAGGGCGGAACGCGCTGAGCCGCTGCTCGCTGCCGGCTGGGTCCGTTCTCCTTCGAGAGGGCGAACCGGCGACATGGTACGCGCGCGTTCTTTCCGGCTCGCTGGAAGTGACGCGGCGATCACCCGTCGGCCCGCAGATTCTGGCCGTAATCGAGGCCGGAGCCCTCGTCGGAGAGCTGGGTCTGCTCACCGGTGTTGAGCGTCGGGCGACGGTCACGACGCTCACCGACAGCGTGGTCGAATTCGGCGACGCTGAGCACTTCGCGCGTTGTCTGGAAGACGAGAGTTTTGTCGAGTCGTTCGCCGGTGTTGTCGCCGATCGGCTGGCCTCGCTCGCCGCGCCCGTAACCATCCCGCTTCCCAAGGGCGGTGCGGTGACGTTGCGTCCGGGTCTCGCTGCGGATCGATCAGCGCTCGGTGCGGGCCTAGCGGCGATGTCACGGGAATCGCTGCGACGGCGCTTCTTCTCAGGAGGGATGCCCTCCGATTCGGTCATCGATCGATTGGTCGCTCTGGACTACGTCGATCACTTTGCCTGGGTGGCCATCGACGGCCCTGATCCAGATGGCGAGTTGATCGGTGTCGCGCGGTTCTTCCGGTCCTCCGCTGATGCACACGTGGCCGACGTGTCGTTCGGGATCGTCGATCGTGCTCACGGTCGAGGAGTTGGGCGGGTGCTCGTCGAGTCGATCGGAGTGGCCGCACAGGCAGCAGGCATCGGGCGACTCACCGCGGATGTGCTGAGCGCGAACGCGCCGATGCGATCACTGTTGCGTCGTCCGAGCACCCGCTCCTCATTCAGCGAGCCCGGTGTCGTTCATCTCGAGATGGACGTCGCCGACTTCGGAACTGGCCTTGAGCCGAAAACGCGACGCGAACTGGCGGAGGTCGCTGCGTCGATCGTCTGGCACACCGCGGCGCTGTTGACCGGCACGCATCCGGGATTGTCGAAGAACCATTCGTCCGGAGAGTTTGTCGTGCATTGATGCGGGGTATCGGAAGGCTCCTATCGAACGGCCGGATCCGGCCATGCACAAGGAGCACCTATGTCGACCGACAAGAACGTCGCCAGCGACCTCATGAAGACCCTCGAAGATGGAAAGGATGGTTTCGCCAGAGCAGCCGCCCTCCTCGAAGAAGACTCTCCCGAGCTTTGCCCCACGTTTCTCCGCCTGAGCCTGCAGCGGAGTGCGTTCTACGACGAACTGCACAAGATGGCGAAGGACTACGGCGACCCGATCGAAGCATCGGGCACGATCGCTGCTGCATTCCATCGGGGGTGGATGACACTGAAAGACGCCGTGTCCGGGTCTGATCCGGCTGGCGTGCTCGAGGCCGCTGTGCAAGGCGAGGAGCACGCCGTGAAGACCTACGAAACGGCGTTGGAATCGTCCGATCTTTCGTCAGGTCTGCGTCTGGTGCTTGCCCGTCAGATGGACGACGTTTCGAAGGCGTACATCGAAGTGAAGGCACTTCGCGACGCCCACCAGGCGAAGGCCGCCTGATCGTTCGAGTGTGGCGCTGAACACTCGCCGATGGAGGCGAGCGCGGTGGCCGTCCAGGCAGGGCGGACATCGCGCTCGCGTCGTGTTGTCGCTCGGCTCCGGTCTCCTGACCGGAGCTGGCGTCGGCGCCGTGTCGCGCTCGGTTGCTTTCGCGATCGTGGGTGGGTGGGCCACGTCGGCGGCCACCTTCCTGGCGATCACCTGGTCGTATGTCATCGGATGTTCAGCGGATGAGACGGCTCAGGCAGCTACGGCCGAGGATGACACGCGGGCTGAAGCCGGTGCTCTTCTCGTCGCGTCGTCGCTCATGAGTCTTGCCGGTGTTGTGTTCGGGCTCGTCAGGGCGGCCAGGCTCACAGGCTGGCGTGAGGTTGTACTGACGTCGCTAAGCGTCGCGGTTGTCGCGCTTTCGTGGACCGTCGTCCATACAGTCTTCATGTTGCGGTACGCACACGAGTTCTACTCCGACGCAGGTCGAGGCGGCATCGACTTCGGCGACCAGGAAAGCCCGGACTATCTCGACTTCGCCTACCTGGCCTTCACTGTGGGCATGACCTTCCAGGTGTCGGACACCCAGATCAAGAACCGCACGATTCGCCGCACCGTGTTGCGCCAGGCCCTTCTGTCCTACGTCTTCGGCGCCGTGATCGTCGCAGTGACGATCAACGTGGTCGCCGGTCTTCTGTCGCAGTAGAGCGGAAGTCGGCCGGCGCCACTTCGACCTCGCGGTTTGATCCTGCCATCGTCCGGGTAACCGGGAATAAGCCGTACCACAATCGCACGAGGAGCAGGCATGTCGAAGTCCGTGGTCACCGTGGCACCCCTAGCGAAGTCATCGGCGAATGCATCGCTGGACGCGTCACTGCGGTGGTTCGGGCAGGCGCTGCGCGACGAGAACGCTGACGTCACTGCGGCGTTCTTCACCCTCGAGCCACGAGCGCAGTTCATCGCTCTCGACGTTCTGCGATCGTCCATGCGTGCCGCCCTGCAGATCGCGGACCTCGACTCCTCGGTGTTCAGTGCCGCCAGCGCGGCGCACTACCGCAGCTGGCTTGCATCGGCCCCTGGGGCTTGACACCGCTCTACGAACCCGAAGGGCTCGGCTTGGAACTGGCCGAGGTAACAGCGGCCTTCCCTCCGTTTGCCCGGTCCGAGCTGAATCAGTTACGGCTTGGATTCGAGGGTGACTGATTCGATGGTGGGGGCTGGCATACCGGCAGCTGCGTATGCGGCGACCTCGTCGAGGGTCTCCGCGGCGAGCAGTGCGGCGGCGAGTTGATTGAGCTGGGGACGATGTTCGGTCAGCCGCTGGAGCGCGTCTGCGTAACAGCGGTCAATGAGGGCACGCACTTCCACATCGACAAGTTCGAGGCTCGCGTCGGAAGCTGATCGCGGATCGCCCGGGAATCGCATCTGCCCGTCGGCCGCCGGAAGCAAAGAGACCGGTCCTATCGCTTCGGACATGCCCCACCGACCGACCATCTGGCGGGCAATGGAGGTGCACTGCTCAAGATCGGACTCCGCACCCGTGGTCACCGCACCGTAGACCAGTTGTTCGGCGGCGCGGCCGCCGAGGGCGCCGGTGATGCGGCCGCGGAGATACTCGGCGTCGTACCCGTAGCGGTCGGTGTCCGGCGTCTGAAAGGTCACGCCGAGGGCATTGCCACGCGGGATTATGGAGATCTTGCGCACCGGGTCAGCACCCGGCAGCAACATCCCGAGGAGGGCATGGCCGCTCTCGTGGTACGCCGTCCGCTCACGATCGCTCGGCGAAATGGTGATGTGGCGTTCGGCCCCGAGGATGATCTTCTCCAGGGACTGTGAGAAGTCCGAAGGCTGGAGTCGATCGCGGTTGTTCTTGGCGGCGAGAAGCGCGGCCTCGTTCACCAGGTTCTTCAGGTCCGCGCCGACCATGCCTGGCGTAGTCGCCGCGACCTGAGCGAGCGATACGTCATCGTTGAGGGGTACTCCGCGTGCGTGTATCTCGAGAATCGCTTTTCGTCCCGCCAGGTCCGGAGGATTCACCACGATGCGACGGTCGAATCGGCCGGGCCGCAGCAGGGCCGGGTCGAGAACGTCGGCCCGATTCGTTGCCGCGATGACAACGACACCCTCTGTCTGGGCGAACCCGTCCATCTCGGTGAGGATCTGGTTGAGAGTCTGTTCTCGCTCGTCGACGCCGCCGAAACTCGCCCCACCGCCTCGCGCCCGACCGATTGCGTCGAGCTCATCGATGAAGATCATCGATGGCGCCACCTTCTTCGCCTGATCGAAGAGATCACGCACGCGGCTGGCGCCGACTCCCACGATCATCTCGATGAATTCGGCGGCGGAGACGGAGAAGAACGGAACACCCGCTTCGCCGGCGACGGCGCGCGCGAGCAGGGTCTTGCCGGTGCCAGGAGGCCCGGACAACAACACGCCGTGCGGGAGTCGGGCGCCCACGTTGTGATACTTGGCCGGATTGCGGAGCATCTCGACGATTTCGGAGAGCTGTTCCTCCACCTCGTCGATCCCCGCGACGTCGGCGAACGTGACGCGTGTCGTGCCCAGCTCGTCGCCGCGAATGGCCTTCGACCGGCCGATACCTCCGATGCCGCCGAGACCACCGGACTTGCGCATCGAGCGGGTTCCCATGACGACGAGCCCAACGATCAGCAGGGTCGGGCCGAAGTTCACGAGAAGCGTGGCCCAGAGCGGCGAGTCCGACACCAGCGGCTTGGCGGTGACCACCACGTTCTTCGCCTGCAGGCTGGCGAGCAGGTTGTCACCGGCGAACGCCGGCCGCTCCGTCGCGAAGGTTGTCGTGCGCTTTGCCTTCACGACGATCTCCTTACGAAGCTTGCCGGTAATGGAGTCGCCCTTGGCACTGATCGTCGAGACGTTTCCCGCGGAGAGCTGCTGGACGAACTCGCTGTATGTGATCGTTGTTGGCGGCGTGTCGCGCGTGAACGCCGATGCGAGGATCCAGTTGAGTAGGAGTGCGCCCCCGATCCAAATCACCCAGCGAGGGAGCCCGCCCGCGGGTCGGGATTTCTGCGGCTTCGAGTCGGGCGGCGGCAATTCCGTACCCTCAACCCGCCAGGGAACTCGCGAAGGGCTTGGCTTCGGAGCCGAATCACGCGGCGATACTGTCGTCGCCGGATCGTGAAGTTCCCGTAGCGGCCAGCGAATACGCACGGTCAGAGCTTTTCGAGCACGTCATCGCGATTGGCCACGTCGCTGGTGACGGGATCGCTCTCGGCCACGGACGAGTCGCCGTGGGCGTCGCTGACTGCCTTTTTCGCTGCTGCGAGAACGGTCTCGGCTTCGGCAGGCGGCGCGCCGACCGTGTCGGCGAGCGCCTTGGCCTCGCTCTGCCGGTCACCGGTGAGCCAGGCCAGACGTTGACGGAAGCTGGGGGCGTCACCGTTTTCCCTGACGTTGGTCGAATCGTCGATCGACTCCGCGTTCTCATCACTCTCGGGGAGGACCTCGAAGAGATCGGGAAACTCGGCTGCGAGCCGCTCAACCGTGACAAGGATTGCCGATGCCTGATCCTTACAGGGCAGCTGGCGCTCGACATCGAGAACTCGGCCGTCATTGCCGAGGATGACCACACTGATCCCCCCGTGGTCGTCCACCTGGGCGTTGAGCTCCTCGGCAAGACCATCGTCGGTGATCAACGGAACCGTCACGCCAAGTCGTGCGGCGGCCTCCGACGGGTAACCATCGACCACCACGAGGAGCTGGATGCGCCGCTCACCGAAGCGAATGAGGGCACTATCGAGACCGATGATCGCCGAGTCGGCACGCGGTCCGTGTGCCCCGACAAAGGCGAGCACAACCGGGACACGGCCCCGGAAGGCGGACGCGCCAAGACGCTTCTCCTTGCTGCTTTCGACGTCGAAGGCGAGTGGTTGCTCGGAAAGATCGGTGAGTTCGGGCATGCCCGAAGCGGTACCCCGCAAACGGGGCTGTCAAACGACAGGTGGATGGTCGCCGGGAACGTCTCCGGAGTAGCGGACCGGGTGGTCTCCGCCAAGTTCGGAGAATCGCTCGTTGAGCGCAACCGCGATGATGTCGCGATTGTGGTCATCGGAGACGAGGGCCCCGAACAGAATCGCTTCGATTTCCAGCGCGGCATTCATGCCGCCGAGGGCGAAGTAGCGCAACCAGAGATCGTCCACCGAAAGACCGAGGTCGCGACGGGCTTTTTCGAGAATATCGATGGGCTCGTCCATGGAGAGCTCAGCGACCTGTGCCGCTCTTGTCATGAGTCGACGCCACGACGTCGGCCGCATACGCAGCGACGGGGACCTCCGCTGCTCGTGCTGCACGGTGCAGAGCGGCGGCTGCCTCAGCACGACCCACGTGCTGGCGGGCCATGAGTACTCCCTGGGCGAGTGCGATGACCTCGCGTGCACGCAACGCCTCGGAGGTCCGGGTGGCGAAATCGGCGCTGAGGAGATCAACGCCGCCGTCGGTGAGAATCGTCGCGGCCTGGGTGGCGAAGAGCGCAGCGAGTTGTTGTTGCTCCAGACCGAAGACGTGTTCGGTCGTCGAGTAGATGTTGAGCGCACCGAGCGGGCGCTCGGCCACGAGCAGTGGCGTAGACAGCACACTGGCGATCCCTTCGTTGAGGGCCAGCGGGACGAAGTCGGGCCATCGCCGTTCTTCGGCGAGGGACTCCACGTGGAACCAGTGTCCCTCGGCCGCCGCCGCCAGGCAGGGCCCTTCGCCCGTGCGGTACTGATGTTCGTCCATCCGCAGAACGGTGTCGTTGGTTGCTGCCGCAGTCACCAAGAGTCCGCTCCGTGCCAGGGTGACGCTCACCCCGTCGGCTCCGTCGACGGTGGCTGCGGCGAGCACGGTCACGAGCTGGAGGGCGGCGTCGATCACCTGCGTGCTGGTCGCCGGCGCGACCGAGCGGATGAGATCGGAACGTGATGGTTGCGGGCTCGCCAGAATCGCCGTGCGGTCCCCGGCCCGCTGTTCGGTACCAAGATCGGAGTGCGGCGCGCTCACAAACATCACACCTGGCGCCACACCGACGCCGGGAAGGGCGAACAGGCGCCGGACGGCGGCCGACGCGCCACGGATCGTCAAGGTGCCTGCCAACGATTCGAGGCGGAGCGATGCAACCGAAACCAGTCCCAGGCCCGAGCCGCCGAAGAAGCTCACCCGGGTAACGTCGAGAACGACGCGAACGTGGCCTGCGTCGGTAAGCGCACCGAGCACCGAAGTGAGCGTGGGAGCGGAACACTTATCAACTTCGCCGGTCACGGAAACGATGGTCACGTTGTCATCGAAGGCGATGTCGATGCCGAAATCGCCTAGCGACGTGGGTTGCGGAGCCAGGAACGCCGATTCCTTCGAGGCCATGACCGACAGCTTTCACGGGTGGTTGCGAGCGGCCGAGACCCCTCTCGAACCCTGCTTGTCGAAGGCGCAGTCTCATCGTACCAGTGATCCTCAGACCGAACTCTCGGGGCGTCGATGCGGGAGGCACACTGAGTCGGGACGTGGTGGACTTGTCACCATGGCCAGCGATACTGACCTCGAACACCTCGAGGAGAGCTTTGCCCGGGTGGCTGAGCAGTTGTTGCGGCCGGGGTCGGTCGTCGAGACATTGCAGAACATCGTCGCCCTCGCCGCGGAGACCATCGACGGGTGCGATGCCGCCGGGGTCTTCCTGGCGCGAGAGGGAGCGGTGGCCACTGCAGCGGCGAGCTCATCTCTGGCGGACACCCTCGATCGTCTGCAGATCGAGGCCCATGAGGGGCCCTGCATAGATGCCTCCGCGCGGGGTTCCACGTTCTACGCCCATGATCTCGCCGTGGACGAGCGATGGCCGACGTTCGGACCAGAGGCCGCCGCACTTGGAGTGCGCAGCGTGCTGTCGTACTCCCTTTCGGTGGAGAGGCTGAGCGCTCTGAATTTATATGCACACCTACCGTCTGCGTTTGGCGCTACGGATCGAGCACAGGGGCAGCTCTTCGCCACTCTTGCCCGTCTCGCTTTGGAGTTGGCCGAGGAACGCGCTGCTGACAGTGAGCGCGTCGCCAATCTCACCGACGCGTTGCGGACTCGCGAATTGATCGGTCAGGCCCAGGGCATCTTGATGGAGCGCGAGCGCATCACCGCCGACCTGGCCTTCGACGTACTGCGCCGTGCGTCGCAACGCTTGAATGTGAGGCTGCGATCGGTCGCGGAGAGACTCGTCGAAACCGGTGAGTCTCCCGCCGGTCGGGGTCACTCCTCCGATGGGTGAGGCCGACGACCGCGTAGGAACGCCTGCAGGACCGCCACACTCGCTGCGGTCACCACTCCTGCGGCAAATGCGTCCTTGATGGGGAGAAGATCAAGGGCGTAGAACCGGCGCGTCACCGGGGTGGCAACGATGATCCCGCCGACTGCGACGAGACTGCTGAGGAGTGCGGCGTCGAAGCGGTCGAGGGGTCGCATGAGCCGGTAGAGAAGCCAGAACGCGACCGAGCCGAGGGCCAAGGTCGAGGCGCTCCGCCCTTCGTTGAGGGTTCCATTCATGAAGCGCGAGCGGACGAGCCAATACGTGGTCAACGTGATGACGGCGGCCGCTAGACCGGCAGGCACGGCGAACCGGAGCACCCGGCCAAGGTACCCGGGCCGGGTTCGGGCGTCCGCTCGGCGAAAGCTCAACGCGAACGCCGGGATACCGACCGTGAGTTCGGAGACGAGGCTGAGATGGCGTGGGAGAAAAGGGAACACCGCGCCGGAGATTCCGATGACAAAGGCGAAGATGGCGGCGTAGACCGACTTGGAGACGAACAGCGATGACACGCGCTCCATGTTGGCCACCACGCGGCGGCCTTCGTCCACGACTCCCGGGAGACGATCGAAGCGCCCGTCGAGTAGCACCAGTTGGGCCACCGCTTTGGTAGCCGCCGTAGCGGTGTCCATGGCGATGCCGATGTCGGCAGCTTTCAGTGCGGGGATGTCGTTGACGCCGTCGCCCGTCATAGCCACGACGTGCCCGGCGCGTTGCAACACCTTGACGATCTCCTGCTTCTGCTCGGGCGACACCCGGCCGAACACGGTCGTGTTCTCCGCGAGCTCGTCGATCGACACCGTCGACGAACGTAGATCGGCGAACTTCTCCGCGCCTCGGACCCCGAGCTGAACGGCGACCGCCGACACGGTTGTCGGATTGTCACCGGAGATCACCTTCACCTCGACACCTTGCTCGGCGAAGTAGGCGAGCGTGGCGGCGGCATCGGACCGCACTTCCTCGACGAGAACGACCAACCCCATCGGCTCGACGTCGGCGGGAAGCGAATCCTCGCCGATCACCGGACCGTCGGCGTGCGCGACGAGCAACACCCGTTTGGCCTGGGCAGCCAGTTCCCCGACCCGTGCTGTAGCGGCGTCGATCGGCGGGCCGGAACTAGCGGCCAGCAGCATCTCCGGCGCGCCGATCAGCCAGGTACCGTGCCCGTCGAACGAGGTTGCGCTCCACTTGCGTGCCGAGGAGAACGCAACCTGCGATGTCGCTTTCCACGACGGCGCCTCGCCGACCTCGGGAGCAATCGCCAGCATGGCTGTCGTTGGGCTGGGCTCGGCCTTGGCCAAGGCCGCGAGGGCCTTGCGGAGCTCGTCCAACGTGGAGCCCAAGGGCTCGAGCGCGTCGAGCGTGGTCCGCCCGGTGGTGAGCGTCCCCGTCTTGTCGATGCACAACACATCGATTCGAGCGAGGCCTTCAACGGCCTGCAGTTCTTGCACCACAACGTGATCGGCCGCCAGCCGCCGAACGGCGGTGGCCATCGCCAAGCTGATCATGAGCACGAGGCCCTGCGGAACGAGCCCCACTACGCCGGCAATGGCCGACACCAAGCCGTCTTTGGTGCTCCGGTCGGCTCGGAGCTGGCTCCACAACAGAAGTGCGGTGAGAGGAACGAGGGCCCAACCGATGACTTGCAACATTCGGTCGACGCCGTTGCGAAGCTCGGAATGCGTGGGCGCGTACGTACGAGCCTGCATCACGAGCTTCTGAATCCATGCGTCGTTCCCGACGCGGATCACGACAACACGTGCCGATCCGGCGACCACGGCGCTGCCGGCGAGGACCTCATCGTTCACCTTCTTTGGCACCGGGTCCGCCTCTCCCGTAAGCGCTGATTCGTCGGTCTCCAGGCCATCAGCTTCGAGAACGCGCCCGTCGGCGGGAAGTTGGTCTCCGGCGCGGAGTCGGAGGATGTCGTCAAGCACGATCTCGGCGGGCGGGAGCACTACATCGACGCCGTCGCGGATGACGGTGATGGTCGGAGCAATCCGAACACGAAGTCGATCGAGAGCGCGTTTGGCCGCCAATTCCTGGACGATTCCGATGACCGCATTGAGCACCACGATGATTCCGAACAGTGCATCGACTGGACTGCCGATGATCAGAACGGTCAACGCCAGGATGCCCAGGATGGCGTTGAATCTCGTCAGCACGTTGGCTCGAAGGATTTCGGCGATGGTCCGCCCTTCCCTGTCGGGGAGGGCATTGCCCTGACCCGCGGCACGTCGGCCGGCGACTTCGGCAGCCGTCAGGCCTGTGGTCGCACTGCTACACACCTCGTCGACGAGAGGGGCACCGACGCTCACGACTGACAAGTACCCCTCGGTCGAAACAGTGAAACGCTCGTGCAACGAACTGGTTTGGTTCTCCGTGAACGGGGTAGATGGCGACGGACGACCAACGCGTCGCTCATCCCCGTGGAACGGAGATGACTCATGAGACAGGTTCGGAGTCGCTGATGGAAACGATGCTCGATGCCGTTCAGCGGCTGCGAACGGCTGGCTTTCTCCATGACCTGGTGACCGGACCGGACGCCAGCTTCATTTGCAGCTGCGGTCAGAACGTGGCGGCTCAGGAGGCGTCCGTGTTGCACACGGTCCGTTTCGAACGCGCGGCCGACCCCGAGGACCAGTCGATCCTGTTGGCTGTGGCCACCCCGTGTCGACACGCAGCACTCTTTCGATCGGCCTACGGGCCGGCAGCGGCGTTGGACGATCCCAACACCAGCGCAGCGCTTCGGGGGTTGTCCGATAGCTCGGTGTTTGAACCAACTGCTGAGGGTATCTGTAGACCCGTGGCACACAGGTCCTGTGCTGGTCACGATGACCCCTTCACCATCTGGCAGCCTGCGCTCACCCCCCAGGGCGCAGGCTGCCGAACCACAGGGCCTTGACTGTTGCCGCAAGGCCGTTTCAACCCCGGCGTAGCGGGGCACGATGTCGTTCATGAAGATACTGATTGCCGTTGACGACACCGAGTCCGCTCACCAGGCGACACAAGCCGCTCGGACCCTGTTCCCCGACGCAGAGCACATCATTCTCAGCGCGGCGGAACTTCCTCCGTTCGCCTTCGGTGTCCCGCTTGGCGGGATCATTGCTGTGCCGTCGGACTCGCTGACTGCGTCGATCGAAGCAGACGCGGAGCGCAACGTGGTCGCGGCCGCAGAATCGTTCCCGGACGGCGCGGCTCACGACATGGCGACGGGCGACGCAGGCTTGGTGATCTGCCGGGAAGCGGCGCGCCTCGGAGTCGATGTCGTCGTCGTCGGCCGGGAAGAGAAATCGGTGCTTTCGCGCCTCTTCCATCCTTCCGTTTCGGACTACGTGATGAAGAACGCGCCGTGTCCGGTCTTGGTGGTACGAGAAGGCGACAACCAGTCCTGAGCAAGGGATGCGCAACTGAAGAATGCCATTGAGGGGAAGTCAGGTTTCGAGAGGAGAGCCCTTGGGTAGCTCGTCGCGATGAATACTTTCGTCCTCGACATTTCCGATATCCAGGCACGAGCCAGGAAGAACCTCGAGCAGGGGCCGCTTACCGACGCCTACGGGGCAGAGCGTGAGCGGGTCGTCGAAGTGCTCAACGACGCTCTGGCGACCGAGCTCGTGTGCGTGCTCCGCTACCGATCTCACCACTTCTTGGCGACAGGCCTCGCCGCCAAGTCGGTTGCCGAGGAGTTCCTCGAACACGCCGAAGAAGAACAACAGCACGCCGATCGGATCGCCGCACGCATCGTCCAGCTGCAGGGAGAGCCGAACTTCGATCCGGCCACCCTCGCCCAGCGTTCCCATTCCCACTTCCAGAACGGGGAATCGCTTGTGGAACTCCTTCGCGAGGACCTGGTCGCCGAGAGAATTGCTATCGAGGTCTACACAGAAATTGCTCGATGGCTGGGCGACGCCGATCCAACGACTCGTACGCTCATCGAGCAGATTCTCGCCGTTGAGGAAGAGCATGCAGACGACCTGTTGAGTCTCCTCGGCGCCCATAGCGACTCGTAGAGCGCAGCGCGTTGGAGGCGTTTGTCGGTATACCGGACCCCGACGCGTCTAGCGGGAGAGTGGCTTCGCCAACAACGATGACACCAGGCCCCATCGGCGCGCCGTGGTGTTTGGAGCGGAGTCCCGGGGGTAGCAGTGAGGCGGTACACGCGCCCCGCGTCATCACTTCCAACGAAAGATCAACTGTCATGGGTAGAGCGAAGAACCAACACCATCGGACCCGTCGGAATCGGCAGAACGCGAAGAGGAACGAGAGGCTTCCCGTCCGCCCGGCGCGCATGGAAAAGAGGGGAAGGACTCCGACGGCCGTAGCGAGCCGTACGAAGAGGAGCCCGAGTTGCCGTCGCCCCCTTCGGGGACGACTGCCACGTGAGCTCATGATCTCATCACTTGATGGCCAACCGTTCGGTTGAATTCGACATCTCAAGGAACATCTGGTTTGCGGGTATCCCGATCACTTCGCGGGTTTGAACGTGGGCAGCAGGGGTAAAGAAGACAGGTCGTACCGCCCACGTATAAGGAGCAATAATGCTTACCCTTCTCTGGATCGCCGCAGCGATCCTCGTGATTGCCGGCATCATGATGGTTGTCCGAGGACAGCTGGTGAACGGACTCATACTCATCGCACTGGGGCTTGTTGTCGGCCCGGGCGGGGTCAGCATCGTCGGCTGACCAGGTTCCCCGTCGCGGGAAGCATGACGACTGCTTTGCGTTCGTGAAAGAGCAAGATCCCGGCCTACCCGGGGTCTTGCTCTTTCCGTGCCCCGCCACTGAGAGCCTGATCAGCGACGAGAGAGGGAATACCCGCCTGGACCGACGATGCAGCCAATCACGATCAAGACGATGCCGGCGATTACGGAACCCGAAAGCACCGTAATGACGCCGACAACGACCAGGATGACTGCGGCGATAGATAACAACGTACCCATGATCAATGTCCGATCAGAAGAGTTGTGGATGACAAAAGTGACATGAGCGATCCTCCGGATCTCTTGACAAGGTGAACGCGACGCCGTCACCTTTGGTGACGGACGTATGCCCGGATCTTCCATCGGTGAAACTCGGGAGTTTTCGGCGATGTCCTCGCCCCGCGTCCGAGAATCGCGACCTCGCACGGCGTCTGTCTCCTACGGTTCCCTCGCAGTGCGGTCCGCACGGAAGCTGTCGCGTTGATCGATCCGTCAGCTCGGATGGACGACAGGGCGCTCGAGAGCGATCAGTGCCCCGGTGATGCCACCCCCAACAATGACCTCGCATGTTTCGTTGGCGCGAAGCGGTTCGTGAACCGTGGGTAGTCCATCTCGTTTGGGCCAGAATGGTGTTCCATCGTGGAGATCCATTGGTGCCGCTCATGCCCGTTCGGTGGGCTTTGAAAACCTCCGGCGAAGGCGGAAGTGCGGCGGCTCCATCGAAGCAGCTTCTGGCGGTGTGGGGTTCGGGCGAAGCTGATCGGGGTAGTCATGATGCGTGCCTGACGGACCTGATGGATCAGACGAACCTCAACATGTCACCGAGGCGGTAGCGCCCCAGGGTCGGCGCAATCCAGCCGATCGCGCGATCCGGGCCGTTGACGCATGGCAGCAGAAATCTGTGCCGGCGGGTTTCGTCTTCGGGGTCATCAAGAAGTTCGGTGACGATCGGGGTGGCCAGTTGGCCGCACTCATTTCTTTTTCGGCCTTTCTTGCGTTCTTCCCGCTCATGCTCGTGGTGGTCACGGCGACGGCCTTTCTGGCCCAACGCCACCCGGCGATTGCGGACCGGATCCGAACATCTGCTGTGGCCCAGTTCCCCGTTGTCGGCGCCGAACTGACGAGCAACGAGCGAGCGCTTCCGGGGAGTGGACTCGGGCTGGGAATCGGCCTCGCCGGGCTGTTGTGGGGAGGGTTCGGAGTGACGCAGTCGTTGCAATACGCCTTTCACGAGGTGTGGCATGTTCCCCACAAGGATCGACCGTCGTTCGTTCGCCGGATCACCCGAGGTTTCGGCGTCTTCGGATTGATCGTCGTCGGGGTCTTGGCCAGCGCCACTCTCGGTCTCGTCGGCTCGTTGGTGCGCAACTCGATCCTTGCCGGTGCCTTCGGGATACTGGCGGCAACTGCGGTCAGCATGGGCCTGTTCCTCGTCGTCTTCTGGCTCCTCAGCCCGAAGTCGCTCCCTTTGAGAAATCTGTTGCCCGGAGCGGTCCTTGCGGCGTTCGGCTGGCAGGCGCTCCAGCTTCTCGGTCTGCGGCTGGTCAATCACCAACTGCGCCGCAGCTCACAGCTCTACGGCGCGATCGGGGCGGCGCTTGGACTGCTGTGGTTTCTCGTGCTGGGGACGCAGGTTCTGCTGTATTCGCTCGAGGTGACGGTCGTAAGCACACAGAAGTTATGGCCCCGCTCCATCGTCCAGCCTCCACTGACATCATCCGACGTCACACTCCTGGAGGCCATGGCCAAGCAGGAGGAACGTCGGCCCGAAGTGCACGTTACGGTCAGGTTTGACCGCGACCTCTAGAGTTCGGAGCGAGGCGTGCTTGCCGATCTCCACCTGGGAAGGTCGATTCTTTGCGGAAGAGGCGTCTATGAGTTCACTATCGATCTTGCACGGCCACCGAACAGTCCCGGGACCACGTTTCAGTTCCACGAATCCTGGTCAACGCGAAACGATGAAGCGAAGTCCGCGGCCGGTGCGGGTGTATCACGTTGGCAGTTAGCGCAAACCCGGGTCGCAGCTCCCGCACGATGGCGTCCCTCGGCCCTCGTGCGGCGGCGGCTGCAGCTGGCGGAGTGGTGGTCGCGCTCGGCGTTTTGTCGATTGCGGAACGGGCAACGCGCGTACTCGGTTGGACCGTTGCCGCGGCGGTGGGTGCCACCTTGGCGGCGGCCGTCATCGCCAGATTGGAGAAGGTCGTTGGCCATCGTGGCGCGATTGCCGTCACCACGATCGGTTTTTCCGGCGGCGTCACGCTGGTGGCTTGGCGTCTGTTTGACGAGTTCCGTCGCGGAACGGCCACGCTGCAGGTGATCGTTCCCCGGGCGATTCGCCGTCTCGAGCGCTCGGAAGCAATGGGCCAGGTGGTTCGTGAGTTCGGCCTCCGAACCAAGGTCGAACGCACGCTGACCAGCCTCCCCGGCCAGATCGCCGGCGGAACACCGGCTGAGGTCGCCCGGACGGCCGGAACCCGCGGCGCAGCGTTCATTGCCGGACTGGTCCTCACCTGCTTCCTGTGCGCTGGCGGGCGGCGGTCGTTTTCCGGCCTGCTGACCTGGGTTCCGGACCGACGCGGTCGCATGCTGAATCGCCACGCAGTTGGACAGCTGATCGAGCGGGCCCACCGCCGGGGCAGCGATCTGCTTCTCTTCTGGGTGGTGAAGGCCGTGGTCGTCGGTGCCTTCTTGGGGGGCGCGTTGTCTGCTCTTTCCGTTCCCGGAGCAACCGTCTTCGGAGCCTTGTTTGCTTTCGCGTCGCTGGTGCCGGGCGCCGGTCTCGTTGCTGCCCTTGTCGGGGTCGGAGTTCTCGTCGGCATCGCCGATGGCGCCAAGCTGTGGCTCAGTCTCCTCGTCGTTGTGGTGGTGTGGATCGGAGATCGGATCGCTCATCGACGCTGGGTCCGCAGCGGCATGCTGGACGTCGGTCCGGTCATCGGTACCGTCGCTCTGGTTTGCGGCTTCGAAGTCGGCGGACTCGGGACCGCGTTGTGTGGCGTCGCTCTGGCCGCATTTGGCGCGGCCTTGTGGTCTGAATACGTCAAGCTTCATGAGCGCTGGTCCCAGACCGATGTCGAGCCGCGAGAAGCGACGGAAGACCAGTCGATCGTTGATCGGCCGGCCACGACGACGGCCGCCTGGTTCCTCGGCGCCGGGGCAGTCACGATGGCCGCTCGTGTATCCGTTGCGGGGGCGAGGTCCGTGCACGGCACGGCGGTCCTCGTCCTGATCGCCTTCGTGATGGCACTCGCCATCGAGCGGGTCGTCGGACCGCTTGCCCGGCGGTTGCACGGCAATCGTGGTGTGGCGGTGGCGACGGTGGGCGCTGCGCTCGTGCTCGTCCTGGCCGCTGCCGGGCTGCTTCTCGCCCCGGCCTTTGCCAACAAGGCGCAATCGTTCGGTCGTGAGCTACCTCGCCTGACCGGCCGATTCGCTGAGATTCCTCTCGTGGGCGGCCGCCTTCGGGACGCCGATGTCGGGAATCGTGTTGAGCAATGGCTGCGTGATCTGCCCGCAGATCTCGGTCGCGACACGGGCCGGATGGGCAGGGCGCTCGGCGGCGCAGTGGACATGTTGACGACCACGGTCGTCGTCGTCCTTCTGGCCCTGTCGATGGTGGTGGACGGGCCCCGACTCGTCCGTTCGGTCCGCCGCGTCCTTGTTCCCCAGCGACGGCGCACCTTCGACCAGTCAACCCTGCTCGTCATCGACGTTGTCGGACGGTACTTTGCCGGCTCACTTCTTGTCGCGCTGCTTGCCGGCGTAATGTCAGCTTCGGTGGGGCTCGCCCTCGGCGTGGTCCTCGCTCCGCTCGCCGCAGTGTGGATCGCCATGACGAACCTGATTCCCCAGGTCGGCGGCTTGCTCGGTGGTGTGGTGTTCGTCGTCCTCGGTTTTGCCACGAGCCCCACGGTCGGTCTCGCTTGCCTGGTGTACTTCTTGACCTACCAACAGTTTGAGAATCACGTCATCCAACCTGCAGTGATCGGCAAGGCGGTGTCGATGACGCCCGCCGCCACCATGATCGTCGCGCTGGTCGGAGGGGCAGCTCTCGGAGTGCCAGGGGCGCTGATCGCGGTCCCGGTGGTTGGTGCGGTGAAGGTCGTGGCCGTTCGGATCCGAGAACGCCACAACGACGCTCTTGTGCCGAACGCCTAGTTCTACGAGATCACGTTCGCATCGCGCGTCTGAGCAGCCACAGCGCAGACGCGCGATATGCGCCGGTCCTAGTACGGTCCCTCGCCGCTGCGCAGACGAGGATTGCGTGAGAAGCCGCCCCAGCTCGACCAGAACGCAAGGCTGAGTGCCGCGCCGAGGATGCCGACGATGAGAAGAATCATGCCGACGGTCTGCAGATTGATTCCTGAGGTAGAGGCGGTGACCGCCCACTTCAGGATGGCGCCGATGGCGATCAACAAGATGCTCACGGAGAGTCCCATGGGATGTCCTTTGTTTTCCGCCTGGAGCGAATCTCCAGGACCTTTTCCGGTTACCCCTGCGGGGATAAAACGAAACATCACGCACCGTGAGGGCCATCGCCGTGTTTGCCGTAAGGCTCGTCGGGTACGCACAGAACATGAACGTTGGAGCGAAACGCCCGCCGCTCGTGGTGTTCGGCGTCACCGGCGATCTCGCTCGGAAGAAGATTTTCTCGGCCCTCTATGAACTTGCCCACGCCGGGCGGCCGTTCCGGAGTGTCGTGGGAGTGGGCCGATCCGACTGGGCGACGTCTGACCTGCGCTGCGCCGCGGCCGAGGCAGTTTCAGCTGTGACCGATGCAGACGGCGACGTCCTCGAGGCCTTCGTGGAATCGCTGGCGTACGTGAAGGGAAACTACGACGAGCCGGAGACGTTCGAAGCGATAGCTGCTTTGGTGGGGGACGCAGAGCTGGTGCTGTGCTACCTCGCCGTTCCCCCAACAGCGTTCGCAGGGATTGCCCGGGGCCTGGGAGCCAGCGTTCTCCGCGATCGCGTCCGATTGCTGGTGGAGAAGCCGTTTGGGTTCGATCTTCGCTCAGCGTTGGACCTGCATGCCGACCTGGAAGCAACACTCTCGCCGCCCCAGATCTTTGTCGTCGATCACTATCTCGAGAAGACCCTGGTACAACAGCTCTCCTTCGCCCGTCAGGGCAACGCGGCGCTCGACGCGCTCTGGGAGAGCGACTGCATCGAGTCGGTCGAAATCCTGATGACCGAAGAGCTCGGTATCGCGGGGAGGGGTG
>JANOHI010000183.1:0-1910 GCA_031406385.1 Acidimicrobiia bacterium
GTCGAGCGCATCGAGGAGGCATTCGGTGTATCGGCCGATCCCTCCCGGGGTCGGCCGACGAAGCTGCTCGGTGACCAGGCCGACGCGCATCATCGTCGGGCCCGAGCCACGGCGGCGTAAAGATCGGCCATCTCGCTCGCGCATCGCTCCCAGCTGAACGCGGCGCAACGGCGACGACCTCGACCGACCAGGTCAGAACGGACGACCCCATCGACGTGGACGCGAAGGACCTCTTCGGCGAGCCGTTCCGAGTCACCCGGCGGAACGAGGATCGCCCCGTCGCCGAGCACCTCGGGAAGCGAACCGGCGGTGGTCGCAACGACCGGCACTCCGGCGCTCATGGCTTCGAGCGGCGGGAACCCGAAGCCTTCGTACAGCGATGGGTACGCAAGCACCCGGGCATGAGCGAGGAGTGTGTCACGGCGATTGTCGTCGACCGTCGTTTCCCGGATGATTCGCGCCCGGAGACTCTGGGGGATCTCTGCGAGCATCGACGCGAACGACGGTCCCCACCCGTCGGCGCCGGCGACGACCAGGAGAAGGTCAGGGTCCGCGTGTGCGACGACGGCGAATGCCCGGAGAAGGGTCGCATGATCCTTGCGTGGTTCGATCGTGCCGAGGGCCAGTACGTACGGGTGTCCCTCGAACGGAGCGTGCTCCGTTACCTGTTGGGGTCGTGCGCTCACGGTCGGGACGCCCGGATGGATGACGTGGACGATCGCCGGATCGCACGCCGACCAGTCGATGACCTCGTCGGCGATGAACCGGGAGTCGCAATGGACGTGTGCGCCACGCTGCAGGGCCCGTCGGATGAGACCTGGGTACTCCAACGTGTCGGCCGCACAGAGGTGCGGAAAGTGCACCGCGGTGAGGTCATGCACGCTGGCGAGGGCGGCAGCATGACGAGCCGGCGGCACGACGTAGTTGGTGCCGTGCACAACGTCGACTGGTCCCGTCCACCACTCGATCGGTGGCCAGTCCAGACGCTTCCACAGTGCCCTCGCCGGGCGAGCCGGGAGAGGTCGGGCCCCGGATGCCCGACCTCTCCACGTCATTGTGAACTCGACCGTGTCGAGGCCGGGGTTCGCATGGAGCGAGTCGATGAGTCCGGCGGTGAACTGGCCGATCCCGGTGCGCATGCCGATCAGCGGCGTTGCGTCAATCGCCACTCGGAGCACGGGCAACGACCGTAGCGCCGGCGGCGAGGCCATGGGCTCCACCCGTCCGCGCGTCGGGCCGACACAGCTCAGGCGGGTCAGACGATGGGGACCGCTACATTCGCAGTGTGGCTGATTCGAGCAGGGTCGGTGTCGTGGTGGTGACGTTCGAGAGCCCTCCTGATCTCGTGCGGCGCTGTCTCGACTCGATCGCCGCATCACTCGATGGCCACAGCCCGCTTGCCTGCGAGGTCGTGATCGTCGACAACGCCTCGGCAATCGCCCCCGAGGTTGACGCAACGATGCGGTTGATCCGTCGGCCGTCCAATGACGGCTTCGCCGCCGCAGTCAACACCGGCGTTTCTGCGCTCGGTCCGTCGTGCTCCACGGTGTTTCTTTTGAACCCCGACGCCACGGTTGCTCCCGACGCAATCGCGTTGTGCGTTGCCCGGCTGGCCGGAGCTCCCGGTGACGTCGTTGCCGTTGCTCCCAAGATGCTCCTCGACGACAACTACGGAGTCGGACCGACCGGGCGGGCGGACACCATCGATGCCATTGGCATCGGCGTGAACGGCCGCGCCGAGGCAGCGAACCGCGGCCTTGGACAGCCTGACCTGGGCCAGTACGACCGCTCCGACGACGTGTTCGGAGCATGCTTCGGCGCCGCACTCATCCGCCGCCGTGCGTTCGGCGCCGAGGAGGTCGGACCGCTCGACGAGCGGTTGTTCCTGTACTACGAGGATGTCGCCTGGT
>JANOHI010000186.1:0-1436 GCA_031406385.1 Acidimicrobiia bacterium
GCGGCGGGCCGACACGCGCCGGCGGCCGGGTGCCACCCCGCCGGGTGGTCAGGATCTGCTCGGTGGTGCGGCGAGCGGTGTCCCCAGCTTCCAGGAGTCGTTTTCGAAGTTCTTCGCGGCGCAAGATCTATCCATCCTGACCGATCGACGGACCCTCACTGGCGTTTGCCGGGCGAGTACACACGCCGTGCACCGGGTAGCTGAGAAGCCGGGTCCCTGACGCCGACGACGAGCGGCACGATGGAGGAATGGGGAACACGGTCCGGGTGGAGAGTCGAAAGCAGCAGTGGCAGCGGCGCAGCCGGACCATTCCGATCATGCTCGCGGCAACTGGTACGGCGATCGTCTTCTCCCCCCTCATCGTTGTCGTTGCGGCCGTCTCGGACATCGCTCGAGGTCGTCGACGGCTCCCTACGGTTCGAACGTTTCTCTTCGTGCTGCACTACGGCGTCAACGACAGCGTCGAGATCCTGTGTTCCCCGGTCCTCTGGGTCATCGCCGGCTTCGGGACCAGACTCCACAGCGAAGCCTCGATCCGTCGTCACCAACGCCTCCAAAGGTGGTCACTCAGGTTGCTCGTGCGCCGGGCAGCGCGGCTCCTCGGGCTCCGGATCTCGGTCGATGACTCCTCGCGCTCGGCACTGCTACCCGCCCCGGCGATCGTCGTCTGCCGCCATGTGAGCCTCTTCGATGCGTCCCTGCCCTCAGCGCTGTATCTGGACAGCGGGGTTGACGTCCGCGGCGTGATCATGGCCGAGCTCTTGGCCGATCCGGGTTTCGACCTGCTCTACGGCCGACTCGGCTCCGTGTTCATTCCCCGGGACAACGGACCCGATGCGCGCGCCCAGCTCGCCCACTTCGGCCGCGGTATCCATGGATCGTCCGTGGCCATCATCTTCCCGGAAGGCCGGCTGTTCCGTGCCGATGTCGCGCAACGATCACTCGTCAGTATTGCGAAGACCGACGCCGCGAGAGCCGAGCGGCTGCAGAACCTCCGCCACGTCCTCTCGCCGAGAACGGGAGGGTTCACGGCGCTAATCGACGCGTGCCCGGGTACCGACGTGGTGGTCATCTCGCACACCGGGCTCGAGGCCTATGGCGCAGTCCGCGACCTCGTCCGCGATGTTCCGCTCACCACGCCCGTCACGGTCGAAGCCCGCCGCTATCTGCGCTGCGAGATCCCAACCGACGCAGTCGATGCCGCCCGCTGGCTCGACGACCGATGGCTCGAGATGGACGAGTGGATCCACACCAGGTTGACGCCGTCGACGTGAACGACTTCGAGCACCCCAACCGCCCGTACCTGTGGTCCTACGGGTGCTTCGGCGCCTTGACGAGCAAACCGTGCTCCAAGGCGGTGAGGGCGACCTCGAAGGAACGTTGATGGAACGACTGCCGCCCGGCGAGGCCATTCGGCTCCGCGTTCGCGATCTCGA
>JANOHI010000265.1:0-2781 GCA_031406385.1 Acidimicrobiia bacterium
ATGTCGCTGTCGTTCTACGGGAAGCGCCCCGGTGCCGGTATGAAACTCGACAAACTCAGCCTCCAGTTCGCCCTTCATGAAACCGGGCGCCAAGGCGACGTGCTCGAGGCATACGAACGCCTGATCCACGACGCCATGAGCGGAGACCACACCCTGTTCACCTCCGCCGAAGGCATCGAACGTCTGTGGGAGCTCTCCTCGGGGCTTCTCGACTCCCCTCCACCGGTGCGCCCGTACGCGGCAGGTTCGTGGGGTCCGAACGCCATCCACCAGCTCATCGCCCCCTACGCCTGGCGACTGCCGTTCGAACGGGCGTGGCGGAGCACCAAGTAGGCGTTGCACCTAGTGTCGCTCCGCCGCCTTTGAACCGGATCAACCCGATACGCCCCGACGGAGGTTTCCGGGAGATACATCGTTCGCGTCGGTATAGATGTCGTCAATATCGGCTTGCTAGGGTTGTCCTATTCGTCGAGAGGAGCTGGCATGAAGATTGGTGCGTTTTTCTTCGGGGGCGTGGAGATGACCGACGCCGGTGCCGGGGCGCCGGCGCCGATGGACCGCCGGTTCGACAATGCGGCGTGCTGGAAAGCCACGCTCGACTACATCGACACGGCGGTCGCCGCCGACCGGCTCGGTTTCGACAGCTTCTGGACGACGGAGCACCACTTCCAGTACGAGGGCTACGAGGTCATCCCGAACGGCATCCTCGTTTCCGCCTGGATCGCCGCCCGGACCGAGAAGATCCGCCTCGGCGCCATGTTCAACGTGGTCCCACAGTGGAACCCGCTGCGCTTGGCTGAGGACTTCTCAACCATGCACAACCTGTCAGGCGGCCGCGGCATCCTCGGTGTCGGTCGTGGCACAGTTCCCCGCGAGCTGCTCCACCTGAACCCCGACCACGTTTCCGTCGGCTCGCAGGACAACCCCGACCAGGCGGCCGACGACGCCCGCAACCGCGAGTGGTTCGAAGAGGCGATGGAGATCGTCCGTCGGTCCCTCAGCATGGAGAAGTTCTCTTACTCGGGAAAGCACTTCCAGATCCCCCAGCCGGGCATCCCCGATCGCGGCACCACGGTGTCGGAGCTCACGCTTGTGCCCCGCCCGGTCTATCCGTATGAAATCTGGCAGGCCGTCACCAGCCCGCCAACCGTCGAATACGTCCCTGTCGTCGATCACGGCGCGGTGTTCTGGAACCAGCATCCCAAGTTCATCAAGCGGATGTGGGACCGCTACGGCGAGCTCCACGAACAACACCACGGCGCTCGCCTTGCCGAGGGCGACAAGCGCATGCTGGTCGTCAGTATCCGGATCGAGGACACGCACGAAAAGGCCATGGCTTCGTCGCGCAATGGTCACGACGAGTTCTGGAAGTTTCTCGGCCCCTACGGCTGGAGCCGCGGGTACATGGGCGCCGACGGTCGACCTGTCGCACCCGGACTCATCCCTACGCTCGAGCAATCGATCGAGCAGCGCACGATGCTCGTCGGCACCCCCGAAGGGGTGGCGGCACAGGTGCAGGACTTTCGTGACCTTCTCGGGGTCGAGAGCCTCACGATCTTCCCCCATCTCTTGGGCGACCCCTACTCGAAGGCCGAGGAGCAGATGGAGCGCTTCATGACCGAAGTACTCCCGCTCGTCAACTAAGGGTGCTCCGACGACGAGCGCCACATTTCCTACCGCCCGCCCGAGGACACGCGGCTGGTGTGTCCGGCCACCGGTGACGCGATCGCCGCGACGAAGCGGGCACCGGCCGTTCAGTACACCCGAGCGTTACTCCGGGCCACGGCGAACACCCACCCGTGGACGACCATCGTCCGGCGATCGGGCCGAACACCCCGATCGGGTTGCGGTAGTTCTGCCCGAATTCGGGCAGAATGGTGGACGTGCCAGTGAGGGGTCGTCAGACTGACCACGCTGTGTCGGCCGATCGCCCGCGGGACACCCCGTTCGACGAGCTTTTCGATCATCTCGTTCGCACCACCACGCTGAGTCGTGGTGAGGCGGTCCGGGTGGTCGGGGAGGTCGTGGCGTTCTTCCACGAACCACTCGACGTGTTCGTGAAACGCCGGCACGGCGAATTGCAATCGGCCGCTCTGGCCAACGCCGCGATCTACGAGCAGATCCGGGACGAGCTTCGGTTCGTTCGCCTCGCCGCTCCGTCGCTCACGGTCCGCCAGATCCGGCGGCTGATCTACGGCTGAACCATCCGGTCCAGTCATCGACCGCCTCCATTTCAGCATTGCCCGCTGGAGGCAGAAAGTACGTGCACTGATCATGTGTGGAGTCGTCGCCTACATCGGCAACCAGCAATGCCTTCCAATCCTGATGGAAGGCCTCTCCCGGGTGGAGTACCGGGGTTACGACTCCGCCGGTGTCGTGGTCAACGGACCCAAGGGCTTGAAGGTCGTCAAGAAGAAGGGAAAGCTGCGCGAGCTCGAGGGAGCACTGCCCAAGACGATGGCCGGGACCCTCGGCATCGGCCACACGCGTTGGGCCACCCATGGCGAACCCAACGACGTGAACGCGCATCCCCATCTCGATGCCACCGGAAACGTTGCAATCGTCCACAACGGCATCATCGAGAACGCCTCGGAGCTGCGGGCAAAGCTCGAGGCTGATGGCGTCGTCTTCGCCAGCGAGACCGACACGGAATGCCTCGCCCACCTGATCGGCCGCCGACGAGCGGCGGGTGCCGCGATCGAAGAGGCGGTGCGGGCAACGCTCGCCGAGGTCGAGGGGACCTACGGGCTCGTCGTCATCGACTCCACCCAACCCGACTGC